>DASRLH010000094.1:0-15653 GCA_035648595.1 Tepidisphaeraceae bacterium
GTCACTCCGCTTTGATGCTGCGCGCTATTCGCCCCCTTCCAAGGCGCTGGCGCCTGGGGCCCGTGCAACCACCTCGCGCCTGAACCCCATACTCGTGCCCAGCATATAATAAAGCAACCGGCGAGCCGAACGGCATTAACAATTAGTGACGAAATGTTACAAATGTGCGCGTTTTCGCCGACGTCCGTATCGAAAACTTGCTGGGTCCTATCCATAACCATTTATCTTTTCTGGAGTTGAGCGCCTTGGAAAGAGCGAATATAGCATGTTGCGCGCCTGATGCGCGCATCACGAACTCCGCCACGCCCGTCAAATGAACTGCCACCGCGCCCCAACCATCCCTCTTCCTTCTTCATCATTCATCATTCATCATTTCCTCCCCCTCCCCCTTCTCCGAGCAGTCCTTCCCCATCAAATCACTCTCCGCCAACAGCGTGAAGCCCTTGCGGATGAGCAATTGTGCGGCGAGGGTGGGATCGTCCACGTAGAGCGCCAGTGCCGGGTCGTTGGGACGGACCAATAGCGGGTACATGTAATGGATGTTGATCTCGGCGGCCAAAAGCGCGGCGCAAACGCCAATGAGCGGCTGGCGGGATCGGCCGGGCAATTGCACTGCCAGCACCTCCGATTCGCTGAAGCTGAAGCCGGCCCGACGAAGCACATCGCGGCCCGTATCGGCGTGGGCGCAGATCAGGCGCACCAACGCCGAGTCGGCCGATTCCTCAATCGCCAGGGCAACCACCCGATCCCCCTCCTCGAGGGCGCGCATCAGCATCTGCAGGCGGCCCACGCGGTTCTCCAGGAATACCGTGAACTGCCTCACCCGAGTCAGCTCAAAGCCGGCACCGTGCTGCGTCTGCGGCGGAAGCGTCTCTTCCATTTTGCCCACAATATCCAATCGAACCGCGGATTCCTATAAAAATGTGCGCGGAACCCTTGCAAGACGCTGTTGGAGGTAAGGACACCGACGGTGCGGCGTATCACGGGCGTCCCGCCCGTGCCGATGGCGACAAATACCCAGAACCGTGATTTTCCGAAAGCTTCAACGCCGTTCGCACGGGCGAGACGCGAGACGCCCGTGATACGACAAAGTTGCTCGCCTCCGCGCATTGCGTGCCCTCGCAGCTGAAACCCCCTGGCAATGTCGGACCCTTTTGCGGCCCCCCTAAGAACGCCGCCACTTTTTCCTGGTGTCCCGTCGCCCTATTCTACCGGCACCGATGCATCCCGCCCTCTACAAGCTGATCTCGCTCCAGTTCCGCGGCGTCCGTCGTCAGATGCTGCGCGGGGCGGGGTCGCCGGGGCGAATGTTGGTGTTTGCGGTGGGAGGGCTTTTATTTCTGGGATGGCTGGCCTCGGTTTTTTTCACACTCAAGCAAAAGGGGCATGCCGATCCGAATCGGGTACGGCAGGTGATGCCGTTGGCGCTACTGGGCATTTGCATTCTCACCGCGCTCACCTCCGCGGGCGACAAGGCCATCGCGTTCACACCCGGCGAAGTGGATCAGCTTTTCCCCGGCCCCTTCTCCCGCCGGGAATTGCTGGCGTACAAGCTGATCAAAAGCACGCTGGGCGCGCTGCTGACGGGCCTCATCCTGTCGGCGGTGATGCTTAAATACGCGCTCTGGTGGCCGGCCTGTTTTGCCGGCGTGTTCCTGGCGCTGTTGTTCGTACAGTGGTTCAGCATCGTCATTTTGCTCGGTGGGCAGGCGCTGGGGCAGATCGCCTATAGCCGAATGCGCAAGTTCATCCTGATCGGCTTGGGCGTGCTGGCGGTGATGGGCGCGCGGACGTGGATGGGCGGCGGGACCCTGGCCGCCGAGACCGCCGTCGCACAGTTCCACGACTCGGCGGTGGGACATGTGCTGCTCGCGCCTTTCGAGGCATTCGGAAACGCGATGACCGCGCCGCGCGCCGCCGAGGCCATCAAATGGTCGGCGTATGCGATCCTGCTGAACGCGGGGATGCTGGCGCTGGTGCTCGTGATGGACGGCTACTACCTGGAGACGGCCACCGCCGCCAGCGAGCGGCGTTATGCCAAAATCCAGCGGATCCGCGCCGGCTCGTTTTTGTCGATGGGCGTCAGCAAGACCGCCAACTGGCAACTCCCCAACTTCCCCTGGGCCGGCGGCGCGGGACCGATCGCCTGGCGTCAGGCCACCAACGCGGGGCGAAGCTCTCGCGGGCTGCTATTGCTGCTGCTGATTGTGGTGGTGGGCGCGGCGCCGGTGCTCGCGGTCGGGGCGCACAACAAGGAAATCGTGGGAATGCTCGCCGGACTGATGGTGTGGCTCACCTTCTTGTGCTCGAGCATGCTCAATTTCGATTTCCGCGGCGACGTGGATCAGATGGAAAGCCTCAAGGCCCTGCCGCTGGCCGGCAGCGCGGTGGTGATTGGGGAAATGATCACGCCGATCCTGCTGATGACCTGCTTTCACTGGCTGCTGCTTGGAGTCGCACTCATCAACGTCCCCTGGCAGCGCCCGATGATCGCGGTGGGGATGGCCGTCGCGCTGCCGTTCAACGCGATTTTGTTTGAGGCCGAGAACCTGATCTTTTTGCTGTTTCCCAGCCGGCCGGTTGCGGTGAGTCCGGGAGATTTCCAGGTGATGGGCCGCAAGTTTGTTTTCCTGCTGGCCAAGTTCATCATCATCGCGTTGGCAATCATACTGGCCGCCATCCCCGCCGGGTTGGCCTGGGTATTGACGGGCAAATCATTGCCCGTCCCGACGTTGATCGCGTGCATGATCCTGAGCGCGCAGGTTGTCGCGATGGTCCCGCTGATCGCCTGGGCCTATCGGCGTTACGACCCAAGCATTCATACGCCGACGTGACGACCCTGGGCAGCCGAATCCGAACCCGAATAGGATTGCATACGGGCGCATTTCCTCGCCGAGGAGAAGATTTGCGCAAAGTCACAAAGGCGCGGAGTCGCGGAGTGGGACGATCATCGTGGCGAGGGATCTGTCCTCTGTCCGTTTGATCAAAGGCGAGATTTGTCGTTGGTGCATTGGCTGTTGCGTTTTGAAACGCTGAACTTGTCATTGCGACTCTGCGCCTTCGCGCACTCTGCGCAAATCCGTCCTGGTGGAAGCCGAAGACGGCTCTGGCGTCGTTTTCGGTTCCGCGATCACCCCGGTTCCAGGCAAAACAGATTGCCGCCGGAATCTCCGATGACCAACACGCCCTGGGCGATGGCGGGGCTGGCGGTGATGCCGCGGCCGGCGGTGAAGGACCAGATCTCTTTGCCGGTCTTGAGGTCCAGGACATAAAGTTTTTTGTCCTTGCTGGCGATGTATACCCGGCCTCCGCTGATGGCCGGCGAGGAATCCACGTCGCCGCGCGTGGCGAAGTTCCAGAGCTTCTTGCCCGTCGTCAAATCGACCCCATAAACATTGCGATCGCGGGCCCCGAAGGCCACGATACCGTCGGCCACCGCCGGGGAACTGTAGACCATCGCCTCCTGGCCGATGCCGCTGAACGTCCAGAGCGGCTTATGGGTTGTGGCCGAAATGCACACGACGTGGCCCTGATCGGTGCCCATCACCAGCCGATCCCCGGCGACGGCCGCCGACCCTGGGCACAGCGCGCCCAAGTCGGTTTCGAATTCCTGCTTGCCATTGCTTCCCTTGAAGGCGCGAAGCTGGGCGTCGCAGCCGGAGACCAGGGCCGAGCCGTTGGAGACGGCCGGCGCGCCGTTCACGCGGTCGCCGGACTTTTGCTCCCACAGCTTTTTGCCGGCGGCGGCGTCGAGGCAGTAAATGTCGGCCCCATCGTCTCCGAAGACGATGCGGTCGCGCTTCTCGCCGAGGTGGTTGGCCGACGAATGAATCGAGGCGCCGCCATCGAAACTCCAGAGCGGCTTGCCGGTGTCGGCGGCCACCGCGTGAAAAATGCCATCCAGGTCGCCGAGCATCACCCGCCCGTCGATCACGAGCGGCGTGGTCTCAAAGCCCGTGGCCGAGCCGTCCGCGGTGAGATTCAGCCAGGTCCAACGCGGCTTGCCGGTTTTGAGGTCGATGGCGTATAGCGCGCCGGCGGTGTCCGCGACGTAGGCAACGCCTTGAACAATCGCCGCCGATCCCTCGAAACGGCCGGGGCGGCGAAACGCGGGCTCGGTGGCCGGCGCGGTTGCGGGCGGCGCGCCCGTTGCGCTGTTCGCTGGCGCGCCCGCCGACGCCGGCGACTGCTCATCGGCCGCGCGAAATTTCCATCGCACCTTCATGGGCGGCGCGCCGATCGCCGAGGCATCGCCCAGCAGTGGCCCTCCGCCATGAAAGCCGATCCAATCGCCAGTGGCGGATGCATGCGGCGGCGCGGCAGTTTGGGCGGCTGCGGGAGAATCGGCGGGCGCGCGCTTGCACGAGCCGAGCGTTATCGCCAGGAGAATCAGGAGGTGCTTTGAGATTGGCGATACCATGATTTCTCGACTACCGCGCCATCCGCGCGAAGGGAAATCCGAATTCCGAATCCCCGAAATCCGAAAGAAGGCAAAATGTGGAATGTCGAAGGGTGGCGAGACGCCCGTGATACGTTGACGGGCTTCTCCCACGGATCACTTAATATCCAGGCACACCAGCTCTTCCTTGCCCTTGACGTACAGCTTTCCTTGATAGATTACCGGGGCGGACCAAACCTGATTGTAATCAAACACGTTGACTTCAGCGACGACCTTTGGGCCCGAGGCCTGCAGATGCACGAGGCTGAGCTGGCCTTTTTCGCTGAGGGCGATCAGCTGGCTGGCGTCGATGATGAACGAGCCGCCTTCATTGAGATCGATATTGCTCGATGACCAGATCTGCTTTCCGCTGGGCCACGCCAGGCACTTGAGGCGGCCGGAGCTGTTTCCGTACAGGCGGCCATTGTCCAGAATGCACGATTGAAACTTCGAGGAGATTTCCTTGTTCTTCCAGTCCTTTTTCGCGCCGGTGGGGCTGAGTGTAAACATGCCGCAGCCGCTGCCATAGGAGCTGGTGACGAAAAGATGCTTGTCGTGAAAGATCGGGGTGGCGGCGTTCACATCATACTGCGTTTTCCAGGGCTGGGTCCAGATCGTTTTGCCGGTCATGGGGTTCAGACCAAACAGCGTATTGCCGCCGAAGATGAT
This sequence comes from Tepidisphaeraceae bacterium, assembly GCA_035648595.1. Taxonomy (GTDB): domain Bacteria; phylum Planctomycetota; class Phycisphaerae; order Tepidisphaerales; family Tepidisphaeraceae; genus RYN-428. Next base: position 5,108 of record DASRLH010000094.1, read on the forward strand.
GATCTGGGGCGTGCCGTCCACATCAGCAAGAATCGGGGCGGCATACCCGCCCAGGCCGGCCTGCGCCTTCCACGCGAGTTTGCCGTCGCTCTTATTGACGGCAACCGCGACCGCGCTGCCCTTGCCGCCCTGCACGTAAACCAGATCGCCGCTGACCAATGGACTTGATCCTTCGTTCCAGTCGAGAATCTGCGCGTTGGTGGCGTCGAGAACATTCAGTCGCCAGGCTTCCTTGCCATCGGCAAGGTCGCGGCAGACCAGGTCGCCGCCGCCGCCGTAGGTATAGATGCGCTGCCCGTCGATGCTCGGCGTCGCCTCGGGCAACGGCAGGCCGGTGTCGCGGTCCAGCGCGTTATCCGTAATTTTCGTCGCCTTGTGGGTGACCGGATACGACTGTGTCCAAAGCACTTTGCCGGTTTGTGCGTCGAGCGCGGTGAGCGTGTCGCCGCGCCCCTGCATTGCAAACATATAGACCTTGCCATCCAGCGCGACGACACTGGAAAAGCCCAGGCCGACTTTCTGGGTCCAGAGTTTTTTGGGCCCGTCCTTTGGCCAGTGATCGGCGATCTTTTCGGTGCTGATTCCGGTGCCATCGGGCCCCAGCCACTTGGGCCATTCCTCGGCGCGCGCAACGCCGCAGGAAACCGAAAGAACAACCATTGCGATCCAAGTATTCAACCGATTCACGATAGCTCCTGTAGACTGCGGTCCCTTAATTGCCATGCCGGTAATTTCACCACGGAGGCACGGAGGCGCTTTTGACGATCGAAACCTCCATGCAATCCAATTCCAATTAATTTATTTGCTTCATTCTTAAAGAGGGTTCAGAAGTCGAATGCGCCTCCGTGCCTCGGTGTCTCCGTGGTTGTCTTAGTCTTCGTCGTTGCGTCACCTATTCGCGCCGCAGGTCCGCCGGCTTTACGCGGATGCCGCTGAGACTTACGGCGATGGCGGAGGATATTAGCCCCACTGCCAGCACGATGCCCAGCGTGCCGGCGAGATTGGCGATATTAATCGGCCGGGATTCGCGCGTGAGGGCGGGTATGATGCCGATCACCGCGCACGCCGTCCCCAGCGCCAATCCGAGGATCAGAAGAAACGCATTCTCCGATAGCACCAGCCCCACCCGCGCCGCGGAGGTGAAGCCCAGCGATGCCAGCAGCGCCAACTCGGCCTTTCGCTCGATGACCGTTCGGATCAGCACCACGGCCAGCCCCAGCGTGCCGAGCATCAGTCCCAGCGCGCCCAGCGTCTGGAATGTTTCCATGTAGGTGTTCTGCACGTTTTGGTAGGCCTGAAAGCGCGAAACGGTTGTGTCAACGCTCACGGAATAATCCGCCAGTTCGGTGCTCAATGCGCGGGCGGCGAGATCCACGCGATGCTCGATCCGGCGCTCGTTGCTGCCGGGCACATCGATCAGCACCACGCCAAAGCCGCTCTGGGCGGGAAAGAGCTTGCGAAAGTTGGCGTCGCTCATCAGCAGTTGGCCCTGGAAGATGCTGTGGGCGATGGTGGCAACCAGCACCAGCTTTCGCGGCCGGCCAAGCTGGTCGGTGATCGGGATCGTTCCCTTCAACGGCACCTGTAGCACATATTCCTGCGTGTCGGCATCGGCAATGACCGGAATCTCCTCGCCCTGATCGCTGTCGAGCAATTGCCAGGGATTCTTGGCGGTTGTAATGGCGTCGCCCTTAATGAACGCATTTCGTTCGATCATTTCCGGCGGCACGCCCAGGATCGTTGGGCTACTGGGCTTGGTCAGATTCAGGCAACTGATGTCCTGCCCGGCCCAGCGGCGCAGGGCGGTAAAATGCACGTTCCTCCACAGTGGATTGCGTGGCTCACGGATGCCCAGCAGTTGCCGGCCCTCGACGGTATTCAGATCACCCGTTAACGGGATGGCCGCACTGAGGATCAGCCGATACCCGCCGGTCGGGGAATCGCGCCGGCCAGGGTCTTTAATCCCCTGCTGCTGCATGGCGGCAACGGTAATTAGCGTGAAGGCGGCAAATCCGATCAATCCCACCGACAGCACCCCGCGCGCGGTATGGCGCGAGCCGTTGCGAATGCCCAGGCGGGCCAGCGAGGCGGCGCCGACGAAACTCGCACCCGCGTGCGGCCGGGGGCGCAGGGTTGCGCCCAGCCAAAAGAGCGCGCCGCACAACAGAAGCGCGCCGCCCCCAAATCCCTCTTCAGCGGAAATCGAACCGGCCACAGACATGGCGACAGTGGCAATCCCAATCAAGGCCAGACTGATGCCGATCCATCGGATGATGCGTCCCCTGCCGCGCCGCCCGATGTTCAGTCCCCACCCGCCGGCCAGCAGCCGCGCCGCCTGTGCCTTGCCCACGCGCCACACGGCCCAGAGGATCGCGCAGCATGCGACCAAGAGGCTCGCCGCGAATCCATAGGCAAGTGTCAAGGGCACGATGTGCAGCCGCATTGAAGTGGTGCCGACGGCATCCATCCATCGCGTGCGCAGCCCAAGAATGATCAGGTAGGTGTATCCTATCGCACCGGCCAGTCCGATCACTCCACCCAACAGCGCCAACAACATGCCCTCTCCAAGCGCCATTCTGCGGAGACGTCCGGGCGAAAAGCCGATCGCGGACATCAACCCGATTTGGCGGGCGCGCTGCTCGACGTTCAGGCGAAACAGCATCGCCACCAATAAAGCGGCGGCGACGATCAGAAAGAAGCTGAACATGACAAAGAACATGGAGAAATCGGTGCCGCCGCTTGCCGCCTCCAGTTGTTGCGCCTTGATGGGGCGGAACGAAAGACCCATCGATTCAGGATGCAGGTTGGCAAGGAGCTGCCTTGAAAACGCCGCGCTGCTGGCGGCGGGAATGCGCAGGCCCGTCACGTCTCCATACACGCCGCCCCAGAGCTTGCGCGCGGTCTCGAAGTTGATGTAGAGCTTGGGGGCGGCGTGGTACTTTTTCCAATAGTCCTCATCCGCCGCCGTCACCAGTTTCTTGTCGATCTTGAGGCCCTCGGGCGGATCCCAATCCGCGACGCTGTCGGCATCCGTCAAACCCTTATAATTGGGCGGCAAATCGGGGTCCGCGCCCATGCCGGCCATCGGAAGAACGTATCTGACGACGAAAGTAAGCTGCGCGGGTTTCAGGATTTTGCTGGCGTCGGTCAGATCGCCGCCGGACTGGCGGAGGTAATAGTCGATGCGGAGCGTGTCGCCAACTTTGGCGTTGAGTTGATCGGCGGACCACTGGTTGATCGCGATCTCATTGGGCGCCAGTTGGCCCTCGTCCAGCGAGGAAATCCCAGCCCCCACCGCGTAGTGAATGGCTCTTGGGGGCTGGCCGCTCGTGATATTCCCGATGGAATTGACCAGATTCACCGACACTTCGCGCAGCCGTAGTTTCAGCGAATCGGCGGCCTTTTCAGCGGCGGCGACCATCGGCGGCGCGAGGTAAGTGTCGCGGGCGAAAGCCGAATTTTCATGGTTACCCGCGGCCCGCACGGCGATTCCGTAATCTTCCAACGTAACGATTTTCCCAAGCTGCTCGTTGAGCGCGGCGACGTCCTCATCTGGCCTGGCGTTTGCGCTTTTCGCATGGGCCAGCAGCACATTGGCGCGGCCCGGCTGATCGATCGTCTCCTGCAAATCCTGGAGGTTCACCCACGCATTTCGCGGCGTTCGCTGGCTGCCGTTGGGGCTGAACAAGGCGGCGAAATTTTGAAATGCCGCGACCTTCGCGACATCCGCCCGCACCTGATTGAGCACGTCGTTGCGCCCCCGCCGGGCCAGCGGCGATTCGCGCGGGGCATCACCCTGTGTGGGAACCGACAGCAGCAATGTCGGCCCAGGCTTTTGGATTGATAGCGCCGTCGCCAGCAACTGATTCACCACGCACGCGCCGCGAGCCACCGGCAGATCAACAATATCCAGAGGCGCTACCTTCGGGGGCGGATCGCCCAGCGCCCCGATCTGCACATCCGCGGTGCGCGGCTTACCCGCATCCGAATCATTCACCGCCCCGCCCTGCACGATAATGGCGGGAATAATCCGCGCGACATCCCCCGCCCGCTTGTCGGCGGCAAGCCGATCGGCCAGCGTCTGCGGGAAAAACCGGGTCGAAAACAGCGCGTAATCCACGGGCCCCAGGCGCCGATGCGCCAGGTCCGCCAGGCTCCCGCGCACGCTGTCCCCGACCATGAGCGCGCCGGTCAGCACGGCCGTGGAAACCGCCATCCCCGCGATCACCGCCAGGTTCACGCCACGGAAATACAAGAGATTGCGAAGCACAAGCGTGAAGCGATTCATGGTGCTCTCGTGGCATGGGCGGCTCGCCCGTGGGTCTCGCACAAAAACACGGGCGAGCCGCCCGTGCCACTGTTTCCCGATCACTCGTTACCCGATCCACGAAGGCAGTGGTCCCTCACTGCGGCAGCAAAGTTCCATCCGACATCCCCAGCTTCCGGGGAAACATTTCCGCCAGCGCCGTGCTATGCGTGACGACGATTAGAATCGCCTTGGTTTGGCTGGCAAGAGTCGTCAAAAGCTCGCCGATGGCTTGGCCGGTCTTTGTATCGAGATTCCCGGTCGGCTCATCGCAGAGCAAAAGATCAGGGCTGTTGATGAGGGCGCGGGCGATGGCGACGCGCTGGCGCTCGCCGCCGGACAACTCTGCTGGAAGATGAGTCGCGCGGCCTTCCAGTCCCACCTGCCTGAGCAACTGCGCCGCCCGGTCGGAATCGGTCGAGCTCACGCTGCCCAGCGCCAGCCGGGGAACCAACACGTTTTCCAAGGCGTTGCATTGCGGGAGGAGATGATGGTCCTGGAAAACAAAGCCGATCCGCTTTCCGCGAAAGCGCGCCAGTTCACGCGATCGCAACGCGAAGGGATTGATGCCCGCAAGGGTGACCGAGCCGGCGGTGGGTTCATCGAGCGTGCCGATGATGTTGAGTAGCGTGCTTTTGCCCGATCCGCTGGGCCCGATGATGGCGACGCGCTCGCCGGCCGCAAGCAAAAACGAGACGCCGCGCAACACGACCAGGGGCTCGGTGGGCGTGGGATATTCCTTGCGAAGGTCGCTGACGACCAGGCCGCCGGCCAATGGGCCGGGCGCGGGGCCGGTAGATGCGGTTGTGAGTGTGGTTGGCATGGTGTGTGGTAGCGTCTAATTCGAAGTATAGGACTGGTCCTTCCCATCACGGTTCACTCATCACTCCTCTGCTATTGCTCGCGATCGCGCGCTCAAACACGCCCAACATATTGCGCGCCATGTGGTCCTCCGTGAAGGTCGATTCCACGATGGATCGTCCTTTTTCGCCCAGTTGGCGCCGGCGCCGCGGATCGCCCAGGAGATCGGCCAGCGCGCGGGCCAACGCGCCGGCGTCGCCCGGCGGCACCAGGACGCCGCCGCCGGTGGCTTCCAGCAACTCCGGGAACGACCCATGCGTCGGTTGCACCACCGGCACGCCGCGCGCCAATGCTTCCAGAACGTAGATGCCCTTGGCCTCGGGATAAACAGTGGGCACGCTAAAAACGTCGATCGAATCAAGCATACGCAATTTAGCGGCGCGATCCACTTCGCCCAAATACTCGATGGAATCACCCATGCCAATGGAAGTCGCGCGCTTGCGAAGGGCGTCGAACCATTTGTGATCGCGGCCGCCCAGATAACCGGCCACCTTTAGCCTCACGTTCGCCATTCCTGGCAGCGTGCGCAGTATCTCGAATGCGTCCATCAGCCGACCCAGCCCCTTCTCCGGGCAGATGCGGGCCAGGTAGCCTACTGTTCGAGGCGCGCCGGACGCGCGAGGGAGGGGCGGATGCAGATACTCGCTGGAAATGCCGGTGTAGACGACGTCAATCTTTTCGCGCGGGATGTTCAGATATTCGGCCATGTGCCGGGCGTAATAGTCGCTGGTGGCGACAAAACGCGACACGTCGGCGGCGCGGGCGCGGATCACCCGGCGCACCTGGTGACGGTCGGCGTCCTTCATGGCGTCGAGAAAGATGTCCTCGCCAGTCAATTCGCAGATCACCGGCACGCCCAGCGCCTCGCGGAAGGCGCGGGCCATGCCCACGAACATCAGATTGGGCAGGCAAACGACATCCGGCTTCACGTCATCGCGCAGAAACGCGACAAGGCGGGACAGTTCCTTGGTGGCCGCCCCCTCTTCGCCGTTGAGGATGTCAAGCGTAAGGCCGGCCAGTTTATTGGGCGCGGTCTGCGCGCCCATTTTCCCTGCCGCGCTCAAGATCCAAGGGCGGTCGAAAATCCAATCAAGCACGCGCGGCGTGTGTCGAAACAGGCGGGTGGCGTGCTGAAGATAGACATTGACGCCACCGTAGAAGATTTCCGTGTTGCTGGCATCCTCGACTTCGCTTCGCAGCGGCGTGTACAGCGGGATCAGCGTCACGCCATGCCCCCCGCGGCGCAGGGCGCCCGCCAGCGCGTTGTCGCGCATGCAGCTTCCGCAATACATCCCGCCCGCGCCGGCGGCAAGAATGCTGACGTTCACTCAGGGTCTCCAGGGACGCAAGAATCAGGAACGCATGGCGCCAGTGAAACGGGGAAAGGGAACCCGGATCGTGACACGGACGTCTCGCCCGTGCGTATTTCCGTCGAATGGTAAATACGTTGATTTCTCGATCTTCCCAAGCCATTCGCACGGGCGAGACGCCCGCATCACGTCGATACAATCGTAGCCGACTGCGCAACATTACGCCTCGGGAAATAGCGGTTGACGGTGGCGGCGGAAGGAGCCGGCGTGATCAACGAAATCAGAATGATGATGATCGCGCTGCCCAGCGTCATCGGAACGACCGGCGTGAAGTTCAGGAAGCTCACCTTTCCCGCCGCGCTCATGAACAACACTTTCGTCCCGCCAAGAGCCCAGAGGGTTTGGCCAGGGGCAAAATGATGCAGGCCCTCGGCGTAGATCATCAGCGCCAGCCACGCCGCCACCCAAATCGTGCAGGCCAGCGCGCCCCACTTGGTGCTGCGCCGCCAGAACAGCGCCGCGATCATCATCGGCGCCAACGCCGCGAACCCGCTGAAGGCGTACGTCACCGCGAACTCGAAGATATGCGGCCGGCCCAGGGCGATGATGTAGGCAATGCCGTTGAGAATGAGGATGAACGCCCGGCCCATGTTGACGGTGGTGCGCTCGCTGCTTTGGCGCCCGCTGCCGTAGTACGTGAACACGTCCTTGGTGAACATGGTGGAGAGGCCCAGGATCTGATGGCAGTCGGAACCCATGACCGCGGAAATGATCCCGGCGGCGAGCAGGCCGACGAGGAATTTGGGCAAATACGTCTTGAGCATTTCCAGCAACACGCTGTCGGAATTGTTGGACGCCACCTTCCCCCATGCCGACTTGACGGAGGGATTCTGGATGGCGCTCAACTGCCTCGCCGCCTTGAGTCGATCCGCGTGGGAATTGGCATCGAACTTTTTCGCGTGAACGTCGTTTAGCATTCGCGCGGCCCCCATATTCGGCTCGACCTCCCGAGTCTGCATTGCGATCGGCTGGCGTCCGGCGGGCGCAGCGGTCATTGCGGCTTTGGGCGCCTGGGGGTGGGCTGCGGCGCCCAGCGCCTTATTTAGGCCCAACAAAAGGCCTTCGGGCCGCTCACCGGGCCTGGCGGCCTTGCCGCCGGTTTCGAGCCACAACCTCAGCGGTTCGGAGTTTGCCGCGACTTGATCCCTGACGCTTGCCGTGTCCTGTGGCGGCTTCACAAACGGCCCCAGCGCGCCCAGGAATACGCAAGGCAGCCAGATTGCCATGATGCACAGCGGATAGAGTACCACCGTCTTCTTAAAAGCCGTCACTTTCTTAGCCGTGAAGCACATCATCGACATGTGCGGGAACATGATGGATGAAAGCGGAATGAGCATGAAGCTGAGGAAAACCTGCCAGGGGATGCGTTCGCGGTCGAGCAGGGTTTCGGGGCGGGCCATGGCATTTGCCATCGGATTTGCATTCATCGACATGTTCACGCGGGGGTTGGTCATGTCATGAATGGTGCCGGTGAAACCGCTGGGTATGTGCGCGCCGATCCAGGCGAACGCGAACAAGCCGAAGCTGATAAAGAGCAGCGTCTGCAGCACATTCACCCAGACCGCCCCGCGCATGCCGCCGAAAAATACGGTGGCCATCACAATCGTCGCGACAATGGCGCCGCCCAACGCATAGGAAATGCGGCCATCGGTGAGCGAAGCGAGAATGGTGCCGCCCCCGTCAATGCTGATGATCAGGTACGGCACGAGCATGGCGGCAGTCAGCAGGAAGATCAGCGTGCCGATGGAGGAGCATTCCCAGCGGTCGCGGAAGAAGGCGACCTGCGTCATGTGCCCGAAGCGCTTGCCGACCGCCCAGAGGCGCGTGCCGATGAAAAAGAGTGTGAGCGGGATGACCAGCGCCGAGGAGGTGGCCATCATGCCAAACACGCCCACCCCGATCTTATAGGACATGCCCGAGGAGCCCAGGATGGCGAAGGCCGTCATGTTGGTGGCGAACAGCGCCAGGAAGAAAAAGACCGACCCGACCGACCGGCTTGCCAGGAAAAAATCCTCCCCGGTCGTGCGGCCCCGGCGGAAGGCGAAGATGCCGATGTACAGCACCACCGCCAGGTAAACAAAAATCACGATTGCGGGCAGCCATTGCTCCATTGCCAACTACTCCTGTAGTCTCAGATTTTGGGCTTCAGCGTGCCGGGGAAAACATTTAACCACGGAGACACTGAGGCACGGAGGCGCATTCGACGCTCGAAATTAGCTCATCGATCGGGCCGATTCGAGTTGATTTGTATAGGTCACGCGGTTCTTGAAGGTCTAGTCCGTACGCACGGGCGGGACGCCCGTGTCACATTGATCTCATCGCAACCCACAAAAGTGTCCACTTCTAAAATGAAGGCGTATTTGATCGAACGCGCCTCCGTGTTTCCGTGCCTCCGTGGTTGTGTTTTCTTTTCCTTCAGTGTCCGGCAAATCCTTCGGCCTTGCGCGCTTCTGGTGTTTCGGGTTGGGCGCTTTCCAACTCGGTGGGCCAGACCCGCGAGACGAGCAGTGCCATCAGAATCGCCGCCAGACAGCAATACAGGGCGTGATACCACAATTCCACCGGCACAAACCCAAACAACAACGGCTCGATCTGGCTCGCGTTCCAGAAATCCTGATGAATAACAATCAATACCACCGTCAGCAACCATAGAACCCATTTCATGTTACATGCTCCGTTTTGGACTAGACTAGCCAAAGACAAGGCCCTGGGCCAGTTTTGCCTTGCCGCCAGTCAGGCATCGCCAATGCGGACTGGAGGCGGACACAAGCCGATACCCGTGCACCCAGCCGCCGTTGCGGCGGCGCATAGTAGCCGGCTGTATCCCAGAGCAGCCCCCGCCCGCGGCGAAACCCGAAATCCGAAACTCGAAATCCGAAACAAATCAAAAACACAAAAGCGGAAAACAGGTGATCGCCGTCGCCAACGCAAAACGATCCGATGGTCACCACAATATGCTTGTTAAAATAACAAGATAACACCGACCTGTAATACGTGGGCGCCGATTGCCGCGCCCGGCAACGTACCGCTCGGTCTGAGTAATAAAAAGCTGCCTCGCGGCGACTCATCATGGTGTTGGACTGGGACAGTATTGTCAGCCGGGAAGGGCCGGCGGTTTGGCGGACGGCCTATCGGCTGCTGGGCAACCGCGCGGATGCCCAGGATTGTTTCCAGGAGACGTTTCTTTGTGCGCTTCGGCTGTGCCCCGCCGCGAGGAGATGCGCGATGCCGGGCCGCTGCTTCGGCGTCTGGCGACGGCGCGGGCGATGGACCGCCTTCGACAGCGATATCGCAGGCAAGGACGGGAAGATGCCTGCGAGTGGAATGAACAACCCTCCCAAGAGGATTCACCCGGCGACCGCGCCCAGGAGAGCGAGTTGTCGGAACTTCTACGAAATGCGCTGAGCAGGATTCCGCCCCGGCAGGCCCAGGCGTTTTGCCTGTTCTGCCTTGAAGGGATGACCTATGAGCAAATCGCCGGACATTTGAAAGTATCCATTGATAACGTCGGCGTCTTGCTGCATCGGGCGAGGACGGCGCTTCGCGAGGAATTGGCGCCGGTGGTGAAAGATGAACGGCTGCGATAATGCTGATTATTCACTACGAAGGCACCCAGCGCGGGCGAGCCCGCAACCGAAAAGAAAGAGGGAAGCCACGAATGGGCACGAATGCACACGAATGAAGACAAATTATTCATGCCCATTCGTGGCAGTTCTCTCCGTCGATCTTACAAATATTCTGGCACCCTCGACATGATTTTGCTGGATATCTTCGAAAAAATATACTCGGGGTCAGCACTGACATCCCAAACGCTTCCAATCAAAAGTCGTAGCCTGCGCGAGAGCATGAGTTGGGAATTGCTTGATTTTCTTTAAGGATATCATGCAGTCTCTGGTTTTTTTGGCAAGATTTCCAGGTGATTTATGCCGCTTGTGATAGTTTTTCGATGTTTGCCTCGCGTGCCGCGTGTAGGGCGGCGGTCACCTGCCGTCCTTTGTCGCTCATCATG
>DASRLH010000095.1:0-2630 GCA_035648595.1 Tepidisphaeraceae bacterium
CCTCCTGAAGTATCTGACGCTCGGCATCCGTGAGACGAACCACGTACTTCTTCGATGTCTTGGGCATGGCAAAACCTTCCTTGGTTATGCCGTTGATGCTACCCTAAATTGAAAGAGTGACAATGCACTAGTGCATTGTCATGCTTCCAAATGCGGGTAAAACTCTAGTGATTTACCCCAAAATCATTGCGTGACAATGCACTAGATTGTTTGTGAAGGCGACGAAGAGGAATGCCACGAATGAGCACGAATTGGCACTAATAATTCTTCTTCATTCGTGTTCATTCGTGTGCATTCGTGCCCATTCGTGGCTCCCACTTTCTTTCGGTTGCGGGCTCGCCGGCGCCCGCCTCCTTCCATAGCCAATCCAGCTCCGCCTCGAATCGCGGCAGGGCTTCGGGGCTGACCGGATCGTTGTGGGTTGCGCCCGGCATACGCACCAGTTGCTTTGGCCCCGCGTAAGCATCCACCACCATCTGATGATACCTGGGCGGCACTACTTCGTCGGCCTCGCCTAAAACGAACACCGCCGGCGCACTGCACTTGCGTCCATTCGCCAGCGAATCGAGTTCGCCGGGAACCTGCAGGGAGACGGGGATGGCGGCGAGCCATAGATTCCACCAGCCGAATCGGCCCATGATCAATTTGCGCAAAGGCGGCGGATTGTAAAGAACCAGCCCGCTGACTGGCCGGTGCGCCGCCACGCATAGGGCGGCGGTGGTACCGATGCTGTGGCCGCTGACGAATGTCGGGCGATCGCCCGCTTTCTTTTTCATCGCATCGTATGCGGCCAAGGCGGCTGGCGCGATCGACTTGAGGCTGGCCGACCCCGCGCTTCCGCCGTAGCCGGGGTAATTCACGGCCCACACCTCGACTGGCCGATCGCCCCAGTCGGCGGACACGTCTTCCACACCCCATTCCGCCCGGGCGGCATTGCCGATGAATTCGATAACGAAGGCCCGCGGCTCGCGCCCGCGCACGCCGCGCGAATGCATCGTCCAGATTTCGATTGTCTCCACGGGGCCGAGAACCTGCAGGCGCGTCGCCCCATTCGCGGGGATGGCCTCGCGGGTGGGATGAAGAATCAATTTGCTTGCACATCCAGCCAGCACCAAAGCCACCACGCAGTAAATGAGCGCCGCCCGCAAAATCGTCCGTCCGAATCGCCGGGGCCGTCGCGTTTTCATGAGGGCCACTCTCCGTCTATACAACTCGAAGCCGGAAAATTCGACACGCCGTAGGGTTCGCTTCAGCGAACGCTGCTCCGCGACCGCCGGGCATTTCGAAACCGCGTTCGCTAAAGCGAACCCTACAATTCCCGTCGCGCGCCCCATCCCATTCACGTCGCGGCGGCGCCGCTTGTTCAACTTTCAGGAACCCTCACGAGGATTGTGGCCCGATAACATTGCCGGCCCGGATATCCCTCACGTCTTGCCAAATCCGCTCCGATGACAGGTGCGGCGATGATTATAACCCGCAGTCCATTGCGCATCTCTCTCGGCGGCGGCGGGACCGACCTGCCATCGTATTACCGCGAGCATGGCGGATTCCTCATCGCCGCCGCCATCGACAAGTATGTGTATATCACGCTTCACCAGACTTTTCAGCCGGGGCTGATAATCAAATACTCCCGGCTGGAGCAGGCCGCGTGCGTGGACGACGTGCAACACCCGATCGTGCGCGAGGCGTTGCGGATGGTGGGGATCGAGCAGCCGCACCTGGAAATCACCAGCATGGCCGACATCCCCGCGGGCACCGGGCTGGGATCGTCCGGCAGCTTCACGACCGCCCTGCTCAAGGCGCTGCACGCCTATCGCAAAAACATCGTTCATCCACAGGGCCTTGCCGAGCAGGCCTGCCAGATCGAAATCGACCGGCTCCATGAGCCGATCGGAAAGCAGGACCAATATATCGCCGCGTATGGAGGGCTGACGTGCTTTGAGTTTCTCCCTGATGGCCACGTCGACGCCAGCCCGCTCAAGGTCAGTCCCGAAACGATCTACAACTTCGAAGACAACCTGCTTCTGTTCTTCACCGGATACAGCCGGTCGGCTTCTTCGATTCTCAAGGATCAGGACCAGAAAAGCCGTCAGAGCGACAAGTCGATGATGGACAACCTCCATTTCGTGAAGGAATTGGGCCAGCGGAGCCGCGAGGCGCTGGAGGCCGACGATCTTGCCGGCTTCGGCGAGTTAATGAACACCCACTGGGACCACAAGAAGAAGCGCAGCGGCGGCATGAGCAACGGCGACATCGATCGCTTTTACAACATCGCCATACAAAACGGCGCGATCGGCGGAAAACTGATCGGCGCCGGCGGCGGAGGGTTCCTCATGTTCTACGCCGCCGACAAAACCCGCCTGCGACGCGCGCTCATGCAGGAGGGATTGCGGGAGGTGCGGTTCAGGTTTGATTTCGAAGGAACCAAAGTGGTTGTATAGGCCCCAGCCCCAGCCGAAAGAAAGCAACCACGGAGGCACGGAAGCACGGAGCGGCTGTGTTAAGTGTCAAGGGTAAAAATTCGACGCTGCGATGAATTTTCCTGTTTGCCGAGCAGACTTGAGGACGCTGCGCGGCGGTTGAGGTTGGATTTATGCAGGCATGGCTCGGGCGTCCGATGGCGTGGCCTT
>DASRLH010000096.1:0-4651 GCA_035648595.1 Tepidisphaeraceae bacterium
GGCCTTGCGGATCGAACGCCTTCGTACCTTGTTCGCTCTGGCTTCCATGCCAATACTCCTTTGAATCAATCGAACGATAATGCCACCAATATGTTATACTCGCTGGCGGACACAAAAAAATGTGACGAAAGATGAGGCGTCCCGCCCGTGCCGACGGCTGAAAAGTAGGAAAACCGATGTCTCCCAAGCTCCGTGCAACGCGCACGGGCGGGACGCCCGTGTCACGATTGAGGTTGCCTTCCGGGCCTGATCCCTTCTGGTGTTACCATAGATGAATAGCGCATAATCGCGCAGGGCTATTTAGCGGCTTCGCCAGACGCCGATGCATTTCGCAATGTTCGCGCGATGGTTTGGAGAGCGATAATTTCATGCGAATCAAAAAGACGTTGGACGCCGCGCTTCGACGATCCCGCGCCATGCGGCGAGCAGGCGCCTTGGGCGCGTGGTCGATGGCGAAATTTCAGGCTGCGGAGGTTCTACTGGGCGCTCGCCCCGACGCCATCCGCATGCGCTCGGCGTATTCCGATCACCCGCTTCACTGCCGCCGCCACAGCAGCGACGCGAAGGTGTTTTATGACGTGTTTGCCATGCGCGAATATGCGGTGCTCGATGATGCCCGGGAGGTTGATCTGATCATCGATTGCGGCGCGAATGTCGGATACAGCTCGGCTTATTTCCTGAGCCGGTTCCCCGGAGCGAATGTCATCGCGGTCGAACCGGACCCGAAAAATTTCGAGATGCTGAGCCGGAACCTGGCGGCATGGGGCCCGCGCACAAAGCTGATACAGGCGGGCGTGTGGTCCCATCCGTGCGGATTGGTGTTTTCCCAGGACAATTACCGCGATGGCCGCGAATGGGCGATACAGGTGCGCGAGGCGCGCCAAGGCGAAGAGGCGCAAGTGACGGCGATCGACATCGGCACGCTCCTGCGCGAGTCCGGGCGCGAACGGATTTCCATTTTGAAGGTGGATATCGAGCAAGCCGAGAAGGTGGTGTTCGCTGAAAACTTTGATTCGTGGATCGGCCGAGTGCAAAACATCGCCATCGAACTGCATGATCCCGAATGCGAACGGGTGTTCTTCAGGGCGATCGAGGGACTGGGGTTTGATGTTTGCAGATCGGGGGAATTGACGGTTTGCCGCAAACGGGTGGCTGCGGGGAGAGAGATCAGTGCTGAGTGCTGAGAGTTGAGTGCTGAGTGCTGAGAGATGAGAGATGAGTGGCTGAGAGATGGTCGGATGCGTGACAGGTTGGGTCCATCCCCCTCCCGGTATTCCGGGTGTTTGCAAAGCAAAATAGCGATAAGCGGCGGCTAAAGCAAATCTCATGTTGCTATGGCGTTTGACCATGACCGGCCGCCGGCGTGGTCACTTCAGTGACCATGCCAAACCGCTCCAGCTATGTGAAAAACGCTGTAAATATACCCCAGTTTACCAGCTGATCGAGGTGGGAAAGTTTTTTTTTGAAAGTCGGTTTTTTGTCTTGTATCACTTGGGCAAGCCCTTATAGTCCGCGCGTCCACTGTGAGTGGACACGGCTGCGTGGCGGATGTGGGCCGGTCGCGGCGTTCCATGGGGAACGCCTGGTGGGTGACCGGGTTATCATGATCCCCTTCCGCCGCAAGCGAAGCAAAACCTGGTGGTACGCCCGCACCGTCGCGGGATTCCGCTCACCTTGTTGGCTTCGCATAATGAGCAGGTCGATCCGGGCAATGCGCCCCCGCATGGATGCGGCCGCGCTTCGGCGATGTTTCGCCGGGATGTTTCGCCCGCCAATCGGCGTTCCGCTCTGACAAGCCGCTTTTTGTTACGACAAACCTGGTTTTTTCCAGAGCGACTTCCGCCGCGCTGGCTTCCGGTGTCGTCTTGAGCGCCCTGTTTTTGGCGTTCAGGATGTTCCGCCGGGCCGTCGGCCAAGGTTGGGTTGTTTTGGTCATTTTCCTCTCGATTGCGGGAGGAGGGAGCTAATCGATGCCCCGACGTTTTTCCATTGGGCGTTCCTTCAAACCGACCGGTAAATTTGGCAAGCCGCGCCGCTCGCGGGCCTCGGCCGGCGGTTCGGATGCAGCCGTTTGCAAGGCCGCGGCACATGTCGCCACCGTGCCGCTCGTGGAACAACTGGAAGAACGATGTCTTTTTTCCGCCGCCTGGGTTGCCGGCGGAGTGCTGTATTTGCAGGGCAATGCGACCGGATACAACAACATATCCGTCTCGCGCGCGTCCAACGGGACGTTGATCGCGAACGCCGACGGCAACGGCGCTTACGCCAACCCGGCCGCCATTCATCTCATCCAGGTCACCGGCGGCAGCGGGCCCGATCGCATCTACTTCGACGGCCACGTCACCGTTCCCGCGAACATCCAAACCTACGGCGGCAATGACAGCGTCAACGGGGGCGGCGGGGGTGACACCATCGTCTGCGGCGACGGCAACGATTACGTCACCGGCGGGCCAGGCAATAACGTCATCACCGTCGGCAATGGCCGCGACGACATCTGGGCCGGCTCGGCCAACGATTCCATCCTCACCGGCAATGGCGACGATCAGGTCTGGGGCGGCAACGGACAGGACACCATCAAAGCCGGCAATGGCAACGACTACCTCGACGGCGGCAACGGAAATACCTACATCCAGGCCGGCTCAGGCAACAACCAGCTCATCGGCCAGGGCGGCAATGACACCTTGCTCGGCGGTTCGGGCAGCGACACGCTGATCGGCGGCGGTGGCGTTAATTACCTCAATGGCGGCACCGGATACGATACCTACCCCGATCTTTCCTACCTGGATTACGCCCCCGCCGGCATCGTCAAATCCAGCCTGCCCCAGAAATCCAATCCCGCGATCGGCGGCGGACAGTTGTATCAGGCCGGCGTCATCCCCTCCACCGCCACCATCACCGGCTCCAACAACGGAGACAATTCGGCGCCCACGCCGGTGATCGTGGTGCAGGGAACCTGGGGATATGGGCCGCATACCGTATTCGTCCACGCCCTGAACTCCACCCTGGGCGCGGGCACGGTGCTCAACGCGAAATGGCAGTGGGACTTTGGCGATCCGGGAAGCCAGTACGATCAGCTCCCCGGCTGGAACGCCGCCCACACCTACGACAAGCCCGGAAATTACACCGTCACGCTCACGCTCACCAATGTCTCAGGCAAGACGCGCACGCTTACAACCACTGTCAACGTCGTGGCCGATACCCGGCCGACGATCTACGTTGACAACAATGGTTCGGACCAGAACAACGGCCTGACCCCGCAGACTGCCGTGAAGACTGTGGCGCAAGCCAACGCGCTGCTGACATCCGGGATGCGCGTGCTCTTCCACGGCGGCCAAACCTTCCCGTTATCCGCCGGCTTCAACATCGACGGGCACGATATCCTTCTGGGCGCGTACGGCAGCGGAACATCGCCGACGTTCATGCGCATGGCCGGCGTCGGAACCAGCAGCATCAGCATGTCGGATGCCTCGTTCAACATCATGGTGCAGGGGCTGACGTTTGATTCCCCTTGGAAGCCGGTCGGCGTGATCGCCGACAAGATGCCCGCCGATGGAATCTTCCCCGGCGGCACCAACATCACCATCCGCAACTGCACGTTCCTCAATCTGGACGTGGGGGTTGACGAAAACCGTTATCCCGATGGCGTGCTGGTGCAGGATTGCTCGGCGCCGCTGGTGACCGGCCTTCGCGGCTGCTTCATCTGGGCGCAGGGCGAGGATCAGGTTTTCCTGGGCAATTACGCCGCCAACTCCACCCGCGAGCACATCCTGCGTTCCGTGGACACGCAGCGTGAATTGATCGCCTACAACAATTTCACGAACCTCAGCCGCGTCGCGCTGGGGGACGTGGACGATCAGAACAAAGGCACGGTTGACGTTCATAAGAGCTGGTATGCCTACGTCGCCGACAACTGGCTTTATGACGGCGAGCTGCGCGTGGGCCCGCGCGAAGGGCCCGCGGCGGTGCCGGGCGATGTCACGGAATGGACCGTCCTGGAGGGAAACCACACCTTCGGCCACGAGGTGCAGATATACCCGGGCACCTATCACGTCATGATGCGCGACAACGTCTTCACGTCCCCCGATTTTGGAAGCTGCATCAACATCATCCCGCAAAATCCCGCCGGCGATAACATCCAGGACATCCAGATCGTCAACAACACCGGCATCACCAACTCCATCGGCGGGAATTTCATCTACATCAATCCCGGCGGCAACGCCGGGCAGGTCATCCTTGCCAACAACCTTTGGGATGCCCCCACGGTGATTCCCGGCATGCACGGAACCGCCGCCGTTTTCGTCAACGACAAGAATTCGTCGGTCATCGGGATGTCGGAAAACAACGTCTGGCAGATGCCCTCATCGTTCAACTCCTACGCGAACAACGGCATCAATTACGTCTACACGTCTTGGCTGCCGCCGACCGGGTACTACACGCCCGCGGCCTGGAACGCGCTGCCCAATGTGCACAACGACGTGTTCAGCGCCACTCCGCTTAATTCCGCACTGGCCCCGGCAACCAACAGCGCGGCGGCGACGGCGGGCGTGGCCTACCCGGGCGTATTCACCGATCTTTACGGCAATCCCCGCACCCCCACCGGCCGCGTGACCGCCGGCGCCGTGGATGCCGGCGCTACCGGCCCCAACTCCGG
>DASRLH010000097.1:0-11435 GCA_035648595.1 Tepidisphaeraceae bacterium
GGGTTGGGGTGGGGGTTTGCACCGCGCGGGCCGAGGAACAAAGACCCCCACCCTGGCCCGCTCGCGGGCAGCCGCCGATTCCGCTCGCTTCCCCCGGAGTACCGGGAGAGGGAAAAAGAGAGGCCGCCGAAACGGTCACGCACCCGTGGTGTTGAAACAATCGCCTCGCATCGCGCCGGCTGGCGGATGCGCGCCCCCGAATCGCCTGCCGCGTCGAGCAGCAGGCCATCCAGGGCGGCTCTGGAAATCCCGAGCATCGGACGCTCAAGATGGATAGCCGCCGGCCTTCCTTCGCGGCCATGCACAATCGTGCGATGCAGCCAAACCGCCCCCGCTTGCAAAAGCCCCGGCATCAATCCGATACGTTGCAACGCCTCGACCCCCAGCGCGCTCAGGCATTCGCCGCAGACTTTGTCGCGGGGGAAACGGTGCTGCTCGATGAGCGTGGCATCCCATCCCCGCCGCGCCAGCAGCAGCGCCGCCGCGCTGCCGGCGGGGCCGGCGCCGATGATCGTGATTTGCGGCACGGGGGATTGTAGCCGCTATTGTCGTGGCGTGGGCATATTCTATTTGGCGGCCGGTACGGTCCCGCATTCGGGACATTTATCTGGCGAGGCGCGCAGGTCACAGCCACAGACCGCGCATTGTTGTTTTTCGATACGCCGTCGCCGCTGGCGTCGCGATTTGTATTCCTGGATGGTTATGAAGGCGGAAGGTGCGCTTGTCAACAATGCAGCCACGATAAGGATAATCGACATGATGCGGCTTCCGGGGCGGGCGTCAGCGGTCATATACGCCGTGAAGGCCGCGACCAGCGCCAACTCCACCCCAAAGCCCATCAAACTGAACCGCCACATGTCCCTGCGTTTTTGAAGCGCGCCGTCCCTTCCAAGTCGAATTAAGGTGAACCACCAATCCGGCGTCGCAATCGCAAACCCAAACGCAAAGGCGGTGAGTCGGCTTGTGGCATCCAATGGTATCGCGGCAAACGCCGACTCCTTCGTTCGCGCTTCGGCTATTTCCTCCTTCGTATGCGATGTGACCACTGCGAGATGATCGGGATCCAGGCCTCTGCGCGCAAATTCATCGCGCGCGAAATTGACGGCGTCGACGTCGTATGCGTCGGTGCCGACCGCCACGTACTGCGTCAATTCCGCGTCTGAGAGGCCGCTGATATACTCGCGGGTTCGCCCGGGCAACATGGTCGTCCAGCATGCGCCGCAGAGACCAGGGGGTCAACCAGCGGCTGGAAAGATAATCCGCCTCTTCGCGTTGCCAGCGCGGCGTCTGTCCGTATAATCCCCTCCGCGGGCTGCCGGTGAGGATCGCTTCGGAGTTGTCACTTCCGTTGCGGCGGCCCGACCTGTGCGGCGGCGTCGGGCTGCCGGCAGATCATGGACGATCTTCGGGAGACGCAATACCATGGCCGAAGCCAACCAGGAATTCCCCACCATTCTCGGCACCGACGCCAGCTTCAAGGGCGAGCTCAGTTTCGAGAAGGGCATGCGGCTGCAAGGGCGGTTCGAGGGCAAGATCAACACGCCGGGCCGGCTTCATGTGGCCAAGGAGGCCAAGATGTCGGCGGACGTGGATGCCGGCGCGATCATCGTCGAAGGCGACGTGCAGGGAAACCTCACCGCCGGCGATCGCGTCGAGCTGAAAGCCTCCGCGCGCTATCAGGGCGATCTGACGGCTTCCAAGCTGGTGGTCGAGGAAGGGGCGGCATTCGTCGGCCATGTCAGCGTCGGCCCCGAGGCCGGCAAGGGACGCCCACCCGGCGCGGGCGGCGCGCAGCAACACGGCGGCGGCCAGCAGCAACGCCCCGCGCCTCAGCCCGCCGGCCAGCCGCAAGGGCCGCATAACAAGTAATGTTCGCCTGTTCGTCACGGAGCGTTCGCCGGCTGCGCGTCGTCACACATCACAAGCGGACATTAGCTCGATGAGGCATGTCTCCTCCCGATGCCACCCGCCGACGCCAATCTCGCTGCCGACGACAGGCTGACAATCGTCTGCCTGCATTGCGGCGAAAAGCAGGAGGTCGGCCGCCGGGCCATGACCATCACCTGCAAGTACTGCAACAAATCGCTCCGCCTTGAGGACATGCGGTTCAAGGAGTACCAGGCCCGCCGCGTCATCGAAACCTGCGGCATCGTCACCATCGAAAAAAAAGGCAACGTCATCGCCGACCGCATCCATTGCGGCGGTCTGATCGTCCGCGGCAAACTCAAAGGCATCATCCAAAGCCGCGGCCCCGTCCTCGTCGGCCCCGACGCCGAGATCAGGGGCGACGTCACGGCGCCGACGCTGGCGGTGGGGGCGGGCGCGATCCTCGAAGGTCGATACGCGATCGGCCAACAGCCGCTCGAAACGAATCGTGCCGCGTCATGACCGCCTTGGCGCCGAGAGATAATCACGTCTGGATCAATTGATCGCGGTCCGCAGACCACAGCCCAGACGCCTGCGCATAAGAACTTCGCTGGCGATAACGCACTTGAGTATTTAGGTAAAGTTGCGCGGTTTTAACACGCAAAAAACATGCACAGCCTCGTCGCGCAATTTTTATAAGATTTTACTGGCGATTGGCCCGATTCTGGTTATACTCAGAGTCGGTGGATACCCAATCCACGATTCACATGAACGGCAATCCGTGCCTTGGCGGGTTTAGGAGAGAGAAAAATGAGCGGTAACAACAAGCGTTCAAACAGGTCGGCGTCATCGCGTCTCGCGTTTTCAGCTGCGGCGGCAATCGTCGCCTCGGCTTTAGGCGCCGGGTCTCTATTCGCGGCCTCGGTCGTGGATTTGAGCATTACCGCAAATAACGGCGTTTGGAATGCATACATCAACGTGCAGGATCCCGCGACGCTGGGACTTGCTGGAATTCAATTCGACATCACCGGCAATGGCATCCTCCTCAACAATGTGACGGGAGCCAACAACAAGCTCCCCACCGGCATATTCACCGATACCAATGGAAACCCGGTGAGTTCGGGCTTCGTCCTGCTTCGCTCGGCTACGCTGGTCGGCAATGATGTTTCCTTTACCGGCGGACAATCACTGACTTACGACAATGAAGATTCCGCTACACCGGCCCATGACAATCTGGTCAAAGGGTTCGGCATGCCCGGCACCACCACCGCCAACGCCGGGGATCAGGTGAAAACCTTTGGCGATCCCGCCTTGCTTGCGACGGGCACCTACACCGGTAATGGCACGATTACCATCAGTGGGGACTTCGCTTCCACGTCGCTTCTTCCCGCCTCGCTTCCCGCCGACTCCGCGCCCATCGTCACCCACAGCCCCGACCCCAGTTCGGTGAACGGCCAAACCACCCTCGCCACCTCCAGCACCCCGGAGCCGGCGAGCACCACGCTGGCAGGCTTGGCGGCGATCGGCCTACTGTCATCCCGCCGTCGGCGGACCGCCTAGTTCTCGCTTCAGTCGTAATTCGGTCAGCTGATTCTGCGCGCAATGGGAAGTGAAGAATTGCGCAGAGTCCACAGAGGCGCAAAGACGCGGAGTCGAGATAAGCGCGGCGCGGATCAGTCCTTATCGATTGGTCCCAAGTCAAGATTTTGAAATTGCCGATTTCATATTTTGTTCGGAAACACTGATCTTTCTCTGCGACTTTGCGCCTTTGCGGACTCTGCGCTAATTTGAATGCTATTCATTCGGCGAAGCCGTCGCGCGGGGGTTTTCGTCCTTCTTATTGCCCAGTTCGGGGAACGGGCCAACGGGGATCACCGGTTTGGCGAGATCGCCTTCGTCCTTGAGGCTGGGGCCCGGCACCACGCCGACCCGGCGAAGCGCGGCGGAAACCTGCGGGTCGCGGTCGTTGATCGCATAGGCGCGTTTCAGATGTGACCGGGCACGCTGGGTCTGGCCCAGTTTCTCCAGATACAAGCCATATTCCTTGGCGATGACAAAGTCGCGGGGGGCCAGCAACGAGGCCTGTTCGTAGGCTTCGACGGCGGCGTCCGCGTCGCCGGACATGCGGTCGATCTTGGCCAGCAGGAACTGGTTTTCCGCGGACGGCGTGCCCTTCATCAGCGCGGCGCTTTCCGCCTCGCGGTCCTTTCCGTTGACGATCGCGGTGGCCAGCGAATCCAGCACCTTCATGCGGAAGTCGTGGTCCTCGCGGCCCACCAGTGAGTTGCTCATCACCGCCAGCGTGGTCTTGAATTGCTCGATCGCTTCTTCGTGCGCGCCGGTTTTTTCCAGGCTGGCGGCGAGATAATAATGCGAGACATAGTCGGCGGGGTTGCGGGCGATATTGGCCCGGGTCGCGCCAACGTCCTGGGAGTAATTCCCGTCGTTGTACAGTTGCGTCGCCGTGCGGTCGTTGCCGCGCGTATCGGTCATCACTTCTCCGCAGCCCCCGGCCCATGTTAAAAGGCCAAGGAAACTGCCGGTGGCGACGAAGCGGAAAAGACGATTGGAATTCGATGTGGACATGGCTACCTCCGTGTAGCAAAAGACATTTCTCCCCGGCCTTTCGAGGCGCGGGGGGCCGCGCAAATATTGCCCGTTGCCAATAAACTACCGTGGGCTTATTAAATTGCAAGTAGCACTTCAGCCGAATGCAAGGCGGTGTGATACATGGATTGAATGGGATTGACGTATCACGGGCGTCTCGCCCGTGCGGATGGCTGAAGCGTTATAATTGCAAGAGGACGCCGCTCGCACGTTTTGCTGGACATTCGCCCCGATATCATTATGCTTCCAACGCTTTGCCCGTGTCGCAAGAGCATCGGGCCAGAGATACGGATGATACAGAGACTTTAGGAGACGAAACACGTGGCCCATTCCTTATCGGCTAAGAAGCGCATCCGCCAAAACGTCAAGACCCGCGCGCGAAATCGTGCGCGCAAGGATATGATCAAGACGGAAATGAAGGCATTTCAGTCAGCCGTCACCAGCGGCGATCTTGGCAAGGCGCGAACGCAACTGAGCGTGGTCGCCAGCCGGCTGGACAAGGTTGCCAGCAAAGGCAGCCTTCACAAGAAGACGGCGGCCCGCAAGCGCAGCCGGCTTGCCCTGCGGCTCAACGCGCTGGCCAAATCCGGCGCCGCCGCCGTGAAAGCCTGATCGCGGGCTTTTCATTTTGCCGGCTTCGCTGGTTGGGGATACAATTCCACTTTCTCCAGCAAGGCAGTGTGCATTATGCCAAGCGCATCGGTGATGGTTCCGTGGCTGTATCTGTGCGTGCCGCTCATTGCCGCTGGCGCGGCGGCGGTTCGGGCACGGCGGGGGCGGACACTGGCGCCGTTGCGCGAATTGCTGGTCTGCTGCATCGGCGGGGTCATCTGTGGGTTGATGCTCATTTCGCTTTATGTTTATGGCCTGCGCGGCCGCGTGCCGCCTTCGCAGGTCGCCATCACATGCTATTGGGCAATTGCCGTTATATATGTGCTGCGCGGGTTGAACTGGGTGTTGACCTGGGGTTTGGCGCGTGCCGTGCGCAGCGACGCCGAAGGACGGGCCTGCTGCCCGGCGGCGGAGGTGGCGGGGCTGATCTTTCGTGCCGTGGTTCTACTACTCGTCGGCATCCCGTATGTGCTGGCGATGGTGATGATCTACCGCCCGCATGTGATTCATCCGGGCACGCCGATTTCCCTGCTGGGCGCGCCGTATCAGGACGTGGCCTTCACTTCAACCGACGGCGTTCCTTTGCGCGGCTGGTGGATACCGGCCGTACGCACCGCCCGCACGGACGACGTTCATCCCGCCGTCGCCTGGGGCCAGCGCACGGTGATCTTCTGTCACGGCTTTGGCGCCGACAAAGCCTCGCAACTTCGCATGGTCCGCGACTTGGTGCCCAATGGCTATAACGTGCTGGCCATCGACCTTCGCGCGCATGGCCAGAGCGGGGGACAACTCACCACGTTCGGCGATCTTGAACGCCGGGATGTGCTTGGGGCGGTGGCGTGGGTCCGGCGGAATCATCGGCAAGAATGCAAAAAATTGTTCGGCCTGGGCGAGAGCCTGGGCGCGGCCGCGCTGATTTCCGCCGCCGCCGATCCAAGCCCCGAAGGGCAGGCCATCGACGCGCTGGCCGTCTTCGCGCCCTACGACTCGCTTTCGTCGCTCGTGCAGGGTTTGGCGGATGATCGTTTCGCCACCGCCGCCGGCTGGACCGTCCGCAATTTGGCGTTGCCTTTGGCCGGCGGCCAATTGGGCACGCGCGTGGCGCGATATGATCCATCGCGCGATGTGCAATTGCTTTGGCCGCGACCGATTCTGGTGATCGCCAGCGAGCAGGATCGCTCGATGGATATTTCCCGAAGCCGCGCCCTCTTCGATGCCGCCTTGCAGCCGCGCTATGGGTACTGGCTCATGAAGGGCGGGCGAAGCCATATGCTTTTCGCGGACGATAAGGCGTCGCTGGCGGTGCGCGTTTTCTTCGAGGCTGAGCGGTCGATTCTTTGAAGGCGGTGGACGGCCGGCGCCAATTGGGCATTGCACACTTGCCGGATTTTCGAGGACGCGGATTTGCGTGGACGAGACCGTCAATGTATCACGGGCGTCTCGCCCGTGCGTGAAGTTTTCAAATTGGCACAATCGTGATTTCTCGACCCCTGCGCCATCCGCACGGGCGAGACGCCCGTGATACGTTGTCGGGTCTCATCGTTCTTTGAATGCGCCGCTAGTCGACGAATCGACGAGAATCCTTACTTTGCGATCTATCCCGCATTTTCTCGTCGCGTGGACGGTGATCATCGGCGGCTGCAAACAGCCAAAACCCGCCGCATCCGTTGCATCAAACAATGCTCCTGCCACCGCTTCGAGCATCGCGCCCGCCCCTTGGTTCGCGGATGTCACCGGCAAATCCGGCCTCCAATTCGTTCACGAAGTTGGCCCGGTTGGCAACTACGCGCTGCCGCAGATCATGGGATCGGGCGCGGCGTTGTTTGACTTTGATGGCGACGGCCGACTCGATGCCTATCTGATTCAAAATGCCGGCCCCAACGGCCCGAAAAATCAGCTCTTCCACCAGGAACCGGATGGCACGTTCCGCGACGTCAGCGCCGGCTCGGGCCTGGATGTGGCCGGCTACGGAATGGGCGTCGCCATCGGTGATGTCAACAACGACGGCCTGCCCGATGTCCTGCTCTGCGAGTACGGCGGCATCCGCCTGTTCCTCAACAACGGAAACGGAACGTTCACCGAGGTTACGCGCGAAGCGGGTTTATCCGAAGCCCCACCGATGCCGTCGCCGCAAGCGACGGTTACTTGCGTTGATACGGGTACCCACCCTGAAATCCGGCCTTGGCCGATGTGTGCCGCATTCGTGGACCTCAAGCGCAGTGGTTGGCTCGACCTGGTGGTGGTCAGCTATGTCGCTTATGACCCATCCCGGCAATGCACCGATCCCACCGGCAAGCCCGACTACTGCGGCCCGGCGGATTTCCCCGGCGGCATCACTCGCGTCTATCGAAATCTTGGAACATCGCCTGGCGTCTCCGCTCCCGCCATCCCGCATTTTCAAGACATCACGTCCGCGGCGGGTTTGGCGAGCGCGCCTTCATGGGGATTGGGAATTGTCGCCGCCGACTTTGACGGCGACGGCTGGCCCGATCTGCTTATCGCCAACGACGGCCGGCCCAACCAGCTTTGGATCAACCAACACGATGGCACGTTCAAAAACCAAGCCGTCGAGCGTGGCCTGGCTTACAGCGCCGCCGGCCAGTCTGCCGGTAACATGGGCATCGCCCTGGGCGATGTGCAAGGCGACGGCCTGTTCGACGTCTACATCACGCACCTGACCGACGAATACAACGCGCTATGGATTCAGCACCCGCGCGGCGTGTTCACCGATCGCACCGCCGCCGCCGGGCTGATCGGACACGGGCAGGGGACAGGCTTTGGCACCGTGCTGGCGGATTTCGATCTGGACGGCGCGCTCGATCTGGCCGTCGTCAACGGCGGCGTTCTGCGGTCCGCCCACCCGGTTTCCCAAGCCGACGCCCCGAACCTCGCGCCCTATTGGCGAGCCTACGCGCAGCGCAATCAACTTTTCGCTGGGGATGGGACCGGGCATTTCCGCGATGTTTCGTCCGCGAACGCCGGCTTCCGCGCGACACCGAACGTCGCGCGCGGCCTGGCATACGGGGACATTTTTAACGACGGCTCGGTCAGTCTCCTGGTCACCACCGTCGCCGGCCCCGCCCGGGCCTATCGCAATATTGCCCGCAGGCGGGGCCATTGGCTCGAAGTGCGGGCCATCCTTCCGCGCAGCGGCGGGCGCGATGCCTACGGCGCAACCGTCCGCGTCCGCGCCGGCGGCCGGCAGTTCCTCGGACTGGTCAATCCCGCCTCCAGCTACCTGTGCGGCAACGATCCCCGCGTGCATTTTGGACTGGGGAAAGCCGATCATGTGCAGGCCATCGACGTGGATTGGCCAGACGGAACCCATGAAACATTTCCGGGCGAGATCGTCGATCGGCGTATCGTGGTGCGGGAAGGAATGTGAACCCGAAAATAATCACGTCGCGCGTGATCGTAACTCTTTTCAGCGGTAGGCCAGTAGCGGGTGAAAATCCGAAATCCGAAGCACGAAATCCGAAACAAATTCAAAAGCAAGAAAGAGAAAAATTCAAAGGGCGCGTCGGCCGCGTTTCGGGTGTGGCCTGAATTTGTGGCATGGGCGGGCTGCCCATGCCACGAAAAGTGGCCACGCCCCTCCTTTTCTTTGCGGCTGTCTTTGCGACTTTGCGACTTTGTGTCTTTGCGCGATTTTCCCGTCGAACGAAAGAAATGCGCCGATAGCAAACAGTCTCCCCATTTGCAGGCGGCTTCGTACAACTCGCTTCGCTGGCGCCAGTCCCGCTCGCTGGCGCGGCGTTTGCGTCTCATCGATTACTTAAGGCCGACATTGTGTGCGGCCTTCGCCACGACGGCTCCCATCGGCCGGACGCGCGCGTTGCTAATTGATGGATGTTCGGAGACCAGCCATGAATGCCTTACGAAATATCGCTCGCGCCACGTTCGCTTCCCTCGCGCTTTCCATTGGGGTCATCGGGTGCGCCAGCGACAACAAGGATATTCCCAGCGACGCCCATATGGTGACTTCCGGCCGGGCCGTCACTTGGACCGCGCCCCAATCCGGCACCGCATATGTCTACGATCATGGCAGCAACCGGCTTCTCTGGAGCGGCCGGCTCATGCGCGACCAAATGATCAACGTGGACACCGACAAGAATCAAATTTCCGCCAACGGCACCGTTGTCAGTTCGCACACCCTCAACCCCGGCGCGACCAATGACGTGTATTTCGCCCCCTCGCCGATGAGTGATCAGGCCCAGCAGAGCCAATCGTCTCAAACCGGCAACAACAATAACGCGAACCTACAGCCCAACCCCAATAGCGTCATCCTGACGCCCGGAGTGTCAGTCGGGCAGAGCAATGGCGACGGGACCGTTACGGTGTCCCCGGAACTGCGCGTGAAGCGGCCGGCCACCCAGCCGTCGCAGCAATAGTAACCGTGACGATTTCATCAGCGGTCCCCGTTGGCGTTTTTGTTCCCTCACCCGGTATTCCGGGGGAGGGTAGGGTGGGGGTTTTTTCCCCACCGCCGGCTCTCCGCACAAGCTTGTGTCGAAGAAGAAAAGCGGCGGGGACGCCGCTTCTACGGTGCGACTGAAAGCAGTTCACCTCTCGCCAACTCGCGCCGGGTGCCATACGTAGAAGCGACGTCCTCGTTGCTTTCTTTACTGCGTAAGTCTTCTCACGGAATCAGCAGATGATCCGAGGCCTTGGTGAACTTCTGGAACTCCTTCTCCGGCAGGTCCAGCGCATACATTACCACGGATTGACTGGACCCTGATTTGTCCGGCAAAACCCCACACCAGCGCACGCCGTTGTGCGGCTCTGGATCGTACATGAAGATCCGAAAGCCATGGCCTTTTGCCATCAGACCCTGGGAGACGCACACATATGGCTTTCCGGAGATGGGGCAGGTGAGTGGCATATCCTCGCCGGGGTCGGCAAACCGGGACAATTCCTCGACACGGTCCGGGCCGTGATGATTCTGGAAATAGAATAACGTCAACGGGCCGCACAAATCATGAATGCGCGCGCCGACCGGGTTCATCGTATCCAGCACGTTGTTCTTGATCGGCAGCGCCTGTGTGCCGCCATTGTTTGCCCCGCGATCGTTCGCGCCTCCCATTATAACCTTCGTCGGCATGGGCGAAGGCGACGGTGGGGTGGATTTAACGCAACCGCTCGCCGCCATTAGCAATCCCGCGCCCAACGGCCCGGCAAACGCCCAAGCCCATTTGAATTTTTGTCTCATCGATTCTGCTCCGTGCAATTCCCGCCTACTGGGAGGCGGGAGGCGCACTGATGGTAACGCCATGGAACGGCTGAGTCGATGGGGGGTTGGCGATCGGGGTGACGGCCGGCTCGGTGCTGGGGTGCGTGGGAGATTCGCCCCGATGCATGCCGTCCATTTGTTTTTGGAAGGCGCCGGGGCTGATGGCGCGCGGCGT
The DNA here is from genome assembly GCA_035648595.1 of Tepidisphaeraceae bacterium. GTDB lineage: Bacteria > Planctomycetota > Phycisphaerae > Tepidisphaerales > Tepidisphaeraceae > RYN-428. Next base: position 10,491 of record DASRLH010000097.1, read on the forward strand.
CAATTCCGTATTTTTCATCTCGTCATTGGACATTCCCGGCAGCAAATCAGGTTCCTGGGCCACATGGGGGGTGAGGAAGATCAGCAGTTCGGTCTTGGTCACGTCGTTTTGGGTGCGGCTGAAAATCGAGCCGAAGTACGGGATGTCGCCCAAAAGCGGGATCTTCGTGACGGTGACGGTTTTCTGGTCCTGCATCATGCCGCCGATCACGATGGTGTTTCCGTTGCGGATTTGGACGCGACTGGAAGCCGAGCGGCTGGAGATAATCGGCGCGGACCCGCCGTTGCCGGTGGGAACCGTAACGCCGGTGAGCTGGCTCACCTGCGGCGACACGTCGAGAATCACCAGCCCGTCAGGGTTAATGTGCGGCGTGACGTTGAGGATAATGCCGACCTGCGCGTACTCGATGGAGCTGAACGTCCCGCCCAGCGGCTGGGCGGTGGTGCCCGTGATGAGCGGCACTTGCTGGCCAACCATGATGCTGGCCTGCTGGTTATCGCTGGCAAGAATATAGGGCCGGGAGAGCACGTCGAGCTTTCCTTCGGTCGCCAGGGCATGCAGCGTGGCGTTGAAGTTGGTCTCCATGATGCTGACGGCCAACCCGCCGTTGGCGACATACGAGGCGGCATTGCCCAGAGTCGAGCCGGCAACCGTGCCTTTGCCGCTGGCACGGGTGTCGAGGATCGAGAAGTCCATCCCGAAATCGTTGGTGCGGTCGTGGGTGACTTCCGCGATCAGCACCTTGATCAGCACCTGGGGAATGGGCCGATCGAGCTGTGCGATGATTTTTTTGACCTGCACCTGATATTTGCTGGCGGTGCTGACGAGCAATGAATTGGTATCGGGGTCGGCGACGACGAATACCTGGCCGGCCAGTTCGCCGAGAATGTGTCCCATTCCCGAAGTCCCGGAGTTCCCGCCGGTTGTGCCGCGGCTGGCCAGGGA
>DASRLH010000098.1:0-7691 GCA_035648595.1 Tepidisphaeraceae bacterium
CCACCAAAACCGCAAGTCCGACGGCCCACCCGGCTGGCTCACCCTCTGGCGCGGATGGAATGACCTTCACCTGATGGTCATGGGCGCGCGGGCGGCTGGACTGGAAAAAATGTGACGAAAGATGAGGCGTCCCGCCCGTGCAGGGTGCGTGAGATTGGGAATATTGCGATTGCTCGACCCCTGCGCCATCGGCACGGGCGGGACGCCCGTGATACGTCACCGGCTTCTTCCCATGACCGCGCAATGGACGACCTTCCGCTCTTTTACTGTTCCGTTGATCAGCCGATCATACTTGACAAGGCCCCGTCATTGGACGCGACGGCGGACGTCCGGTAACTTCGGGCAGCCAAGCAACCGACGAATTCCATGATCGCAGACGGCGCTGTTCAACTCGATCCGGCACTCTCCGAGGCAGATGCTTCCGTGTTAAGCGCGGAACGGGGCTCCGTGCCACTTTGCGTGGACTTGGACGGCACCCTTATCGCCACCGATTCATTCTGGGAGGCGCTATTGCTGCTGGCCAAGCATCATTCGTTGGATGCTTTGCGCGCGCCGGCCTGGGCGGCGGCGGGACTGGGCCGGCTTAAGGAGCAGGTCGCCCGGCGGGTAAGGGTCGATCCGGCACTGCTCCCCTACCGCAAGGATGTGCTCGAGTTTCTGTGGGAACAAAAGCGCGCGGGCCGGCGCATTGTGCTGGCGACCGCTTCGCACCAGAGCGTGGCGGATGCCGTCGCGGCTTATCACGCGGGGCTTTTCGATGAAGTGATCGGCACCGGCGATGGCCCCAACCTCAAGGGACGCAACAAGCTTGCCGAGCTGGAACGGCGATTCGGGACGGGCAATTTCGATTACATGGGCGACTCTGCCGCCGACGTGTGCCTCTGGCGCGCGGCCCGGAGGGCCTACGTTGTTTATCCGGAGAACAGCGCATTGCGGCAGGCAAAAGCCGTCTGCACCCCCTACCAGGTTTTCCCGCGACCCGGCCGCGCCAAGCCATTGCTCAAGGCACTGCGGCCGCATCAGTGGGTGAAGAACTTTCTTCTGCTCATCCCGCTGATCCTTGCCCATCAACTGGGAAATCACGCGAAAGTGCTGGCGGGGATGTCGGCGTTTGTCTCATTCAGCTTCTGCGCCTCGGCCATCTACATCATCAATGACCTTCTCGATCTGGAATCCGACCGCAGGCACCCCAGCAAACGCCGACGGCCCTTCGCGTCTGGCGCGCTTTCCGTGGCGACCGGACTGATGATGTCGGGCGGGCTGCTGCTGGCGTCTTTCGGAATCGCGGCTTCGCTGCCAATGCGATTTATCGAAATGTTGCTGGTATACTTGATTTTGACCACCGCCTATTCCTTCTGGCTGAAGCGCAAAATGCTGGTGGACGTGATTCTGCTGGCGACGCTGTACACGCAGCGCATTATTGCCGGCGCGTTTGCGGTGAGCGTGCCGTTGACGATGTGGCTGCTGGCGTTTTCGATGTTCTTCTTCCTGAGCCTCGCGTTCGCCAAGCGCTATTCGGAATTGCTGCAGGTTGAGGACGCCGGCGGCGAGCAGATCAAGGGGCGCGGGTATCGCGTCTCGGACCTGGGCATCATTGAAAGCGTCGGGCCGGCGAGCGGATACCTTTCTGTGTTGGTCTTCTGCAATTACCTGAATACGGAACTGGTGAAAGGCCTGTACGCCCGTCCCGCATTGCTTTGGGGCGTGGCGCCGCTGCTGTTATACTGGATCACGCGCGTCTGGTTCCTGGCCCGCCGCCGCGAAATGCACGATGATCCCATCGTCTTCGCGATCCGCGATAAGATGAGCTGGGGCGTGGGCGCGTGCGTGGGACTGGTCGTCATCGCGGCGTGGGTGAGATGAGTTTTGAAGAGTGGATTACCGCGCAGTCCGCGAAAGAGTGGATTACCGCGGAGACGCGGAGACGCAGAGATCGGAAGTAAAAGATGAGGTAGCAGTTCAGCGGGGGTGCCGCAAAGGGACCCAGCCCGCTAATGTATCACGGGCGTCTCGCCCGTGCCGATGGCGCGGTAGTCGAGGAATTGCCGAATTGCAATTACTTTGCACTCTACACGGGGGAACCGTAATTCAAATGAGCTATTGAATACGCCACGAAAATCTCTCCATCTTCTTTTTCTTCTCTGCGTCTCCGCGTCTCCGCGGTTAATATTCTTCTTACCAAGGCCTCGATGCCACGTTCGCGTTTGATGGAACTATCGGGCTGGGGGAATGTTCCCCGGCAGGCGGCGCAGGTGTTTCGGCCCGAGAAGGTCGCCGAGGCGCGGGCGGTGGTTGCATCCCCACCGGCTGGCACGCTGCTGGCGCGCGGGCTGGGGCGCAGCTACGGGGACGCGGCCCTCAATGAAAATGGCAATATCTTGCTCGACACCCGCCTGTCGCGCTTTTTGGCGTTTGACCCGGCCGCCGGCGTCCTCGAATGCGAGGCGGGCGTCTCGCTGGAGGATATTCTTCACACCTTCGTCCCGCGCGGGTTCTTTCCGCCCGTGACGCCGGGAACCAAGTTCGTGACCATCGGCGGCGCGATCGCCGCTGATGTGCATGGAAAGAACCATCATCGCGATGGATCGATTGCCGAGTTTATTGACGGCCTGGACCTGCTTACCGCGACCGGCGAAGTCCTCCCCTGCTCGCGCGAGCAAAATTCTGATATATTTTTCGCCACGCTCGGCGGCATGGGCCTGACCGGCGTGATCTTGCAGGCGCGCATCCGATTGCGGAAGATCGAGTCGGCTTATATCGCCGTCGATTATCAGCAGGCCCCCAATCTCGACGCGGCCCTGGCGGCGTTCGCATCGGGCGACGAGCAATATCAGTATTCCGTCGCCTGGATCGATTGCCTGTCGCGCGGCGCCTCCCTGGGCCGGTCGGTTCTCATTCGCGGCAACCACGCGACGGCTGGGGAATTGCCGCCGGGATTGGCCAACGGGCCGCTGAATGCGACGCTTCGGCATAAAAGGTCCGTCCACTTCAATTTACCAAATTTCGCTCTATCCCCGCTGACGGTTCGGCTGTTCAACAACCGTTTTTACGCCCGGCACAAGGATGGCCGCAAGTATGTGGATTACGATGAATTTTTCTATCCGCTTGATTCCCTGCTGCACTGGAATCGCATCTACGGCAAGCGCGGCTTTTTCCAATACCAAGCCGTCTTTCCTGCCACGAAGGATGGTGGGTGCCTGCGGAAGTTGCTACAGCGGCTTTCGACCTCTGGCCGAGCTTCATTTCTTGCGGTTCTAAAGACGATGGGCAAGAGCAGCGGCGGGTTGCTTTCATTTCCGATGCCGGGCCATACACTCGCGCTGGATATTCCCAACGGCGGTCCCACCACCGTCGCGCTGCTTCGGGAGTTAGACGCGATTGTGATGGACCATGGCGGGCGGGTTTATCTGGCGAAGGATGCCTGCATGACAGCCGAGAGTTTTCAACGGATGTATCCGAACGTGGGGCAGTTCGATGAGATCAAGAATCGGCTTGATCCCCAAGGTGTTTTCAGTTCCTCGCAGGCACGGCGCCTGGGCATCGGCGAAGGGGTGATGGCATGAGCAGTACGCCAACTGGTTATTATGGCCTCACCTCCATGCCGCCCCATACGGACGTGACTGCCTCGCGCGGGGCCAATTGGGTCGTGGTGGTGGGCGCCTCTTCGGGGATTGGTCGGGCGATAGCCAATGAATGGGCAGCGTCCGGTAATGATATTATCCTCGCCGGGCGCGACCTGGATGATTTGAACCGGTCGGCCGCGGATTTGCGAATTCGGTTTGGCCGGCAGATCGAAGTGACCGCGTTCGATGCACTCGCGTTTGACACGCATGAAGCATTCTGGCGAAACTGTCGGGAGCTGGCTCCGGAGGGAATTGCTGGCGTGATTTTGTTGCATGGCTTTCTCCCGGTGCAGTTGGATGCGCAGACCGATCTCGCCTTGATGCGCCAGACGGTGGATACAAATCTGACATCCGCCATTTCTTTGCTTTCCTTGGTTTCCAATGATTTTGAGCGGCGGGGCAGTGGATTCATCTGCGTCTTTTCGTCGGTCGCCGGCGATCGCGGGCGTCAGAGCAATTATGTGTATGGTTCCGCGAAGGCGGGTTTAACGGCGTTTCTCTCAGGCCTTAGAAGCCGGCTTTTCAAGAGCGGCGTGTCGGTGACGACGGTGAAGCCGGGGTTCGTGGACACGGGAATGACATGGGGATTGCCCGGCTTGTTCCTCGTCGCCCAGCCTCGGGATGTGGCGTATGACGTTTTTCAGGCGGTGAGTAAGGGGCGGGCGCATGTCTATACGCCTTGGTTTTGGCAATACATCATGTTGATCATCAAGAGCATTCCCGAGTCCGTGTTCAAGCGTATGAAGCTGTAGAGCGAACGCGCGATTCTTCTGTCGCGCGCCGTAGCCGCCGGCGACAAAAGTTGCAAAACAGCTTTTAATCAGATAGGGTGAGAAAATTGATCGATAGTTCCACGTGGAACATCTGTAACACCGGGTAGGAAGCTTCTGTAGGGTTCGCTTCAGCGAACGCTGCCTTAGGGTACGAGCCTTGGTACGATTCCATGATTTCCCCCGAAGACCCTTTGTTGTGCCGTAAAAACCGCGTTCGCTGAAGCGAAACCCTACGTTGGAATGGACGCCCATATAATGACCCACAAATCGAAACCCCGGCTTGGTCGAGGCCTTAGTAGTCTTCTTTCCACTTCCCAAGAACGCGAAGGATCAACTCTCGCTTTGGACATCCAACCTTCGGAGCCATCAACTTCCAAAAACACGCCTTCGATGCACCCCGCCCCACTTCCCCAGCCTGCTGCTCCCAAATCCGATGCCATCGAGCAAATGCAACGACCGACTGTTGACATCCGCGAAATTGCTCTCGACCAGATCGTCCCAAACCCACATCAGCCGCGCCGGCAGATGAACGAAAGTTCCATCGCCGAGCTGGCGGCCAGCCTCAAATCCACCGGTTTGATCCAACCGATCATCCTGCGGAAGGTCGGCAGTCAGTACCAGCTCATCGCCGGCGAACGCCGTTGGCGCGCGGCGCGGCTGGCGGGATTGGCATCCGTTCCCGCCCTTATCCGCGAAGCCACCAGTGCCGAGCAGGCGCAGATGGCGTTGGTCGAAAATGTTCAGCGCGAGAACCTCAACCCAATCGACCGGGCATTGGCATATCGAACGCTGATGAATCAACTGGGCCTGACCCAAGCCGAACTGGCGGGGCGGATGGGGGAGGAACGGAGCAGCGTCGCCAATTTCGTGCGATTGCTCGATCTGGCCGAGCCCGTGCAGGCGATGGTCGTCGATGGTCGGATCAGCATGGGCCACGCCAAGCTGCTGGCCGGAATCGCGGACAAAGCCGAACAGGACCGGCTGGCGAATCTGGTGGTTAGCCAAAACTTGTCGGTGCGGAACTTGGAAAAGCAGTTGCAGTCTTCCAAGCCCGCGACGGCCCCGCCGCCGACAACGATTTCTGTCTCGCCGCATCTGCAAGATTTGGAACGATCCTTAAGCCAGCAGCTTGGCTTGCACGTGCAGGTTCGGTCGGCGGCGAAGAAGGGGCGGGGGAAGGTGATTTTGAATTATTCCTCATTAGATCAATTCGATGAACTGATGAACCGGCTGGGTGTGCGGGTGGGGTAAGCAACAAGAGCACGGCTTGGCGCGCCATTAAATATGTTTTGTCGAATTATTGCTAACTTGGTGTTCTCAATACTTGATGCCTGGTGGCCTGGCGTAGTCATGCCGAATCACGGTTCATTTCTCGCTCATCTTGTTCTGCCGCTTTATCCGCCTTTCACAGTCCATAGATTCCGATAATCGTCCCCAGCGGGATCTTCGGCAGAAGCGCGATGTTCAGCGTCACCGTTGGCCATTTTCGCAGGGAGGGGAAGCGCCATCGGATGATCAGGATGAATACCTCAAATGCCAGGTAACAGGCCTCGGTGGCGATAACCAGGTGAAGGGTCCAGACCGACTGCACATTCATTCCCGGCCGGGCGGTGAGCGACCAGATCGCGACGATGCCGCAAACCGACAGAAACGCCAGCAGAGCCAGCATGACTGTGTAGGTTCCATCGCGGCGGGATTGCCGGCTGGCGGGATGTGGGAGAAGCGGCGGGGGAGGGGGGTTCATGTTTATCCAACCTTTCAATGAGATCGCGACCACCAAACATCCTACCGGCTCGCGGCCCTTCATGCGCGTTGAATCACCCCATTTCAAATGGCCTCTTCGCGGCTGTCTTTGAAGATATCCTGTGAAATCTTGTCGAAGCTGCAAGAATGTTTGTAAGATCAACACAGAAGACTGCCACGAATGGGCACGAATAATTTCTCTTCATTCGTGTGCATTCGTGTCCATTCGTGGTTTCCCTCTTTCTTTGGGTTGCGGGCTCGTCCGCTCTGTGCGACTTTGCGTCTTCGCGTCTTTGCGCGATCTTTCCTTTATCGCCTGATCCCACTACCATGCCTCCCATGCCCGACTCCCACCCCTCCCCCACAAACGCGGTAGACGTCGCAATCGTCGGCGCCGGCCCGACCGGGCTTTTCGCGGCGTTCTACGCCGGGCTTCGGCAGATGTCCGTCAAATTGCTCGACTCCCTGGAGCAACTCGGCGGGCAGCTTACCACCCTCTATCCCGAAAAGTATATCTATGATGTCGCCGGCTTCCCCAAGGTACTCTCCAAGGACCTGGCGGCTAATCTCGCCGAGCAGGCGTTGCAGTATAAGCCGGCGGTGGCTTTAGGTGAGCAGGTGCGGACACTGGAGTATGATGAGGCCCGGCGGGTGTTCACCATTCATACTTCCGCCGGAGCCCACGCCGCCCGCACGGTGCTCATCGCGGCGGGGGTGGGGGCGTTCACTCCCAAAATGCTGGCGCTGCCAAATGCCGCGGAATATGAGGGGCGGGGACTCTACTATTTCGTGAAGGAGCTGGCCGCCTTCGCCGACAAGAGAGTTCTCATTGTCGGCGGGGGGGATAGCGCGGTGGATTGGGCCAACGCCCTGGCTCCCATCGCGCGGAAGGTCACATTGATCCATCGCCGGGACCAATTCCGCGCGCATGAGGATAGTGTCGCGAAAATGCACCAGACTACCGTTGAGATAAAGACGTTTCACGAGCTCAAGAGCATCGGCGGGGAGGGCCGGATCAGGCAGGCGGTTATCTTCGAAAATCGCTCGCGTGCCGAGCAGACGCTGGAACTGGATGCCGTGCTGATGAACATCGGCTTTAGCAGCTCACTGGGTCCGATAAAGGGCTGGGGTTTGGTACTGGAGGGTTCGACGATCCGCGTCGATGGGATGATGCAGACCAACCGCTCCGGCATCTTTGCGGCCGGCGACGTGGCTACCTACCCCGGAAAACTCAAGCTCATTGCCACCGGCTTCGGCGAGGCGTGCATCGCCATCAACTACGCCAAGCACTATCTCGATCCCTCGGCGAATATCTTCCCGGGCCATAGCAGTAATATGAAATGAGATTCAGCCGCGTGCATGGGCGCGCAATCGCGCGATGAGATTGCGCGGGACCAGATGTCGAAAGGCACATCGTATCACGGGCGTCTCGCCTCATCTTTCGTCACATTTTTTCCAGTCCAGCCGCCCGCGCGCCCATGACCATCAGGTGAAGGTCATTCCATCCGCGCCAGAGGGTGAGCCAGCCGGGTGGGCCGTCGGACTTGCGGTT
>DASRLH010000099.1:0-7559 GCA_035648595.1 Tepidisphaeraceae bacterium
CCGAGGATTGAGCAGGCTCGAATGCCACGCGGGCAGCATGACACAAACCAACGGCTGGCGCAATGCAGATTATTGCTATTGTCACGCCAAGCAAAATCCCGGACGCCTGTGGCGTCCCGCCCGTGCGTGTTGTATGGAACCCGAGACAAATCAATTTTCCCTATTTTTCAGCCATCGGCACGGGCGGGACGCCCGTGTCACGTTAGAAAATCCGATGACACGCATGGCAATAATCCGCTTACTGGAACTTCTGGAACTTGGGACGCGGCTCATAAGCCGCAGGACACCAAAAGCGCACGATCGCGCAAGGCTATTTTAGGCGGGGATATGTGAGACACCGGCAATTTTCGCCAAACGCTTGAGATCCTCGGGTGTTGAAACCATGACCAGCCCGTCAATCACCGCATAGGAGACTGGCTTGCCGGACTTGGCGGCCGCCAGCGCGGCGTCCAATTGTTTTCCCACGGGCACGTTTTCGCCTCCGGGGATGGAGATCGGCGAGTCGGGCGTCAGCCCCGCCCGTTTTAGAGCGGGCCAGTTGATCCACAGTCGCACGCCCGCGGGTTTGGCAATCGCCTCGGAGAGGCTCAGCAATGGCTTTGCGCCCAGGCGCGGTTGCTTGAGCCGCCTGGCGAGCAACGCGCGGACGGTTGCATCTTCGGGAACTTCCGCCTTTTGGGCCGACAACTTCAGCGCTTGGGCGGTGGAGATGAAGATGCCGTTGGGGCCGACGGTGTAATCCAGTTTGCCGGGCGGGGCGGCGTTCCACAGGACTTCGCGCATCGCCTGCGTGAGTGTCAGGTTCCCCAGTTGCAGCTTGACCGGCGCGTCCCAGGCGATGCCGGCCTGCTTGATGCTGTCCCAGTCGGCGCCGACCTGAACGCCGCTCACGTCGCTTAGGAAATGCAGGGCGTCGCTAAGCGCGGGAGCGTCGAAATTCATCTTGGGAAGAAGCCGGTGCAGCTTGGCATCGAGCGCTGGCGGTGTATCGCCAAGCGGGGTTGCCGCGGACTGGCCGGTGCGATGTCCGCCGGCGCCTTCGCTCAATAAGCCCGCGCCAGTGGCGAGGGTTCCCAGAAGCAAACACGCCGCCGCGGCGATTGCCAGTTTCTTATAGAGAAGCATGGTTGTTACCTTTCCTGCAAGTTCCGCCGCCGCGCCCGAAGGGCTGCCGGCGGCCTTGATGGTTGTGGACACGAATCCGCCGGGCACGGGAATATTTGAGTGATTCAACAATTCGGCCATCCCCGCCATGGACGGCAGCGAGCCGACTTCAGCCGAAAACAACTGCCGAAGCCGCTCAATCGCACGAGAGACTCGCTTCTTGGCGGCGTCTTCGGAGATAGCCAGCGCGTCACCCACCTGCCGGAGGCTGTTGCCTTCGACAACGCGTAGCAACAAAACATTACGGTCGCCGCGCGCCAGGCGCGCCAGTGCCCGGTCCAACGCCAGCGAAGAATCCGCGATGGCCGGGGCAGCGCTGCTCGCGCATGGCGGCATCCGGGCCGCCGCCTCGTGCTCGCGCCGTTGCCGAAGACGCTCGCGCTTGGAGAGGTTCGCACACACATATCGCGAGGTGCTGTACAGCCAGCCCGCCACCGGCGTGCCCGGACCGATAGATCGCGCTTTGCGCGTCAGAATCACAAACACGGCCTGGCTGGCGTCCTCGGCCAAATGGGCATCGCGCAGAATCCGCCGGCAGGTGGAGTAAACCAATCCCATATGCCGCGCGACGATCTGTGCGAACGCCGCCTGCGAACCCGAACGCACATAATGCCGCAACAGTTCCCGATCATTCGTGGCCACTGTCATGAGTATGTCTTGCCAGAGGCGAAAGGGGACATTGGGACGATAAGAAAAGCGGCGGGGACGCCGCTTCTACGTCCTCGGTCGCTTTCACTCCGGCTTGCGTTGCGGTATTATGATTGGCGTATTATCCGGTACGGCGTGTTTCATGAAAACAACTGTCACCCTTGACGCCCAACATTACAAAGCCGCCGCCGACACGGCGCGGGAATTGGGCACTACGCCCGAGCGGTTCATTCATTCCCTAATCGATGCGGCGACGTTGGGCTTTGATGAAATATTGGCGCCTGTTCGCGACGCATTTGCAATGAATGGCGTTACCGCGGATGAACTTGACGACTCAGTGACCGAGGCGCGCAGGACGATTTACGCTCGATCACTGCAGGGTAGGAGTTAATGAACCGGACCACACATCCACTTCGATTTCAAGCGCCGACGAATTTTTATAGCCGGGCGCGAAGAAAAACGGCGGGGACGCCGCTTCTTCGTAGAAGCGACGTCCTCGTCGCTTTTCTTATGCATTTCGCCGGGTAGCGATTTCGCGTTCAATTTTGTAGCCGAAACGGTTCTCGACAGATTGTAAAAACATCTCGACGTCGTGGGCCCTGGGCTTGCCATGAAACGCCAGTCTCTTGCTTCCTTTGGTGGTTTCGATGCGAAGGAAATAGCCGCGCGCAAAAGACTCGGCGATGAGCCATAGACCGATCGGAGCCAGCACGAGCAGCAGTTTCGAGCCCAAGATCAGCGTACCGCCGTGGTGAATCCAACCGATTATGTAAGGGACCGGAATGAGCCCAATCGCGGTGACGATGACGCCAGCGACAAACTGAATAATGGGATGCAGGGCTTGTAAGCCGTGGCAGGCGGCGATTCTCAGGATGTCGGGTCTGGAAACAAGAACCATCACCCGGCCGCTGTCGATTTCCAAAAGCTGCTCCGCGCTGCAGCGAATGCCGGCGAATTCAATGGGCGACGCGTCGGCGGAAACGCTTTCCATGAGTCTCCTGGATTGGGGCACACGAAACCATACTCAAACCCCTCGGCGGCGCGAAGATCAGCCGGGATACATTTCAACGGAGGGGCAAGTCACGGGCGGACCGCCCGTGTCACGAATTCCGGCCATACCCCAACTGGAGTCAAGTCATTTCGATCCAATCGCCGTATCGAGGCGAAGCGACAAACGTACGTTGTTCGCGCCCGAACAATTCGGCTTTCCACGGGTATAGTCGTTTGACGGCGTTCCGTTCCGCCTTCGAAGAGAATAGCCAAACTCAGGACTGCCCGAGCCATTGAATCATCCCATGCGCCTGTCCCCTTTCATCGCCGGATTGTTGCTCTGTTTATGTCTCCCCTTTTCCGTCCTCGGCGCGGAGCCGGATGCGGCGGGGATGGAGTACTTTGAGAAGCATATCCGGCCCGTGCTGGTCGAGCGATGTTATCAATGCCATAGCGCGGGGGCGAAAAAGCTCAAAGGGGAATTGCGGCTGGATTCGCGCGATGGCGTACTCAAGGGCGGGAAGGATGGGGCGGTATTGGTGGCGGGCGAGCCGGGCAAGAGCCGGTTGTTGACGGCGTTGCGGTTTACGGATGCCGATTTGCAGATGCCGCCCAAGCATCAACTGCCCGCCGAGCAGGTGGATGCCTTTGAGCGGTGGATCAAGATGGGGGCGCCGGATCCGCGCACGCAAGCGCCGGCGGCTTCGGCCACGGCCGCGGCACCGGCGCCGTATGACTACGAAGCGGCCAGGAAATTCTGGAGCTTTCAGCCGTTGAGCAATCCACCGGTGCCGCAAGCCGGGGATAAAAGTTGGCCGCTGACGGCGGTGGATGGATTCGTGGCGCGCGAATATGAATCGCATCATCTCAAGCCGGTGGCGATAACGGAGAAGCGCGCCCTGCTTCGCCGGGCAACGTACGATCTGACGGGCCTGCCGCCCACGGTCGATGAGACCGAGGCGTTTTTAGCCGATGGCTCATCCGAGGCGTTTGCCAAAGTCGTGGATCGTTTGCTGGCGTCGCCCGCTTACGGGGAAAAATGGGGCCGGCACTGGCTTGATCTGGCGCGCTATGCCGACACCTCCGGGTGCAACAGCGATTACCCGATTCCACAGGCTTACAAATATCGCAACTGGGTGATCGACGCCTTTAACCGCGATCTGCCTTACGATCAATTCCTCACCGAGCAATTGGCCGGCGACTTGCTCCCGGCCAAGGACGCCGCCGAGCATAATGAGCATGTAATCGCCACGGGATATCTGGCGATCGCCCGCCGCTTCGGATCGCGCAACTCCGATTTCTATCTCACCATCGAAGACACGATCGACAACGTCGGCAAGTCAATGCTGGGTCTGAGCATCAATTGCGCCCGCTGCCACGACCACAAGTTCGACCCGATCCCCACCAACGATTATTACGCCCTGTACGGCATCTTCGCCAGCACGAAATACGCCTTCCCCGGCACCGAGATTTACCAGCATCCCAAGGATTTCACGCCGCTGGGAACCGAGGCGCAGGCGCGGGAACTTCATGAATATGAGGTGAAGCTGGAAGTGCTGGACCAGAAATACGAGGACCTTCTTCGCGAGCGCAACACGCTGGCTTCGCGCGAAAAAGCGAAAAAGCCCGCCGCCACGCGGCCCGCCACGCTGGCGACGGCACAACCCACCACTCGGCCCGTCCGCACTTCGGCGCAGGTCGCCCTGGAAATGGCGGGCGTAAAAGCCGAGCAGCGCCGACTGGCCCAAAGCCCGCCAAAAGTAGATAAGGCGTACGCGGTTTCGGAGGGCACGCCGCACGATGTGAGAATCCAGCGGAAAGGCAATCCGCAGGATTTGGGCGACGTGGCGCCGCGCGGGTTTCTGACCGTCCTGGGCGGCGAGAAGCTTCCCCCAAGCTGCAAGGGCAGCGGCCGGCTCGAGCTGGCACATTGGATTGCCAACCCGAAAAACCCGCTGACCGCGCGCGTCATGGTCAACCGCATCTGGCAGCATCATTTTGGCGTGGGCCTGGTGAAGACGCCAAACGATTTTGGCATCCGCGGCCAGGCCCCGACCAACGCGGCGTTGCTGGATTATCTGGCTGGCCGGTTCATCGCCTCTGGCTGGTCCGTCAAATCCATGCATCGGCTCATCATGCTTTCGCGCGCGTACCAAATGGCCAGCAGCGATGACGCGAACGACAACACGATCGATCCGAACAACGATTACCTGTGGCGGCAAAACCCCCGGCGACTGTCCGCCGAGGAGATTCGCGACACGATTCTGTTTGTTGCCGGCTCGCTCGATCGCACGCCCGGCGGCGCGCAGCCGTTCCCACCGGCCAGCGAGTGGAAATACACGCAACACCGGCCGTTCGTGGATGATTATCCGACCAACAAGCGCAGCATTTATCTGATGCAGCAGCGGATTCGCAAGCAGCCGTTCCTGGCGGTGTTTGACGGCGCCGACACAAACGCCGCCACACCCGACCGTCCGCTGAGCACCACCGCGATCCAGGCGCTGTTCATGATGAATGACCCGCTGCTGCACGAGCAGGCGGACAAACTCGCCGTGCGCGTGGGGCTGGCGTTCGGCGACGACGCCGGCCGGATCGACTACGCCTTTCGCCTGTGCCTGGGCCGTCATGCGGCCCCGGAGGAGATTCAGTCGGGGCAGAAATACCTTCGCGCGGTCGCCGGGAAACTGAGCGACGCGGGCATTCTCTGGGATCAGCGCAACCGCCAGGCCCTCGACAGCTACATGCGCGTGCTGATGGGCAGCGATGAGTTTGTGTTTGTCGACTGAGGCTGGCGACACGCGAAATCAAGCGCAGCTCTGCGGGCAGCGGCTAAGAGGCGTATAATGGCGCTTGATCCCGCAAAGCTTTTCGGTCAAGCGCGTCGTTCAATTCCAATGGATTTGGGCTAAAATCTCTTAAGATGCCGCTGCTCGATCATTTCCATCCTCCGCTCAGCGTGGCACGACATTGGGAATCTTTCCACGGCCTTTGGGCTGGGGCAATCGTCAACCTATTGGGAAAGGGGCTACTGCCCAATGGCTACTTCGCGGAAATGCACGTTCACGTTGGCAGTCGGGTTGAGATTGACGTGGCGACATTTGAAAAGTTTTCCGCATCAAATCGCTCGATTGCGGCAGCGGACGAAGGAGGTGGCGTTGCGATTGCACCCGCGGCGGTATGGGCCCCGCCCGCTGCCGAGATGTCAATTCCCGTTGTTTTTCCCGACTCCATCGAAGTGCTGGTATACAGCGGCGAAGCAGGACCGACGTTGGTTGCCGCCGTGGAGCTGATTAGCCCGGGAAACAAGGATCGCCTTGAAGCCCACCGCGCTTTTGCCGCCAAATGCGCAACCTATCTCCATCAAGGCATCGGGCTGATCGTCGTGGACATCGTGACCAGCCGGTCCGGAAACCTGCACAATGAATTGGTGGAGTTGTTGGACGCCGGCTCGCGGTTTCTGTTGTCGCCTGACGATTTGTATGCCATCGCGTATCGACCGATCCGCCGACCAAACATCGAGCAAATAGACATTTGGCCGACGGTGCTGGCCGTGGGACAACGACTCCCGCTCCTTCCGCTTTCATTGGACAAAGGCATCTGCCTGCCATTGGATCTCGAGCCTGCGTATGGCGAAGCATGCCAACGGAGTTTTCTGCCCTGACAAGCGGCTTAGGGTTTTGAATAACATGCCGTTATTAGACCATTTTCATCCTCCACTCCGTGTTGCACGGCATTGGGAATCATTTTTCGCTTGTTTGGCCATCGCGATAAGCGACGCACTTAATGGCCCGTCGCTTCCCGAAGGCTACTTCGCGGAGACCGAAATGCACATCGGCAGCCGGGTTGAGGTGGACGTTGCGACATTCGAGCTTCCGTTCGCCTCCGAACGCACCGGCGCCTTGCGAGAGGAAGAAGGCGGGGTGGCGACCGCGCCGGCGGCGGTTTGGGCGCCGCCTGCCGCGGACATGTCCATGCCCGCGATTTTTCCGGACAGTGCCGAAGTGCTGGTCTACAGCAACCGGGCGGGGCCGGTGCTGGCGGCGGCGATTGAATTGATCAGCCCGGGGAACAAAGATCGCCCCGAAGCGCGCCGGGGTTTTGCCGCCAAATGTGCGACGTATCTTCAGCAGGGGATTGGACTAATCATAGTGGATATTGTCACGGATAGGCACGCCAACCTGCATAACGAACTCATTGGCCTGCTGGAAGTTGGCGAGAAATTCCTGATCTCTCCGGATGATCTTTACGCCGTCGCGTATCGGCCCATTCGGCGGACGAATATCGAGCGGATTGATGTGTGGCCGGCGGCACTGGCCGTGGGGAAGCAACTTCCGCTGCTGCCGCTTGCGCTGGACAGGGATATTTGTTTGCCGCTTGATCTTGAGGCCGCATATACCGAGGCGCGGCAGCGCAGCCGGTTGGCGTGAGATTGTGTCATGTCGCCATTACAAGGATTTCAGAAAATCGAAAGAGAAGACGGCCACGAATGAGCACGAATAGACACGAATAATCAATTTTCATTCGTGTGCATTCGTGCCCATTCGTGGCTTACCTCTTTCTTTGGGTTGCGGGCTCGGCCGCTCTGAGTGACTTCGTGGTTAATCGTGCATTTTCCGGGCTAGTGCTTTGTCACGCAATGATTTTAGGGTAAACAGACTTCAGTTTTATCCGAGCGTCGCCGACCTTGAATTGCCAGTCCACGCCACGTTGCCTGGCGTTGCTGTGGTGTTGCCAGGCAGCCGTTTGCTCCCGCAATA
>DASRLH010000100.1:0-3735 GCA_035648595.1 Tepidisphaeraceae bacterium
TATTGCGGGAGCAAACGGCTGCCTGGCAACACCACAGCAACGCCAGGCAACGTGGCGTGGACTGGCAATTCAAGGTCGGCGACGCTCGGATAAAACTGAAGTCTGTTTACCCTAAAATCATTGCGTGACAAAGCACTAGCATCATTTCTATCGATCCAAACAATTTGTATCCCGATTTCGGGCTGACTCGAGTTGGAAACTATTTATATTTCGTCGAGCAGCATGGTCCCAGCGATTTCGATTTGTGGCGGACCGATGGAACGGCGGTGGGGACGGTTCGTCTAAGGAGTTTCGCGCCGGAGAATTCCAACAATCTGTCGCCAATTGGTAATATCATCGATGTGGGCGGACAGGCTTATTTTGCCGCGTGGGACGCCTCTCATGGCACGGAACTCTGGACCAGCGATGGCACTTCCGCCGGCACTGTGCTGGTTGAGGATTTGAATCCAGGTCCCAACTCTTCGTATCCGCAGTCGCTGACCAATGCCGATGGCAGCGTTGTTTTCGTTGCCTCAGATGGGAGTGTTTCCGAGCCGCTTTGGAAGCTGGTGATTCCGACCGTGCCGCCTGGCTCGCCGGGTGCGCTGACGGCCAGCGCGTCCTCCGCCTTTACGGTGGATTTGACCTGGCAATCGCCTGCCGGCGAGGTGGCGGGACTGACCCTGCAGCGCAGCCTGACTCCTGACTTTTCGTCGATTCGCGACAGCATCACACTTGCGCCGTCTATGACCAGCTATTCGGACCCGGTGGCAGAGGCAGGCTCGATGAACTACTACCGGCTGATGGCCTTCAACGCCGCCGGCCAGTCCAACCCCGTGACTGCCGATGCAACCACGCCCGCGTTCAGCTACACGCCCGGTTCCATCATCCAGGTCGATGCGGCTGCGACGTGGGCGAATCCGACAAATCTCACTTTTTTCCGCGGGCAGGTGTATTTCGTGGCGACGGCGCCTGATGGCGGAGCCGCCTTTCGAACCGACGGGATCCACAGCGCCCAAATCCTCGGCAATAGCGTCGTCGGCCTGAGCTTGAGCTCCGATGGCAATTCGCTGGACATCTCACAGCAAGTTGCTGGCGGCACCGTTCAATGGCAGAGCGACGGAAGCGCGCAAGGCACCTTCCGAACGACACTCCCGTTCATCCCCAACATTGCCCGACGCGCTGGTAATGCCTCTCCGGACGACCTGGCTTCTCAGGGCCTGACCCCCATCAGCTACACGACCTTATATGGACAAGGATGGTTCTTTGCCGTTCCACCGGGTGAAAATGATTACGGCCTCTATCGTACCGATGGCACGCCGCAGGGAACCGTTTTGCTGTATCGATTCAGGCCATGGCAAAATTTCATCCCTGGGGATATCACCGGCATCAATGGCAAAGTAGTTTTTGACGACGGCACCGCGCTAGATGTTTCCGACGGCACGCCAGCCGGCTCAACGCAACTCAAGAGCTTCGGCCAGTACAACGATCCCACCCTCTCCAATCTCACTGCGGTTGGCGCACAGGTTTATTTTGCCGTCCATCTTCCCTTCGGCCAGACCGCCAATGGCGAAACCGAGTATAACGGCCAGCTTTGGGTCAGCGATGGAACCACCGCCGGCACGAAGCAAGTGCCGGGTTTGCCGATCACCAGTCCCGTGTCACAATCACCGGCACAACTGGTGAATTTTGGCGGCACGCTCTGGTTCACAGCGGATGACCCGATCAACCAGGGCCGTCTCTTTCATTACACGCCGTCACCGGTCGTGCTTTCTGCTCCGGCCGCACCTGACGACCTCAAGGCTGCCGCACTGTATGGCGAGGAGATTGATTTAACGTGGGCCGACCATTCCAACAACGAAGAAGGCTTCCGGCTGGAGCGCAGCGCCAGCCCGACATTCGCAACCGTTGATGAATCACTCGTTGTTCCGATGGATTCAACGAGCTACAACGACACCGGACTGGCCCCCGGAACAACCTACTATTACAGCTTGGTCGCGCTCAACGATGCCGGCGATTCCGCTGCCGTTCTGTCGGGCGCGTTGGCCACTCCTTTAGCGCCGCCCGCCGCGTCCAATCTTGCCGCTGTCATTGATGTTCCAGGTCGAGCCGTCGATCTATCCTGGCAGGATCACGCCGCCCCAGCCGATGGGGAATTGAACGTCGTCTTGCAGCGTAGTAGCCGCTCGGATTTCGCCACGCTGGACTTCACCCAAACATTGCCGGCAGGAACGACATCGTACATTGATACGACGCCCAACGCCCTCTCGCAATACTTCTATCGCGTGGAATCCGTTAACGCGGCAGGTGGATCGGGCTTCATCGCGATCGTGGTGCAGACGCCTCTGTTTCCACCCAATACGCCATCGAACCTTCAGGCATTTGGCGTTTCGGGTTCAGAGATCGACCTTCAGTGGACCGATGGAGGCAATGGAACGCAAACCTACCATATCCAACGCGCGGGGGCGGATGGCACGTTTGTCGAGATCGCCCAGACCCCGGTGGGAACCTCCACGTTCAGCGATACGACCGCCGCTTCTGATTCCACCTACAACTACCGAATTATCGCCAGCAATGCGGCAGGGGCATCGGATGTTTCGGTTTCAGCCACTGCGACGACCTTGCCTCCGCAACTGGCGACGCCGGTCACTTCGCTTCCCGCGCTGGTGGATGTAAATACTGCCCAGGGAGGGCTGTTTAATCCGGTGGTCAGGGTGGGAAACGAAGGGTATTTCCTAACCGAAAACATGGCCAACTATGGCCAGGAGCTTTGGAAGACTGACGGAACCGCCGCCGGCACCAGTCTTGTAAAGAACCTTGGGAGAGTTACATCCGAGCAGGCACAAAACGTACTCGCGTCCGGCGGCCTCTTTTACTTCACCTGCGCGGACAGCATCGGTAACGTCACTCTTTGGCGCACTGACGGCACCCCCGATGGCACGATTCCCCTCATCGGGCTCTTTACCATCACACCCGGGGATTGGCCGCAGAATAATCCGAAGATCTCCAATGCGGTGGATGATAACGGGACATTGTTTCTGGGAGGTGTCAGCCCCCATGGAGGTGGCACCCTGTTTGAGAGCGATGGCACCGTGGCGGGAAGCGTCGCCGTCCGCAGCTTCACTTCCGGCCCCGCGGCCCTTGAGGTGGCGAACGGGTCGCTTTATTTCCAGGCTCAATTTGCATGGTGGACCAGTGATGGCACACCCGCCGGGACCGTTCAAATGCCGCCCCAGTTCCAGCCCCCTCCTTCGCCCATGCCCTCTTTGACCCCGGCAGCCAGCAATTCATTGCCCGCGGGAGTCGCCGCCTACAACCTCACACAGGCGGGACAGAAAGTCGTTTTCTGGAGCAATCAATGGAATGCCGCTGGCACCATTTTTTACAACGAAGTATGGGTATCGGACGGCACCGCCGCGGGAACCATCCAACTCGTCAAGCTCCCGTACGGGGGTAACGTCGGGATTTCTGATTTCACGCCTGTCGGCAATCTTGTTTACTTTACTCTCTTTGGACCTGCCAACGGATCCGAATTATGGAAGAGTGATCTGACGCCCGGCGGGACCGTAAAGGTGACAACACTCAACGCCACGTTCAGCAATCTAGCCGCCTGCACTGACCAAATCGTTAATACCGTTCGGCTCGCCGGTTGCTTTTATTGTTGTGGAACTGTATCGGGGCTGACAGGTGTGGGTAAGGGCGGGAGAGCGGGCGGGAGCGGCTGGAATTGGGGCGAACAGCGCGCAGCATCAACGC
>DASRLH010000101.1:0-2754 GCA_035648595.1 Tepidisphaeraceae bacterium
CGGCGCCGGCAGCGCGAGGTTGCGCAGCACGCCGGAAATGAGGTCGCGCCGGAAGATCAGCTTGCCGCCTGCGAGGACCAGCGCGAATGCCCAGTACAGCACCGTGGGCTTCCACTTGATGAAATTTTCATCGTGCAACAGCAGCGTCGCGCCGCCGAAGACGACGATGATCGCGAACGACATCCAATGCACGGCGGTAAGCTTGCGCTTCCAACGGAACCACAGAATCTGCGCGACCGAAGCGGCGATGGCGACGCCGGTCGCGACAAAGATCCCGCCCCATTTGTAGGCAGCGAAAAAGACGATCAGCGGAAAAAAATCGGCAACAACTTGCATAACCAACCAGTATAGCAGAGCGGAAAAGCCGGTCGTTAGACCGGTTCGCCAACGGACCTGGCGGCAGGAATGTCAACCCGGGCGGCGCTGGGACCCGCCGACCACACGCGGGCGGCGGGTCGCGAGCAAACGCTCGAGCCGCGCCCAGTCGAACGCCGGGCCGGGGTCGGTCTTGCGCCCGGGCGCAATGTCGCTGTGGCCGGCAATGCCGGTGATCGGATAGCGCCGACGCAGCAGGCGCACGAGCTTCGCCAGCGTTGTGTATTGCGCGGGCTCGAAAGGCTGCGAGTCGGTCCCCTCGAGCTCGATGCCGATCGAAAAATCGTTGCAGCGCTCGCGACCTTGCCACTGCGACACACCCGCATGCCACGCGCGTGCCTCGCAGGGCACGAACTGGATCAGCGCGCCATCGCGGCGAACCAGGAAATGTGCGGAAACGTGCAATCCGGCGACGGCCGCGAACGACGGGTCGGCCGCCGGGTCGAGCGTGTTGGTGAACAGGCGCTCGATGGCATCGCTACCAAACACGCCAGGCGGCAGCGAAATGTTGTGGACAACGATCAGCGTGATCGCCTCGCCGTGCGGCCGTGCGTCGCAGTTGGGCGAGGCGATCTGGCGCGCGTGGCTGACGAAGCCCTTCGCATCGAGCGTCAGGCGACGTGCAGGGAGCGTGGACATTCAGCGAGGCAACATGGGCATGGATGCTTTTGGGGCATTGCGCATTCCAGGCAGATCGCCCGTCCATTCGGTGCGAATCCGGTCTTTTGCGTATTTCTGAATCTCGTTTCTCTCATCGGACGAAACGTTGCGGCTGAACGCGGTGGCAGGAGCCTCGCTGCGGAACGTTCGCTTCACACCGGGAAGCGAGCCATTCGACCATGCAAGGCCGGCCACGATGAGCGCGGCAACCGCGAATTGGAATCCGATGGGCAATACGCCCAATATCCAATAGACAAGAGCCGTGACTGCCGCACAAAAGAGGACCAGCCCACACAATATCGTGAGGTAGGCGATGAGCATACCGACGATCTGGATATCGCCGTTTCCCTTGGGAATGATCGCGGCAGCGATCCCGCCGAAGAAATTGAACAGGGCGATGATCTCCTTGCGCGCCAGCAACACGGCAACGATCAAGGAAAAGACGAATCTCGCGATGCGCAGGTGCATCTTGCGCACGTCGGCCGCCGAGTCAGGTCCCATTTCGCGTCTTTCCATACGGCGTCTGCCACTTACGTGCCACCAAACGTCCATACCACGCGAATAGTACCGCGCTGGGCTTCCGCTATGCGTCCGCCCCGCTGGGAATGCCCGCCCAGGTCGGGATATAGCCAACGGGGCTAGCGCCGATATTGACGTCGGCCAGACGTTCCGCCTTGGCACATACATCGGGCGCGACATCAGCAAGTCGGCCGGCACGGGAACCGTAATCGACGGCCGCTGTAAGCTCAACGGATTGTTGCTAAACCGCAATTCGGCGACGGCACCGTTTTAGAAAGTTGCTTCGGCGATCCAAGATCCTACAAATCGACTTCCGGATGAGGCGTTGGCGGGCTATGCTGGTTGACAAGGGTTCGCTGGCTTGTTGGCCGCTTCCACGGACGTTCATTCCGCATATGCGCTGGTTCGCATGTTCTGTTTGCTGCCCATTCAACGGTGGCCAAGGTGGGGAAGTCATTGGGGGTAAGGACCTTGCGCTGGACGATGGAGAAGTAGATCTCGATCTGATTGAGCCAGCCGGCATGCACGGGACCATGCACGGGAACCAGTCGCGGGACTTTTTTCTGGAGGAAACTGGTATGGGACCGCCTGCGCTGGTCATGTTCGCCGGCAGTCTGGCCTCAGAAGAATGCAATTCTAGCTGGCGCGTTGCCCAATTTAGTTTGGAAAACTATAATCGGATGTGACACGTTTATTTGCAAATGTGGAAAAGAAACAATCTAAAGGCATGCATATGAGAATCTTGGTAACAATTTTGTGCCTGCTGCCTATGGCGTGGCCAGCGACGGCCGCCGCACAAATTGTTGCTGAAAAACCTACCTTCAAAGCGGGAGATTCTTGGAGCAGTTTAATTACTCAGTCTGGATCAATAGTGTCCGACAGATTTGATGGATATCGGCTTGAAAGCTAGAACTGGCGCTGGATTGCGGGCATGTCAAGGTGTTAACGACTTGAATGTAGTGCGCGGTCCTGGGCAGTCTTCCCGGATTCTCCGGGGAGGTGTCGATGTACGCTGGCAAGCTCGTGTTCGCGCAGGTGATGGAGTACGCACCGTGGCACACCTTTCGCCGATTGGTCGCGAAGTATCAAGGCGATTTCAACGTGCGCAGCTTCAGCTGTCTCGATCAGTTCCTGTGCATGGCTTTCGCCCAGCTTACCTACCGGGAAAGCCTGCGCGACATCGAAGCCTGCTTGGGCGCG
>DASRLH010000102.1:0-4245 GCA_035648595.1 Tepidisphaeraceae bacterium
TATTGCGGGAGCAAACGGCTGCCTGGCAACACCACAGCAACGCCAGGCAACGTGGCGTGGACTGGCAATTCAAGGTCGGCGACGCTCGGATAAAACTGAAGTCTGTTTACCCTAAAATCATTGCGTGACAAAGCACTAGCACCAACATGGTGGCCGCGATATATCAAGGAACTTGCGTCGGATGATGTCGTTACGAGAGCTGCCAAAGAACCAAGTGTATCTTTACAGCCTTCTGAAATCGCGTTACCCATGTAAACACCGGGTGCTGCTTCAGACCATGAATCACGGGTCCACAATCCCCATGAATCCGTGTTGCTAACTGGGGAACTCTGGAACGATTGATACAAATTCGCCCCGTCCACGTACTCCGCCCCCGTCGGATCCGCCTGCACCCACCTCCCCAGCACCGGGCTGTAGTCCCGATTGCGGAACGAGTACAACCCCGTTCCCGTCTCGAACCTGCCGCCCTGGAAGAAGTTCAACCATCCATTGGGGTCGCCGAACGGCGTCCAGGTCACGGCGACCCACGTCGTCGGATTCACCGCCGTGGCGCCGCCGTAGGAATCGTAGAGGAATCGCTCTTGCACAACCCCGCTGGTGTTGACAAGCGCCGTCACGTTGAAGTTGGCGTCCTGCTGGGCGAACAGGCGGGCGGTCGTGGTTTGGCCGCCGATCGTGCGGTCCCGCAGCACCAGGTCATCGACGTACCCCTCGCCCCACACGAAATCATCCGTGCTGGTCGTGCACGAGCAGCCGCACAGAGGGCCCGGCGTGTTGTCCTGCAAGACCTGCCAGTTCTGTGAGTAGTACAGATCGTGCTGCACGAACGTCCACGTCGTCAGGTTGAACTCCCCGGCCACCGTCCGCCGGCTCAGGGCGTCATAAGCGTAACTCGTATTGCAGTATGAAGCGCTGCTCAGGCGGTTGCCCCAGGCATCGTAGTCGTAATTGTTCGTGCCGCTGATGCCGTCGGGGCCCAGCGCCAGATCGCCATTGTTGTCATATGAAAGCGTAAAGCCGCCGACGTGGGTCAGTTCGTTGGCGCTGTTGGTGGTCCGGGTGATATTCGTGCCGTTGGTGCTGGAACTGTTCCAGTTGCCCAGGGCGTCCAGGCTCCAGGTTTGCGTGCGGGAAGCCGCCGTGATCGTGTCGAATGATGAGCCGTTGTTGCCCGAAGATGAAAGCGTGCCGCGGGCGAAGGCGGTCAGGCGATTGAAGTTATCGTAGGCGTCGACGTTGTCGCCGGGGCTGGTGCTGTTGACATGATACAACTCCGATGCGGCGGCGTGCACCATGTTGTCCTTGTACAGGACATTGGAATTGCGGTCGTAGCCATATTGCACGCGCTCGGTGGTGGTGGAACTGGGGCCCGTCCAGTTTTGATCCACGATCTGGCCGAACTGGTCGAGGCCGGTGTACCGGTCGCCGCCGGTGTTGGAGGGATTGCTCGCGGCGAGGGTGTCGCTGGCGGTGTAGGTGAGGCTGGTGTTGTTGGGCCGGATGCGGGTCACGATGGTGGCGCTGCAGGCGTGATCGGCGATCTGATTGTTCGTGCGAGCGGACATGACGGCGGTCATTGTAATCAAATCTTCGCCGTCATCATAGGTGTCGGCGGCGGTGAGGACCACATTGTTGCTGCCGATTCGGGTCAGCGCCTGTAAATCCGCCTGAAGGGTAGCAGCGGTGAACGACGGCATCTGCCCCGGATGTGGCTCACGAATTCGTTGAACCCGCCGGCAACACTTTAGGAAAGAGCGGCTGCCCCGCGACAATCGGATGATCGGCGGGCAGCCCGTCGGCGAGCAGTTGCTTCGGGGTCTTGCCTTCAATGTTCACCCCCAATTGCTTCAAGCCGGCGGCGGCTTTTTCGGGAAGAATCGGGAGAAGGCCGACCAGGACCGCGTAAATCGCCTGCGCCGAAACGTGCAGCACCGTATCCAGGCGGCCGGCAAGGGCCGGGTCTTTGGCCAGCTTGAAGGGGGCGGTGGCGTCGATATAGCCGTTGGTGGTGCGGGCCAGTTCCACGGGCAGCAGGGCGCACTGTTGCAGCTCGCATTTCTCGTAGGCGCCGGCAAGCTGCTGGCTTAGGCGCTGCGTCTGGGCGATCAGGTTGCGGTCGATGTCTTCCAGGCTTCCCAATGGCGGGAGCTTGCCGCGATATTTGCCGGCCATGTTGAGCGTGCGATTCAGGCAGTTGCCCACGACATTGGCCAGCTCGTTGAACGACTTGTTGAAGTCGCCTTCCGTCCAGTCAAGATCCGCTCCAAATGGCGCGGCACGCAGGAGGTAGTAGCGGAGGGCGTCGTAGCCATGGGCTTTGCCGATCTCGCGCAGCTTTTCCAGGCCGATGAAATTGCCCATCGACTTGCTCATCTTTTTCCCGTCGGCGGTCCACCAGCCGTGGGCGAAAATGCGTTTGGGGATCGGCAAGCCCAGGCTCATCAGCATGGCGGGCCAATAGACCGCGTGAAACCAGAGGATCTCCTTGCCGATCAGATGCAGGTCGGCAGGCCAGAATTTTTCAAACAAACGCGCCGCGGGTGAACCGTACCCCAGAGCCGTGATGTAATTGCTCAAGGCGTCGATCCAGACGTAGACGACGTGCTTTGGATCGTTGGGCATGGGGATGCCCCACTTGAGCGTGGATCGGCTGATCGACAGATCATCCACCCCTTGCCCCAGCTTGCTCAACACCTCGTTGCGGCGTGAAGCCGGTGCGATGAATTCTGGATGCTCGCGGATGTATTCGAGCACGCGCGGGGCGTATTTGGCGATCCGGAAGAAATAGCTATCTTCCTTGTAGCGCACCAGCGGCCTGCCGCTGATGGCGGATTTATATTGCTGATCCTTGGCGGCGGTCTCGGTGACGAATTCCTCCTGCCCCTCGTCATACCACCCTTCGTAGCCGCCCAGATAGATGTCGCCGTTGGCTAAAAGCTGTTCGACGATGATTCGCACGCCGGCTTTGTGGCGCGGATCGGTGGTGCGGATGAAATCATCGTTGGTGATTTCCAATTCCTTCCACGCCTGCTGGAATGCGCCGGCCATTTGGTCCGCCAGGGCCGCCGGCTCGATGCCCTGCTCGGCGGCGGTTTTCACCATCTTCACGCCATGCTCATCGGTCCCGGTGAGGAAATACGTGTCGTCGCCGGCGAGGCGGTGGTAGCGCGCCAAGGTATCCGCCGCGATCGTGGTGTAACAATGCCCGATGTGCGGCTCGGCGTTGGGATAGTAAATCGGGGTTGTCAGGTAATAGCGAGGCATTCCCCGCGATATTGGCAGAAAAACCGCCGAAAAGCGAGCGGCTGCGGGCAGTTGCCCCATTTGCGCATGTGTGCAAATCGAGGAGAGAGAACCGCTGTCGTATCACGGGCGTCTCGCCCGTGCCTGGAGCGCTGAGATTGCCAATGCCGCGATTCTGCGACCACTGCACCATCGGCACGGGCGAGACGCCCGTGATACAGCAACGGCCTTTAGAAGCGCGTTTCCACTGCTCTGAATTCGTTCAAGATTTGCACGATCGTTACGTTGGGGCCGTTGGGGACTTGCGACTTTTTGCGCGGCTCGCGGTATAGTTTTGCAAGATGGAACTGATCGATCTTTCCCAGCCCCTGTTTGACGGTGCCCCCAATTGCCCGGCTCATCCGCCGGTGCGAATTCATTTGGAAGCGACGCACGAGCAGCATGGCTGGCAACTGGAGATGCTGACCCTCGCCAGCCATACCGGCTCGCACATCGATGCCCCGCTGCACAAGCTGGCGGGCGGGGCGAGCATTGATCAGATCCCGCTGGAACGATTCGTTGGGCCGGCGGTCATCGTCGATTGCCGGGATGTGGGCGCGGATGGGGCGATCGATGCGAGCCTGCTGGAAGCGAGAACGACGCTGCCGCTCAAGAACATGATCGTTTTGCTCAACACCGGCTGGGGCGAAAGCCGCCGGATGGACGACAACTGGAAATTCCACTCGCCTTTCCTGAGCATCGACGGCGCCCAATGGTTAATCGCGCAACGCATCAACGGCGTGGGCATCGACCACTATTCCATTGCCGGCAGCCGAGAGCCCAACAACGCCCGCGTGCATGAAATTCTGCTGGGCGGCGGCGCGTGGATCGTGGAGGAACTCCACTTTCCTGTAGAAGCCATGCAGGCCGCGCAGCCGGCGATGATGTGGTGTTTGCCGATCAACCTGAAAGGCCATAGCGGAGCGTTTTGCAGGCCGGTGCTGGCGGTGGTTTCATGAAAGC
>DASRLH010000103.1:0-5828 GCA_035648595.1 Tepidisphaeraceae bacterium
GCGCCATCGGTCACGCCTTGCGCGTACGTTGGCGCGGGAATGGTGGCGGCGATTGTCTGAATCTTGTGCGCGCAGTCGGCAAGTTTCGCTTGCGCCGATGAATCCAGCGGCATGAGATCGTGATCGAGCACCCAGTTCAGCAACGCGCAGTCGTCGGCGGATGCGTTGCCGTCGCGCCAGCGCGCCGCCGCGCCCGCCCATGCCGCGCCATAGCCGGCGGCCAAGGATTCCGCGGATGCCGTGCCCGCGTCGGCTAGCAAAAGGTTGTGCGCCAGTTCACTTGGCGCCGCCACCGGCTCGGGCGAATCATTGTCGGCGAAGCGAATTTGATCGACCGCGATTTCGCCGTCGCCATCGTCGATGATCTCGATGTATGCACTGTGGCCGACATAGCGGCTCACGTCCTGCGCCTGGCGATGCCAGGCCCACTTGCCGCCGGTATCGACATTGAACGAAGCGCCGGCGAACAACAGCCCGTTAAAACTGTCCATCATGAAATCGTTGATGATCAGATGAACGCGCCCGCCATGTCCGGCAAGGTGATAGAGGATTTGCGGCTTGGTGATGGCGAAGGTGGGGGAGCGAAGCACGCCGCGCAATTTGCCGGCCAGGGCGCCGCTTTGCGCGATGCCGGGCATCGCTACCCTGGGCAGCGGACCGGAGACATCGCATTCGCCGCCGCCGGTGGGGCCTTGGCCGAAGGCCCACCCAGTGGCGCGCCAGTCGCCGTAGGCGCCGTCGGCAAAGTTCTTGAAGACGACGCTTTTTGCCGCGCTGTCATCCGCCTTTTTGCGCTGCTCCTGCCACCGGTCCAAGGCGCGTTGCCGTGCGGCCTGAGAAGAAGGCCCGGAGGTTTCGGTAAATAAGGAGCATGCGAAAAGCGGATGCGTCGGCCCTTTGATTGCCGGATCGTGCAGGGCCGTCACCCACCGATTGAGCCGCGCGGAATCAAGGCCGGCGTCTTGGGCCGCCTTCTTCACGTCCGCCTTATCGGCAATGATTTCACATGCGACGGCGAGGCAGTGCGCAAAGTCCTCTTTTGTCGACGCGCTCGATGGAAGTGCGGCGGCCAGAGCCGCGTGCGCCTCCCCGCGCAGGCGGCTTAGCTCTCGAACACCTTGCTGGATTTTCGCGTGCGGGTCCAGCAACAAATCCTGGCGGTGGGTGCTCTCGATCACGCCAAACAGGCTGTAATAGTCCTTTTGCGCGATCGCATCGAACTTGTGATCGTGGCAGCGGGCACAGGCAACGGTGAGGCCCAGGAATGTTTTGCCGAAGACATCAATTTGATTGTCGATGCGATCGGCCTGATATTGGCGAACGTCCACGGGCGCCTGCATCTGTTCGCCAAAGTTCCACCAGCCGGTGCCCAGGGCGGATTCGTTGAAACCATCGGTTGGGTTGAGCCGAGGGTGAGGCAGCAAATCGCCGGCGATCTGCTCCCGCACGAACTGGTCATATGGCAAATCCGCATTGAAAGCACGAATCAGATAATCGCGGTATTGCCAGGCGTTGGCTATGGGGTAATCGAATTCGTGTCCGTAGGTCTCGGCATATCGCACCAGGTCCATCCAGTGCCGGGCCCAGCGCTCGCCGAAATGCGGATTGGCCAGCAGACGATCGACAACCTTTGCAAAAGCGTCCGGCGAAGTATCGGCCACAAACGCGTCCACCTCCGCCGGCTTGGGCGGCAGGCCAATCAAATCGAAATACGCCCGGCGAAGGAGCGATCGCTTGCCGGCCTCCGGAGCGGGTTTCAATCCCGCCGCTTCCAGCTTCACCAAAACAAACGGGTCGATCGGCGTCGCCGGCCATGCCCGATCGCGGACGGCGGGGGGCGTCTGGGCGCGGATCGGCCTCCAGGCCCAATGCGTGGCTTTGCGTTGTTGCAGATCAAAATGCTTGATGCCGCCATTGGTTGGGGCAACCGGGCCGGCGTCGCTCTTTGGCCAGGGCACGCCCATCGTGATCCAGCGCGTGAGGTCCAAAATTTGTTCCGCCGGCAGCTTGCCCTTGGGCGGCATTTGAAGATCGGGGTTTTGATAGCCGATCGCCTCGATCAACCGGCTCTGCTCGGGATGGCCGGGAATTACGGCCGGTCCATCGTCTCCCCCTTTGAGCAAACCGCCCAGGCTGTCGGCGTATAATCCGCCTTTCAACTTCGCCGCATTCGTCGAGTGGCATTTGAAACACCGTTCAACCAGAAGCGGTCGAATCTTCATCTCGAAATATTGCGCATCGAGACCATTGGGATCAGCACCGCGGGCGGGGCTGGCAACAAGGAGCGCCAACGCGAGGATTGCAACGCAGGCTTTGTACATAGGCATGAGCGGGCCGGGGCCGGGATTCGTCAACTCTACTACTGTCGCATAACCGCGAATGTTTTGCGAAAGGACCTATGCCAAGTGACCTCAGTGTATCACGGGCGTCCCGCCCGTGCGAAGTGCGCCGAGGTTTGCAAAGCCGTGATTCCTCGACGACCACGCCCTCCGCACGGGCGAGACGCCCGTGATACGATAACGGCCTTGTTCCCACGAGGCCCACGGCCTGGCGATCGGCTGTGTGACCCAACGTCTCTTCGTGTATTCTCCCGGCATGATCGACTCCCCATACCTCATCGATCCGGGCAAGAAGTTCAAGCTATCGGATCTCAAGGCTGACGACACCGGCGACTTCAAGCACAAGAAGGAGGCGCTGGCGCTCGAGCAGAAAAACCTCGATAAACTCGCCGCTCTTCAGGACAAGCTCTACGCCCAGGACAAGCGCGGCGTGTTGATCGTCCTGCAGGCGATGGACGGCGGCGGGAAGGACGGCACCATCTCCCACGTCTTCAGCGGCGTCAATCCACAGGGGTGTGCTGTCAGCAGCTTCAAGCAGCCGACCAAGCTCGAACTCGCCCACGATTACCTCTGGCGAATCCATCTCGCCGCGCCCCCCAAGGGCATGATCGGCATCTTCAACCGTTCCCACTACGAAAGCGTCTTGGTCGAGCGCGTGAAGAAGTTGGTGCCCGAGGATGTTTGGTCCCGGCGTTACGAGCAGATCAACAATTTCGAGAGATTGCTGGCCGATGAGGGAACGCTCATCCTCAAGTTTTTCTTGAACATCTCCTGGGAAGAGCAGAAACGCCGAATGGAAAAACGGTTGGCCGATCCGCGGAAAAACTGGAAGTTTGATCCCGAAGACCTCAAAAACCGCGAGCGCTGGACGGATTACATGGCGGCCTACGAGGACGCCTTGCGCAAATGCTCCACCAGGCAGGCCCCCTGGTACGCGGTGCCCGCCGACCATAAATGGTTTCGCAACTGGGTGATCTCCGACATCATCGTGCGCGCGCTGGAGAAGCTGGATCTGAAGTACCCGCCGCCGCTCGAGGGGGCGGCGGATATACGGGTGAAATGAGCGACTTTCCGCGCGTTCTTTTTGCCAACACGCCGGTTAATTTTCTGCGGGGTTAATTTGCCAGATTAGTGTTCCCGGAAATACGTCGTCGCGTCGCGCAAAACCGGTGCGAGCCAGCGGAATGGCCACGCCAATGCCAGCACGATGCCCACATGCCCGCGGTTGGGATAGGAGATGTACTGGACCTGTCCGCCGGCCTTGCGAATTCGCTCGGCCAGCCGCGTCGAATTGCTGGGATCGACCGTTTCATCGCACAACCCATGAATCAGCAGCATCGGCGGGGCATGGCCGTCCACGAAGTTGATCGGCTCGATGCGCGGGTTGGGCGTCTGGGATTGGCTGCTCATCCCAAAGACCGCCAGATCGCTGGTGGCCGGCACGAAATCGTACGGCCCGGAAAGCGAGGCGGTCGCGCGGATGGCGCTGCGATCCAAACCCACCTGCTTCAAATATTCCCCGTCAAGAGTCAGCAGCGCCACGATATGCGCGCCCGCGGAATGGCCCATGAGATAGACTCGGCTGGGATTGCCGCCGAACAGGGCGATGTGCTCGTGCACCCATTTCACCGACAGCGCGCCGTCCCGCACGAACGCGGGAAACGTGACCGATGGGTACAGGCGATAATCAGGCATTACCGCGATGAAGCCCCTGGAGGTGAGGGCCTGGGCGACGAAGCGATAGTCGCCCTTGGCGCCAGTTTGCCAATCCCCGCCATAGAAGAAAATCACCACGCGCCCGTCCGGATCGGGCTTGCAGGGCCGATACACGTCCAGCGTCTGGCGCGGCAGGCCGCCATAGGCGAGGCTGGACGTTCGCTCGTAACCGCCGTGGGGGACGATGGCGTTCAGAACATCGAATTTCGTGCAGCCGGTGAGGGCCATGAAGAGTGTCAGGCAAATACCGGCGATCGCCGCTCGCAGAGATGGGTTTGCAATCCTCATAAAGCGTATCGTATCACGGGCGTCCCGACCGTGCGGACGGCGCGGCAGTCGAGCGACCACGATATTCCAAATCTGAATGCAACGACCCGCCATCCCGTCGCAGCGCGACAAACCACACCCACGCGATCATCAGCGGCTGCAACGGCAAGCGCGCCCATAGCATCCACCGGGCGATGTGCATCCCGGGTATTCGGTGCGGCGCCACGGCCATGAAAATATTCGCCGGAAATACCGCGATGAGCAGCGCGATCAAGCCCCATCCCGCCGCCCGGCGCACGGGCCGCACCAACAAGCCCAGCCCGCCGGCAATTTCGCACGCGCCGCTGACGGCCACCAGCAACGGCGGATTTGGGAAGCCCGGCGGAATGATGCGCTGGTAGAAGTCGGCATTGGTGAAGTGCTTTATACCCGCCGCCGTGAACCCCGCCGCCGCCAGCCAACGCAATGCGATGCGCGTTTTTCGCCAAGTATAAACGGCGGGGCGCGGATCGGAGCGCGAGGGGGTCGAACGGACGTTTGGCATATCGCTTGTCATAATAGCGCTTGCCCGCTACGTTCGCTGTCATGTCGGACTGGCCTGCCGCCGTGCTATTTGATTTTGACGGCGTACTCGTGAACAGCGAGCCGTTGCACTTCCAGGCATTCCGAGAAGTACTCGGCGCCGAGCATCTGGAACTGACCGAGGACGAATACTACACCCAGTTGATCGGCTTCGACGACAAAGGCGCGTTCCGCCATTTCTATCAGAATCGCAAGCTCGAACTGCCTCCGAAAACCTTCCTGGCCCTGATGACCCGCAAAAGCCGGGTGATGATGGACTTGATATACCGCAAGCAGTTCAGCGCGCTGCCGGGCGTGGAGGAGTTTGTGCGGTCCCTTTGGCGCCGCTGCCCCCTGGCGATTTGCTCAGGGGCCTTGCGCGAAGAGATCGAGGCGATGCTGGAGGGGATCGCCTTGCGCGATTGCTTTCCCATTATCACCGCCGCCGAGGATGTCGCCATCGGCAAGCCCGACCCATCGGGCTATCTGCAGACGATGGACATGGTGGCGCAAAAGTCGGGCATCAAGCTGGTCCCAAAGGATTGCCTGATCGTTGAAGATGCCCCGACGGTCATCCGGTCCGTGCGCGCGGTGGGCTTCCCGGTGCTGGCGGTCGCCAGCAGCTATCCAGTCGAGAAGCTTGGCGAAGCGAACTGGGCCGTGAGGACATTGCACGCCGCCGAGGTGAGACACGCCGTTCCAAAGTTGTTGAGGTTGGCATAGTCATTCGAGGAATTCGCCGAAGGCGTAAACGCCGGCAGCAAAAAAATGACGGCGCCCGATGGGGTGAGATCACGAAAACAAGATAACCGCGGAGCGGCTGTGTTAAGTGTCAAGGGTAAAAATTCGACGCTGCGATGAATTTTCCTGTTTGCCGAGCAGACTTGAGGACGCTGCGCGGCGGTTGAGGTTGGATTTATGCAGGCATGGCTCGGGCGTCCGATG
>DASRLH010000104.1:0-2049 GCA_035648595.1 Tepidisphaeraceae bacterium
AAACCCCCAACAGCAGCAACCTGATTTTTTACGGCGTCCATGCCGACTCCCGTGTCTCAACTCTTGGAACTCCAATCCATTACCGCGTTCGACACAGTAGACAAGATGTGGTTAAACTTGAGGCGAGACGCCCGTGATACGGTGCGCGGCTTGTTAATTTGGGCTCTCCGCGAAAGCCGCTGATTAAGCGGCCCCAGCCGCCGGAAAAGTGAAGTTTTTCGTCGAATATCCGCGATTGTTACGGCTCAGCCCGGTGGATATCAGCGGCTTTCGCGGAGAGCCTTAATTTGGAAACTATGCCCGATCCCCGCATGCCCAACTCTCTTGAGCCGGACCGGCCGCTCGCTTACGAAGGGCCGGACATCGAACGGCCGGCGTCATCGGCGCCCGGCGAGCAGTTTGCCGAACATGACACATCCGCGGCGCCACACGATCCCTATGCCGCCTGGCGGCTGCGGGATTTTCGGCTTTATTCCGTCGGTTGGGTGTTATCCGTCATCGGCCAACAGATTCAGGACGTGGCGGTGGGGTGGGACATTTTCAATCGCACGCAGGCCGAGGCGCAGCTCAATCCGTTTTTGGCGCTGGGCCTGATCGGGGCGGTGCTGGCGGCGCCGGTGGTGCTTCTGGGGATTCCAGCCGGCGCGCTGGCGGATCGGTTCGATCGCCGCAAGATTATCATGTTTAGTTTGGGCGGGGCTGCCGCCGCCGCGCTGGCGCTGGCGTGGCTCTCGCACGTTCATGCGCCGCTCTGGTCGATGTATGTGTCGCTGCTGGCGGGCGCGACGGCCAGCGCGGTGGGGTGGCCGGCCCGATCCGCGCTGCTTCCGCAGCTTGTGCCGGCCCGCGATTTTTCAAATGCCGCCACTTGGAACAGCAGCATGTTTCAGGTGGCCTCAATGGTTGGGCCGGCGCTGGGCGGAGCGATTCTCATCAAAAGTCCGGCACTGGCGTACGTCGTCGATGCCGGCTTCCTACTGGCGTTTGTCGCGTTTCTCATCCCGCTGAATGTCAAGCCCATCGCACGTCCGCGCGAGCCGATCTCCCTGGCGAGCGTGGCGGCGGGGGTGCGATTCGTTTTTCGCACCAAGATCATTCTCGCCACCATCACCCTCGATCTGTTCGCGGTATTGTTCGGCGGCGCCACCGCCCTCATTCCGGCCTACGCCAAGGATATATTGCATGTGGGATCGGTGGGGTTTGGCATTCTGCGGGCCTCGCCGGCGGTGGGGGCGCTGGGGATGGCGCTATGGCTCACGCATCGGCCCCCCATGAAGCACGCCGGCCGCGACATGGTGGCCGCCGTCGCGGGGTTTGGTTTGGCGACCATCGTCTTTGGACTATCCAGGAACTTTCCGCTCTCGTGCCTCATGCTGCTGCTGACAGGGGCGTGCGACAACATCAGCGTGGTCGTCCGTCATACGCTGGTGCAGATGCTCACGCCCGACGAAATGCGCGGAAGGGTTTCCGCGGTCAACAACATCTTCATCGGCGCCTCCAACGAACTGGGCGGCCTGGAATCCGGGTTGACGGCCTGGTGGCTGGGCGCGGTCAGAAGCGTCGTGCTGGGCGGAATCGGAACGATCGCCGTGGTTGCCGGCGTCGCGGGAATCTGGCCGCAGGTACTGCGCTTCGGCTCACTACAGGACGCCAGACCCGAGGGGCACGGGAAGAAAGAAGAAGATTAACCACGAAGACACTCGGAGCGGGCGAGCCCGCAACCCAAAGAAAGGGGGAATCGTCGAGTAGAGAAGAGGCGCAGTGATGTTTAGGCCAATGGCTTCCATTGTATCCGTTCTTTGGAACTTCGTGGCAGAGGGACATCAGGCCATGCATTCCGTTTCCTCTTCCCCCTCTAAAATTCCGTACGGCGGGTTTTCCCCAGTACGGCTTCAAATCGACATTCCCCCGCGACCTTCGCGGTCGGCGCATTCACGCCGGTCGCTTATACGCGGGCCACAGTCCTTTGGCCCCGCTACCACGCTTAGCCCCTGGCGGGGCAATCGCCGCACTGAGTCGGCGTTGGGCAGCAAGCCCGCCGGACGTTGT
>DASRLH010000105.1:0-4914 GCA_035648595.1 Tepidisphaeraceae bacterium
CCATTTGCGCAATGCCTCGGCGGGGCGGCCGGCGGCCAGCTCGTTGGTCATGTCCCACATCTGCCGTTCGCGCTGGAATGAAACGGCGCTGCCCACCGCTTCCGCGGTGACCTTGCCGCCTTCGCACATCAGGGCGAGCTTGGCCAACTCCGTATCCAGCCGCCCCAGATCAGCGCCGATGAGGTCGGCCAGCAGACTCGCGGCGTCGGGCGCGAGCGTGATGGCGTGCGCGCTCTTGCCATGCCGGATGATCCACTGCGGCAGCGCGTTCGCCTTGGGCGGATTGCAATCCTCGATCTTCCCCACCTTCGCGATCAACTTATAAATCTTGTGTCCGCCCGGCAGCGAATTCACCCGCAGCACCAGCGTCGCGCTGTCCGAAGGCTTCTGCGCGTAATCTTCCAACGGCGAGCGGTATCGCGTGATGAAATCGTCGGCACTGCGAATCACCACCACCTTCCCCCCGCCGAACATGGCAAAGGAGCGCAGGTCATCCAGCACGTCCGCCAGCTCCGCCTTCTCGCCGTCAAAGTCGCTGCGCTGCGCGTCAGCGGGGAGCAGGGTGAGAATCTCGGTCAGCTTCTGCAATTGCAGAAACGAGTCGGAGCCGGCCAGGGCGTAAATGGGTTTGGCGGGGTCTGCCTTGGGCATGGGATCGGTTCGTAAAGAGTTGATCCAGCAACTCGCGGCACGATGAATAGTCACGTTCGCCCGGTGAATCGGCACTTACCCAGACACTCGCGTCGATCGTAAACACTATTTCACCGCCTCATTTCACTGACCGCATCCGTTAATGACGCTGCCCCGGGAACGGACGTGGCGGCGAGGCGCTCGCCCACTTTTCGATATTCTTGCCACAGGGCGTCCGCGTCGGCTTCCGCGTTCTCAGTGACAGAGGCGTCGCGCCGTCCATCAGCCAGAACACCCGCGGCAATCTTTGGCGTCAAAAACTGAAGCAACAGAACCTGATCCTTTAGATCAAGCCGTTCGATTAATGCTTCGATCTCAATCACAGATGGTGCGCTCATGCTCAAATTATAGCGGACGCGGCCTCGAAAGCCCAAACGCGGTCCATTTCCAAATCGTGCAATTCGCCTCTGTTTGGCGAACCCCCGCCGCCATTCTTTCGTTCTACGAGGAATTGGCTACACTTTATCGGGCCTTCCATCCGATTATATTCAGGGACTGCACGGGCTTTGGGCCATCGGGAGATGTATTATGTCGAATCCCTTTTCAGCGTTCTGCGAAGACTTTTACGTCAACATGCGGCTTGGCTCGCAATTGACGTT
Organism: Tepidisphaeraceae bacterium; assembly: GCA_035648595.1. Taxonomy (GTDB): domain Bacteria; phylum Planctomycetota; class Phycisphaerae; order Tepidisphaerales; family Tepidisphaeraceae; genus RYN-428. The sequence goes on from DASRLH010000105.1 coordinate 1,290, forward strand.
TCCCCACAATCGGGAAACGGTGCTTCACCTATTCGAGCGCGTGCAGAAGGTTCACCCCGGCATGACGCGCTTCCGCAAGAACGATAATGGCGAATACAATCTCGAGGAAGATCGCGGGAGCCATGCCTATCGCTGGATGAGCCTCGAATCCAAACGGCTTTCCAGCGGGCACGTCAACCCCGAAACCGTCGAAGAAGGACTCAAGCTTCACTCGCTGCTGTTGGAGATGGCCCCCCACCACATGGGCCTCAGCCCGCTGGAAATAGATTATCTCGACGTGCTCTTCGGCTTCGACCTGGGCTTCGGCGGCAATCATGATGAGATCATCGCCGAGAGTTTGATGGAGAATTCGCCGCTCACTTGCCTGAGTGAAGAGCTCGGCGCCAAGGCGGTGGATTTTCAGCCAACGGTGACCGTCGCGTTGAGCGAGGATTGCCGGCTCCAGGCGCGCATTGATGTCGTGACGCGCACCAACAGTTACCAGGTTCGCACCGGGGATTATGCCGACGATGTGATCAGCGTGTATCTGATTGTCCGCCGATACTGGGGCGATCGGCCCAGGGAATCCTTCGAGAAAATGTTCGCGCAGTTGGCCGAGAAGGCCGAGCATCTTTGCACCAGCTATATCCTCCCAAGAGTGTTGCGGCCGATCTCGGCGGCGATTGCTTCGCGGTCGTAATTCGGAAGATTCACCGCGGAGACGCAGAGGGTTCGCTGGTGTTGGACGAAGAAGCCGACCGCCTCGATCTGCTGACCCAAACCCGCGACCGGGCGCGGCGGGTGTGGGAGGCGCTGCAGCGCGACGAAGCCGATCTCTCAATTGCATCCGGCCTTGAACCATCTGTTCGGGAAGAGGGATTGCGGAGACTGCGGCTTGCCCGCGACGCTGCGGAAAGAGTTTATCTCGACGCCCAGCGCGCGCTGCTCGGGCGTGGCGGGGCTTCATCGCTTCAAACTCCAGAGGAAAACGTAAATGAATGAAGCCGTCGCCAGTGAAACGGTCGCCGCGCAGGACCAAGTCATTGCCAGGGCCGGGACCTATTATCGCAATGCCCGCTACCTGATCGTCGCGCTGATGCTGGCGGCGGGGTTATGGTTTGCGTACGACGGGTTCATCAACTGGCCCGCCGAGCAGCAGCGATATGCAGCCGCGTCCAAGCAGGACCGCGGGATCATGCACGCCCCTCATACTGATCTGGACATCAATCTGAACCGCCGGTTCGCGTACGGCCTGCTGCCGCTGGCGCCGATCCTTCTCGCCTACTTCTTGTATCGCTCGCGCGGCGCGTATCGGCTGACCGGATCGACGCTTTACGTGCCGGGGCATCCGCCCATCTCCTTCGACAACATTCTCGCGCTCGATAAATCGAAATGGGCGCGCAAGGGAATCGCCCGGGTGGAGTATCAACTGCCCGGCGGAAAGCCCGGCGTTGTAAAACTCGATGACTTCATCTATCAGCGCGAGCCAACCGACCTCATCGTCGCGCGCATCGAGGCGTATATCCGTCCCGAGGGGGAGGCGTCCGCGCAATCAGGGGATGAAGCGGCCTTGCCCCTGCCTTCCCCGCCGTCCACAATCACTGAATGATCCTGTGTTTCGGCGCCACGCCCGCGGCCCAACGATCGTTGACCTTCGATCGCTTCGAGATCCATGCCGTGAACCGAGCGGCAAGCGTCCAGGAATATGCATCCGGCAAATCCCCGAACGTGGCGCGGGTGGTGCGTGCGTTGGGCGGGGAACCGCTGGCAACGGGATTTGCCGGCGGAGACCGCGGGACATTCCTCGTGGATGATTTGACGCGGGCCGGCGTGCGCTGCAATTTCGTGAAAGTCGCTCCCCAAACCCGCCATTGCACCACCCTCATCGACCGCTCCGCTGGCACCGCCACCGAACTAATCGAGGAGCATGCACCGCTGGCCTCCGACGATTGGAATCGGATGGACGCAAAACTCCGTGCACTGCTGCCGTCATCAAAGACGTGGGTTTTCTCCGGCTCGCTCCCCGCCGGCGCCCCCGACAATTTCTACGCCCGTTGGATTCCGCTCGCGACGAAACAAGGCGCCAGGCTTATCCTTGATGCGCGCGGCGAACCGATGCGGCTGGCCCTGCCACTCGGCGGATTCATCGCCAAGCTGAATCGCCAGGAACTCGCGCAGACGTTGCGGGAAACGCTGGATTCCGATGAGTCCCTTCGCGCCGCGGCGATGCGCGCCGCCCCTGCCGATGGGATGATGATCGTCACGATGGGTTCGCGCGGGGCTCTGGCCGTTGGGGATGGGCGGGCCTGGCGGGTCGTGCCGCCGAAAATTACACCCGTCAGCGCCATCGGCTCGGGCGATGCGTTCGCGGCGGGATTGGCGCTGGCTTTGGATCGCGGCGAGGATCTTCCCCAGGCCTTGGCGCTGGCGGCCGCCTGCGGGGCTGCCAACGCACTGACCTCCCGCGCTGGATACCTTACCCTGGCGGATGTCGAGCGGTTGCGACAAGGCGTGTGTGTGGAGGAAATCTAGAAAATAAGCAACGCCTCAGCCGGCCGCGATAGTCGGGATAGAGGGCGAACGCGGAGTTGCTTTGTGTGACATGGGCGTGCCGCCCATGCGTGGCACTGCAAATTCGAGTAATACCGTTCTTTCCAATTCCACGCCATCAGCACGGGCGAGACGCCCGTGTCACGACAAGTTTCTGCTCGCCGCCCTCATCGTTACAGGGTGATCGAGTGATGCGGAGATACATCGCGGGCGTGCTGAAAGATGAGGTCTTTGCATTATGGACAATCCGCGACCCGATTTGGTTCCCGACCCGGCGGTCAAGCGGCTGAGCCTGTACCTGCGGCAGCTTGAATCCTTCCAACGCAAGGATCGGCGAACCATCTCCAGCAAACAACTCGGCGAGAGCCTGGGCCTGACCGATGCGCAGGTCCGCAAGGACCTGGCGTACTTTGGCCAGTTCGGGCATCCGGGAATCGGCTATCGGGTGGATGATCTGATCGGCCAGGTTCGGCGAATCCTCGGCACCGATAAAATCTGGAACGTCGTACTCATCGGCGCCGGAAATCTGGGCCGGGCGTTGTCGGCGTACAAGGGATTCAACGCCAAGGGGTTTCGGCTGGTTGCCGTCTTCGACAGCGACCCGGCCAAGGCGGGGCGCAAGATCGGCCCGTTCCACGTTCAACCGCTGGATGAGCTTGAGGCAACGGTGCGGACGCAGGCCGTGCGGCTGGGCATATTGGCAGTGCCGGCCGACAGCGCCCAGGATGTTGCCGACCGGCTCGTTAGCGCCGGCGTCCGCGGATTGCTCAATTTTGCTCCCGCCACGATTACGGTTCCTCATGATGTGGCGCTCAACGCGGTCGATTTGGCCGTGCAACTGGAGCAACTTTCGTTTCAACTCAATGTGCCCGCGCCGCAACGCGCCGCGCTGGCGTGAGTAGGATTCGGAAGATAAAATAGCCGTGCGCGACTACGCGCCGTTCACGAATCGCCAAAACAAAAAGGGGCGCGGAGCGGGAATATGCGAACTCAATCGTGACACGGGCGTCCCGCCACAGGCGTCCGGGATATGGCAAGTTTACGCGAATGGGTTCCAATGAGCCAAGGGAGAGCGTGGACAATAGGCAGGGGATCG
>DASRLH010000106.1:0-5820 GCA_035648595.1 Tepidisphaeraceae bacterium
AATCCCAAAATGCTCGGGACCCACCTTCTGAACCCGCGGGTGAATGATCCCGCGCGGCTTCTGCAAAACATCCGGCCGCCGATTGCGGCCACGCTTGCGTGCGATCGTTGCAGCCATAGGGCTACCTCCATAAGAAAGACCCGGAACAGCATCCGATTCTCTCAGGAGGCAGTCTGGAAGGTTCAAAATTCTGTTTTTTTTATTCGGAACCTATATACCAGGGGATGGGTAAGCAAAAGGGTAGAGTCGAGACGTGGCGCGGTGGCGCGAAGCGCTCCGTTTCCACGTCCCGCTCATCGAACCGGACGTGCGGATTTCCCGCATCCGGCTCTCGGAGAAAGTTCATGCGTTCGCTCGCGGAAGGCGGCTTGGATCCCACTTGAGTTGCAGCAGGCCAAAGGTCTGCTCCAACCAGGGACTCCATCGCCAGCGGGGGTGCAATCTGGCGCCCTTGTGCTTGGCCAGCCACCACTTGCCGAACCGATACCGGACGTGTGAGTTGATGATCCGTTCACCGTCAGCCTCAGCCGCTTCATCATGTCCCGCATGACGGTCATGGCTTCCTGGGCCGTGCCCCGGCAGCAGATCACAAAGTCGTCGGCGTAGTTGACGATGCGGGCCTTGAGACGGGCCTCGTGGCCCGCCCGCTTCCAGCCACATCTTCAGCAGATGCAGCATCACGCCGTCCACGATGCGCCGCCGAAGGCATTGCATCAGTTCGGCGTGTGGAATGGAATCGAAGTACCCGCTCAAATCCGCGTCAACCACTTGCGTGTGGCCGCTGATGAGCAGCTCGCGCACCTGATTGACCGCGTGCAGCGCGCTGCGCTGCGGGCGGTAGGCATATTGTTCGCCTTGCAGGTCGGCCTCGAATATCGGCTGTAGCACCAACATCGCCGCCGTCTGCGCGACCCGATCCTTGATCGTTGGGATTCCCAACGGCCGCTTCTTTCCGTCGGGCTTGGGAATCCAAACCCGCCGGACAGGACTCGGTCGATACGTCTTGACTTTCAGTTCCTCGGCAAGTTCGCCCAACCATCGATCCAGCCCGTACGCCTTGATGTCCTCGAATGTCTGGCCGTCCGCACCTTCGACGCCGCCGTTGGCGCGGCAGCAATCGTAAGCGTGTTCCAGAACATCCTTGCGGTACACCTTGTCATACAGGGCATGAAACCGCTGATCGGGCGATGCCTTGGCTTTGGCATGCAGCGCTGCCTGCAACTTCTGAAGCTTTTCTGGAGGGATTAGACTCATGTCACTCTCGCTTGCTCCCTTGTCGCTTCCTGCGCTGACCTTTCAACTTCGGCCCCTTCCCTCGGCGGTCGTTACCCGCTTCACGGGAAGGCATTCGCCTTCCCTCCGGTACTATGGGCCGATCCGACTCCCACCCCGGCCCCGGTCTTTCCCTCGCGGGCACCGAGTTGGCGGGCTGCCGCCGCCGGGATGGGTCTCCCGTGTTGCGTCCTTTTCCTTGCAAACGTGCCGTCGCCACTACCCCGGTGGACCCGTCGCACCGGATTGTTCGGGGCGTTTGACGGCCCTTGTGCATGCGACGGCGGCGGCCTTCCCTCATTATCCGCGAGGTCGGAATCCGCGAGATTTGTTTCGAGGCCTGCTCGGCGTTCACTCTTGTTACGGCCCGTCTGCTCGCTGAGTCGCCTTAAGCGACCCTTTGACGTCAGAAGCTTCAGCCGATTCGTTACCTCCTCGACTGTTCCGACTGCTACCGGGTGGAACAATCAACCTCCCGGACGGGACTTTCACCCGCTGGAAAAAGACACCTTTGCACGGCGCACGGATGAGGACATATATCGCCGGACTAAACAGCCGGCGAGCTGGATCGGCATGATTCGACTTACCGTACAGCTTTGCCGCGATCCGCGCGGGCGCGCCGCACGGCATTGCCGGTGCTGCCCGGGATGAGCGTGCGCGCCCCGAACGCGGAGGTGCCGCCCTGGGCCGATATATCCTTGATGCCAAATGATTGCCCCAGGCGATCAACGGTGAGCGAGACTCCGTTTTTGGTGAGCGACAGGGTTGTAAGCCCATCCTGGGTGGAGGTGGCCTGGTCTTCAAGGTCGAAGATAGTCGAGGTGGCTTTGGCGGTTGGGACAATAACAAGGGCCAGCACGCCGACGATGAGCGCGCCGCCGGGCTTGCGCAATAGCAACGTGGTGTTCATTTGTCTTCCTTTATATCGCTTTGGGGAATTCGCGGATTGCCGCTCATTCCTTGGGATCGCCCCGCTTGCATCCAACGGTGGGTTACCCCGGAGCGCACGGCGTCCGCGGCGCGAGCGGGGAAAATTCCACAAAAAAATTGTTCTCGTTGGCAATCCGTCGGAATCATGGCTTCGTATGCCCCATCGCTCCGTCGTCCATTTTCGTAGGGTTCGCTTTAGCGAACACGGATTGGCGATGCGTCCGCAATGAGTTGACATTTCCGGTTTATGCGATAGGCTGTGTCCGGTTGGTTTAGGGCCGGGGTGTGCCCGGCCTTTCCAACAGATCCATTTCACCTGTCTCAAGGAGTCGGAAATGAACTCTCGCATCACTTCGCATCGACCGGCTTTGATCGAAACCCTGGAGAACCGGATGCTGCTCAGCGCCGTGCCCGTCGGGGCGCATCTGGCGCATGTGAAGCCCGCGGTTGTGCATGCGGTGCATAAGCCCGCGGTTGTGCATGTGGTGCATAAGCCCGCGCATTACAAAGCTCCGAAGGTGATCGGGGATCCAATCTACATGCAGTTTGGAGACATCAAAGGCGACGTGCAGGTGAGCGGTTACGCCGGCGACATTGAGCTCAATAGCTTTCAATTCGGCGTGGGGCGCGGCATCAGCAGCCCGACCGGCGGATCGAGCGACCGGGAAAGCAGCGCGCCCTCCGTCTCGGAGATCACCATCACCAAGGCGATGGATAAGGCATCACCGTTGTTGTTCAGCAGCATTTTGTCCGGCCCCAGCACTCCCGAGGTCGACATTTTCTTCGTCAATATCATCCGTGGACAAGGCGGCCGAAGCACGCAGGTTTATGCCGAGTACCAACTGAGCAATGTGCTTATCAGCGGGTACAGCGTCAGCTCGGGCGGCGACCGGCCCACCGAATCCCTGAGCCTCAATTTCACCAAGATCGTTTACACTCACATCACCCAAAACGCGGATGGGACGACAACGCCGACCTCGGTCGGCTACGACCTCGCCCAGGCGAAGACGACGTAGGCGTCGGTGCCATTTGATTGCCCGGCTGCCGCAAGTCCGATCTATCGACGCCCAAGGGCGCGGCCCTGGCATTTGCCCAGGCGCTGGAGGCCGGCGATGCCGGGGCTGCCAGGAAGGCCAGCACCGGCGGCGATCCGCAATTGCTCGACGCGATGGGATCAAGGCCGGCAACTATAAAACCGGCGCCGATGCGCGGAGTGCCTTCATGGGGACGATGATGGGCGGGATGTTTAAAAATATGGGCTCTCCGCGAAAGCCGCTGATATCCACCGGGCTGAGCCGTAACAATCGCGGATATTCGACGAAAAACTTCACTTTTCCGGCGGCTGGGGCCGCTTAATCAGCGGCTTTCGCGGAGAGCCAAAATATGCCAAAGATGGATTTGCCGAAACCGAAATAGCCCCGACAGGGTTCGAACCTGCAACTGGTCGCTTAGAAGGCGACTGCTCTTCCAATTGAGCTACGGGGCCGGCCATGCCGCCGGCGTGGGCCGGGCGGCCGAGGGATCATATCAGATACGACCGCGCTTGGCGCGGCTGGGTGCGTTGAGTTTGGGCGGCGGGGGGTACGGCTACGGAAGCAGAGAAGCGGCGGCGGGGACGCCGCTTCCACGGTTCGCCCGATATCAGATTGACCGCGCGCCCACGCGGCTCGCGCTCCCTATGTGGAAGCGACGTCCTCGTCGCTTTCGGGAGCGTACCGGGAGAGGGGGGTGAGGAGTCCGCCGCGACGGTCACGCACCGGCGCGTCATTGTTGCTTGACGGCGGCGTTGAGGGTGCCTTAGCTTGGGGTTGGCGTCGGCGCGGCCGGGCAAAGCCTTCATGGGGTTGGCGGGCCGTGCCGATGTTAGCGGGACGATGGTGTTTCGGGTCTGCCGGGGAATTGTGGTTTCCCGCCCGAAGGCCCCTTGGCGTCCGATAATCCAACGCGCTCGCACGATGTCCCTTTCAGCCACTGATGCTTCCGATTCGCAGACCACCGGCGGACCCGCCAGCGCGCACCGAACAACCGAGGGGGCGGCGCGGGGCGCGGCTTCGCCGGCTTTGGGCGGTGAACTCGCGAATCTCAGAGGCAAAAACTCCGATCAGCCGCTCTCCGAGCACGAGACCATCATCCAGCCGACCGGCGGATGGATCGGCGTCAATTGGCGCGAGCTGTTCGAGGGCCGCGAATTGCTCTATTTCCTGATCTGGCGTGATCTCAAAGTCCGGTATAAGCAGACGATCCTGGGGGTGGGATGGGTGGTCTTGCGGCCCATCATGGACATGATCCTGTTCACCATCGTGTTCGGCAGCGCAGCCGGTTTGAACAAACGGCTTGGGGGCCATGAACACCAGTACGCCGTCTTTGTCTACGCGGCTCTGCTTCCCTGGCAATTATTTTCCAGCGCGATGAACAGCGGCGGGTTGTCGTTGGTCAATCAGCAGAACATCCTCAAGAAAATATATTTCCCCCGCCTGTACGTGCCGACTGCCGCCATCGGCGGGACGCTGGTGGACATGGCGATTTCGTTTTGCATCGTGATGGCGTTGGCGCTTTGGAGCCATGTGGCGCTGTCGCCGATGTTGCTGTTGATGCTGGTGCCGTTGATGGCGATCCTGCTGCTCAACAGCCTGGGCGTCGCGTATTTGCTTTCCGCGCTGACGGTGCGATACCGGGATTTTCGGTTTGTGATTCCGTTTGTGTCGCAGGTCTTGATGTGGGGCAGCTTCGTGGCGTTTCCGCCATCGCTGTTGGGAAACAGCCGATGGAAATTCCTGCTGTTTTTCAATCCGATGTACGGCGTGATCGCCGGCTTCCGCAAAGCCATCCTGAATTTCCCCAACGACCTGATCGGCTGGGATCCCCGCTATCTCATCAGTTCCGTCGTCGGCGGCCTGCTGTTCATGGTACTGGGGCTTTTCGTGTTCCGCAGGACCGAGCGCAACTTCGCGGACATCGCCTGAACCGGCCCGCGCCTTGAGTCGGCTCCCTTATGCCCGCACCCATTATCACCGTCGATCGTCTTGGCAAGGCCTACATCCTTGGCCAGACCGTGAACCGCAACGCGACGTTCCGCGAGGCGATAATGGATTTGGCAAAGTCGCCGGTCGATCGCTGGCGGCGGCGATTCGCCCCGCCGGAGAAACACGCCGACGCATTCTGGGCCTGCAAGGACATCAGCTTCGACGTGCAGCGCGGCGAAGTGATGGGTCTGGTCGGGCGCAACGGCGCGGGCAAATCCACGCTGCTCAAACTCCTGAGCCGCATCACCGAACCCAGTGAAGGCAAGGCGCGGCTCAAGGGGCGGGTGGCGTCGCTGCTGGAAGTCGGCACGGGGTTTCATCCCGAGCTGACGGGCCGCGAAAATATCTACATGAACGGCGCGATCCTGGGCATGAAGCGCCATGAGATCAAACGCAAGTTTGACCAGATCGTGGCGTTTGCCGAGATCGATCAGTTCCTCGATACGCCGGTGAAGCATTACTCATCGGGCATGTACGTGCGGCTGGCGTTCGCGGTGGCCGCGCATCTTGAGCCGGAAATTCTCATCGTCGATGAAGTGCTGGCGGTGGGGGATGCGGCGTTTCAAAAACGCTGCCTGGGCAAGATGAAGGAAGT
>DASRLH010000107.1:0-6259 GCA_035648595.1 Tepidisphaeraceae bacterium
GGCCGATGCCGCCCCCCGCCGCCAGGAGCCACGTCGCCAGTTGCCGCGCGGCCAACAGATGGGCGGCATCGGCCAATGCGAGCAGGAGGCCCGCCGCCAGGGCGATGACCGACAGGATGTGAAATTTCCCCGCTTGGCGCACGGTCATCCTTCTGCATTTCTCTCGTGATCCGGAAGACAACGGACAGCGTTCGCTGAAGCGAACCCTACAAGCGTGCACAAATCCCCGCGGTCGGACCGATATTCGTAGGGTGCGCTTCAGCGCACGCCGTGAAACCGAGGGCGGCGAACCGTTTGGTGGTGCACATCAAATCACTCATGCAGATCCACCCCGGCCAACAATTGCGAAGCCATGTCGTCGCCGGGCTTGATCTTGAGGGCGCGGGAATAGAACTGCATGGCTTCCGCCGAGCGGCCCAGCTTTTCCAGGGCGTATCCGATCATGCACATGCTGATGGTGTCACTGGGATCGGCAGCGCTGGCTTTCTGGAACGAAGCCAGGGCGCTTTGCACCTGGCCCTGGCGCAGGCGGACATATCCCAGCAGCAGATACGATTCACCGTCGCGCCGATTCAGTGACAACGAATGATTGAGCGACATTTCGGCGCGGCGAAGGTCGCCGCACTGAAGCGCGGAGCTTCCCAACCCCTGCCAGGCGCGGGCGGAATCAGGGGCGAACTGCGTGGCGGACTCAAAGCTGGCACGGGCGGCGCGGGGGTTGGTGAGATGAAGCTGGCAATCGCCCAGCATGGTGAACAAGTCGCCGCGCTTGTTGTATGCCTCGTTTTGCAGGAGGCGCGAGAGTGTTTCCGAGCATTCGCGGTATTCCTTGTCGGCGAAGAGCGCCAGCGCCAGGCGTTCGCGGATGGCCAACTCGGTTTCCGAAAGGATGCTGGCTTCGCGGAACATGGCGACGGCGTCGGCGAATTTGCCGGCCTGCATCATCATCTGGCCGACCGCATCGCGGATGGTGCCGCTGTGCTCGAAGTAGGTGACCTTTGCCTGCAGGAGTTGCAGCGCCTCGGGCATGCGGTCCATGGCCACGAGCATTTCCGACTCGGCCATCAGATACGCCAACTCCGCGGGCGCCTTGGAATACGCCTGGCGATAGAACTCATAGGCGGTATCGGGTTTTTGCCAGCGCTGATAGACCACGCCGCTGAGATAGTACGCTTCGCCGTTATTGGGAGCGTACTGGCGGGCCAGTTTCAGTTCCTGCTCGGCCAGTTCGAGTTGGCCGGCCTCGATGGCCAGCTTGGCCGAGAGAATATGCAGTGCCGAGCTATCGGGGACCAGCTTGAGGGCTTCATTGACGGTCTGGCGGCTCTTATCGAAGTTGCCGCCTTTGTATTGATCGGTGGCCAATCCCATGAGCACCTGGGCTCGGGCATTGTTCCATTCACGCGTGGCCAACTGTTTGGAGGTGGGTTGGTTCTTATCCGGGCCGCAGCCGGTCAGGGCCAGAACCAAGGCGAAACTTCCGATTCCGAGAACGATCTTGCGATGCATGCTCAAACTCCGGGGATAGGTGAACGACTTTTCAAACTGGCCCGTTGCCGAGGACCGGGCGACGGGTCGCACCCGCCCCGCTTCTGGCGAAGCCCGCGCCTCGCCCGATCCAACGGCTTGTTTTGGCAAGGACGGCCTGGCCGGGCCCGTCCGCCGCATTTTCCTGTCCCCGAGAATGCCGATTCTTTGCCCCCCTCTCCCGGTATTCCGGGGGAGGGATTGGGTGGGGGCTTTCACCGCGAGGCCAAAGGAGAGAAGACCCCCACCTTGCCCTCGGGCGTAACTCGTGTTTGTGGCGACTCGGTGGGGCAGACATTCCTGTCTGCCCATTAGCCGCAGGGCATTCTTGTCCCTTCCTTATTTCTTGGCGTCCGCTCGGCGGGGGTAAGTACACCCCCGCGCTCGCGGACGCGAGGCGGACAAGAATGTCCGCCCCACCAGGGGGACCGCCAGAATCGGGCAGCTAAACCCCTACCCTCCCCCGGAGCGCCGGGAGAGGGAAAAGTGGATCACATTCCCAGTGCGATTCACTCCGGCGAATCGCTGTCCTGCTCATTGAAATCACTATTTGGATCCGCCTCATCCTGTTCTTGCGGCACCGCGTCCGCTTCATCGGGAGCGACGGAAGCCGACGCATCCAAATCCGATGGCTGCGTTGCCGGCGGGGCCTTCGCCTCTGGCGCCGCGGCCGGGACATCCGATGTGGTCTGCGAATCGTTCGCCGTCACGGTCGACGTGGACGTTGGCGTGACGGCCGCTTGCGCCGGTTCAGTTGTCTTCTGCGCGGCGGCGGCGTCGCCGGATTGCGTTGAGGTTTTGCTGCCGTTGCTCGGATCGATCGGCACCACCGCCGGCGCGCTGGGCTCGGTCACGGGGCCTTTGGCCTGCTCGGCCATGATCTGTTTGCGCACGAAGTAACGCACCGAGCTGTTGTCCACGGCCTCCATTTCGCGGCCGGTGATCTGGCTGCGCAATTCCATGGCCTCGGTGAATTTCGGGTTGAGGTTGATGGCGCAGTTCAGGTTGTACAAAGCCTTCTGGCGATCGGGATGGGGCTTTTGCATTTCGCGGACGGCGTTGTCGTACCAGGATTCGGCCAGGCGCTCGCGGCCCCAGGGCATCAGCCCGCGCCGCATGCCCACGCGCATCCGCTCGGCTTCCTTGAGTTCCTGCTCGCTGGCCGCGAAATACGCCGACTCATCCTTCACCAGGTGCGGCGTAAGGAGAATAATGATTTCCTCGCGCGAGGTGGTGTCGGTCTGATGGCGGAAGGCCGCGCCAATGCCCGGCAAGCTGCCCAGGCCCGGCACCTGGCTTCGCGTTCGCGAGGTCGAATCGCGGAACAGGCCGCCGATGACGATCGTGTGCCCGTCCTTGACCATTACATTCGTGGTGACTTCAGTCGTGAATTTGTTCGGCAAGCCCTGGGCATTGACGGTGCCGCTGGAATCTTCCGGGTGAACCTCAAGGCGGATGTATCCGTTGTCGCCGACGTATGGGCGGAACGTGAGGTTTGTACCGGTTTCCAACATCGAGACCTGATCGGCGGTGGCCGTTTCGGTGATGAGCGCGGTGCGATAGCCCAGTTGGGCGCCAACCAGGACCGAACCCTTTTGCTTGTTGAGAACGAGCACCTTGGGGTTGGCCAGAACGACGGTGTCGGTGACGCCTTCGAGAGCGGAGATGAACATTCCGACGCTGTCCTTGACAAAGCCAAGCTGCAGCCCGCCCCCACCCAGTCCACCGGCCACGTAGCCCTTGTTCATAATATGTCCGGCGGTGGGATCGTTAACGATGCCGCCGGTGAGCGCCTCATTCACGCCGTTGCTGGTGGCGCCGGCGCCGGTTGAGGTGCCAGTGGTTCCACCGGTTGTGCCGCCCGTCGTGCCGCCGGTGGTGCCGGTGGCGGCCTGGCCCAGATTCGCCAGGCTGTTGAAATCGACGCCGCCTAGAACGGTGAAGTCGATGCCAAGGCTGTTGTTTTCATCGAGGTTGGCCTGAAGGATCGTCGCTTCGACGAGGATCTGCTGTGGCCGGCGGTCCACTTCCTTGAGGATCTTGTGGACGGCCTCGAGGTTTTCCGGAAAATCAGTGACGACGATAATGTCTTCGGTCGCGTGTGAGTTGCCGCCCGCGTCCTTGGCGTTGGGATCAATGCCCGACAGGGCCGGCGTGGTGAATGCAACCTGCCCTTTTTCGCTGAGAACCGGCTTGAGGATGGTCACCGCGTTGGCCGCGGGCGTATAGAAGAGGCGGAAGATTTCCGTCTTGGTGTGGCGGGCTTCCTTGTCCATCTCCGCCAGTTCCTTGACGGTGTAGACGTAGATGAAGTTGCCTTTTTCGCGGTAACCGTACCCGTTGGCGGTGAGGATCGCGTCCAGCGCCTCGCGGACAGTCACGTCGTAGAGGTTGGCGGTGATGGTGCCATGCACGTCCTTGCTGGCAACGATGTTCTTTTGGCTCTGCAGCGAGAGCATGCGCAGGACTTCGACGAGGCTGGCGTCGTTGACGTGAATCTCAACGGTGCCGGCGTCGCTGACGTTCACCTGCGACGCCGTCACGCTCTGGCCCTTGCTCGCGGGCTGGGCGGCGGGCTGCGTGGCCGGCTGGGTCGATGGGGCCGCGGCAGGCGCGGGAGCCGGGGCGGCGTCATCGAGCAGGCGCACGTTGCCAGCCGAGTCCGTCCCGGACTTTGCCGGGCTTTCCGTTGCCGCCAGGATTACCGACGTCGGATAAACGGATGACACGGCCAAAAAAAGAAGACCGGCAGTACGGGTCCAAATGCGCATCGGAGTTTTCCTATAATGGATTGCCGCGAACCCACTTCCGCGGACAATCTTGCTTCTTGACCAAACGACGCAACAAGCTCGCCTTCCAACAATCACTTTCCCATTGCTCTCCTCTTGATCGGACGTTGAGACAGGCGACTTAGCGAGTTTGGGTGAGAATCGCTTCGCCGCGATGGTTGTCGGACGTAAACCCCTCGGCGTTTTCGGAATGGCCGTCGCTATCGATATGATTTGAAGCTTAGGTCAGCGAAGGAGAAAACAACCACGGAGGCACGGAAGCACGGAGGCGCATTCCAAAAAACATGCCGTTTCATGCAACAAAAAAATGGAACGAGTTCATTTCTTTATGGTTGGGGAGATGGGCCGGTCAAACCGAAAACGCCTCCGTGTTTCCGTGCCTCCGTGGTGAATCCTCGCTACGAGACCCGTGGTCTATCGTACTCACGCGCCGCGGATCCGCGCGCTGGCGGCATGACCGTCGAGACCTTCCGCCTGCGCAAGTGCGATGATCGCGTCGGAGTCGGCTTGCAAACCTGCCGGCTCGTAGCGGGCGATGCTGCTGCGCTTGAGGAATTCGTACACGCTGATTCCGCTGGTGAAGCGGGCGGTGGTGTTGGTGGGCAGGCAATGGCTTGGGCCCGCCACGTAATCGCCCGCCGCCACGGGGCTGTGCGGCCCCAGGAATATCGCGCCGGCATGCCTGAGCTTTTCCAGCACCGCCCGGTCGTCGCGCGTCTGCACGTTCACATGCTCGGCGGCGAAGCGATTGGCCAGGGCGATCAACTCTTCCATCGACTCGCCCACGATCGCCGCGCTCCAGTCGCGCATCGCCTTTTGCAAGGCAGGCAAGCGGCTTAAAGATTGTCCCTGTGACTGAATCTGCGCCGCCACGTCAGCGGCCAGTTTTTCCGAGGTTGTCAGCAGAAAGCAACTGCCCGGATCATGCTCGGCCTGGGCGATCAGATCGGCGGCGATAAACGCCGGGTTGCCCGAACCGTCGGCCAGAATGAGTATTTCGCTGGGGCCCAGGTATCCATCAATCCCCACGCAGCCGGCGAGGGCGCGCTTGGCGAGTTGAACGTAGGTGTTGCCCGGGCCGACAATTTTATCGACCGCGGGAATGGTTTGCGTTCCAAACGCCATCGCCGCGATAGCAGCAGCGCCGCCGGCGCGGAAGACATCCGTCAGTCCCAACTCGTGGGCGGCAGCCAGCACCAGGTCGCTGCGCCCATACTTGCTCGGCGGCGTCGCCACGGCGATCCGCTTCACCCCCGCCACCTGCGCCGGCACCGCCAGATGAATTAGCGACGACGGATACGATGCCTTCCCCCCCGGAAAATAAAGCCCCGCGCTGTCCATCGGCGTGAAACGCATGCCCAGCGACAACCCCGGCCGTTCAAGAAATTCGGGCTGGGCCGGCATCATCGCCTGCTGATATTCCCGCACCTGCGCGATGGCCCGCCGCAGCGCGCCCATCAGCGCCGTCGGCACCCGCTCCGCCGCCTGGGTCATCTCCTGGGGCGACACGCGAATCTGATCGACAGTAAAATTCGGATCGTCAAACTTTCGGCAGGAATCGACAACCGCCGCGTCTCCCCGCCTAGCCACATCCGCCAGAATCTCATTCACCGCCGCCGCTTCAAGGCCGCGTCCAAAGACCACATCCGCCGGCGCTAACCTCAATCGCCCCAGCAAAGCCTCGACCTGCCGGCGGCCTTGTGCATCGTCCAAACGAAAAATCGGAATCATGATGGGCCGATCTTATGGCGGCGCGCGGAAAAATCGAAATCTGGCCAGCAGATGCAAACGAAAGGCGATTTACCGCAAAGCGGCTGTGTTAAGTGTCAAGGGTAAAAATTCGACGCTGCGATGAATTTTCCTGTTTGCCGAGCAGACTTGAGGACGCTGCGCGGCGGTTGAGGTTGGATTTATGCAGGCATGGCTCGGGCGTCCGATGGCGT
>DASRLH010000108.1:0-6014 GCA_035648595.1 Tepidisphaeraceae bacterium
CGGCATGTGTTGCAGATCGCGGCGTTGCTTGACCCGCACCGCGCTCAACTCTAAAGTGCCGCCGTTTTCAGCAGCGTACGAAAGGGTGCGTGACCGTTTCGGCGGCGTCTCTTTTTTCCTCTCCCGGTACTCCGGGGGAGGGGGAAGGATTCGCCGAAACTGTCACGCACCCTTTCGTACGCTGCTGAAAACGGCGGCACTTTAGAGTTGAGCGCGGTGCGGGTCAAGCAACGCCGCGATCTGCAACACATGCCGTCGCGCGACGGTCCGTTGCCCTTGAATCGCATGGATGCTTGCGTGACACTGTCGGCGGCACGATCGATGCACCGCAATCAACCCCTGGACTCCATCGAAATCCTCTTCCTGGGCACCGGCACCAGCGCCGGCGTCCCCATGATCGGGTGCCATTGCGCAGTCTGCTCGAGCAGCGATCCGCGCGATCGGCGGACGCGCACCAGCGCGCTGATTTCATATGCCGCCGCACGCGTGCTGGTCGATACCAGCCCGGAATTACGGCTGCAATGCGTCGCCAACGGCGTCGATCGAATCGATGCGGTCGTTTACACGCATGCACACGCCGACCACATCATGGGCCTGGACGACGTTCGCCGATTCAACGCCCTGCGCGGCGGGCCGCTGGATGTATGGGCCGACGAGCGCACTCACTTGGCGCTGGGCCGCGCCTTCGCATATGCGTTCGAGGCGCCGCCGGCCGATTCCAAACTCTTTCGCCCGCATCTGGTTCGCCGGACGATTTCCGGGCCGTTCCAGATCGGCGGGCGAACGTGGATTCCCATTCCGCTTCTGCACGGCCAACTGCCGATCCTGGGCTTCCGCGTCGGCAACCTCGCCTATTGCACGGACGTGAGTAAAATCCCCGAATCATCATTCGCACTGCTGGAAGGATTGGATGTACTGGTGCTGGACGCCTTGCAACGCGAGAAACACACGACGCATTTCACGCTGGAGGAGGCGATGGAAGCCGCCGACCGGATCGGCGCGCGGCAAACGCTCTTTACGCATATCGCCCACCGAATGGCACATGAGGCGACGAATCAAACGCTGCCAACGCGGATGCAACTGGCCCATGATGGGCAGCGAGCCACCACCACTGGTTAGATGGAACTACGCCCGATGGGGTGGGAATCCGAAATCCGAAGCTCGAAATCGGAAACAAGCTCAAACTTCAAAGGAAGAAAACGGATTAACCACGAAGGCACGAAGACACGAAGCCTTCAATTCGGACTTCTGAATTCGGGTTTCGGAATTTCCTTCGAAGATATCCTGCAAAATCTTGTCGAGGCCGCAAGAATATTTGTAAGATCGACGGAGAGGACTGCCACGAATGGGCACGAATAATCTGTCTTCATTCGTGTGCATTCGTGCCCATTCGTGGCTCCCCTCTTTCTTTTCGGTTCCGGGCTCGCCCGCGCTGAGTGCCTTCGTGGCTTCGTGGTGAAGACTCATCCTGGATTTGTTTCGGATTTCGAGTTTCGGATTTGTTCCTGGCGGTCCGGCACAGAGACACATAACGGTTAACATGCCCACCAGCCCATACAGAGCCATCGCCGAATATTATGACGCGGAAAATGCGCACCATCGCATGCTCCACGAGGACGTGCCGTTTTTCATGGGGCAGTTGCCGCGAAGGAAGCAACAGATTCTTGAATTGGCGGTCGGCACCGCGCGAGCGGCGATTCCGCTGGCGCAGGCGGGGCATCGCGTCGTTGGCATTGATTATGCCGCCGACATGACCTACATTTTCCCCCGCGAGCTGCAACTCCTGCTGGAGCGCAATGGCTTGCAAATCGATTATCTGTTCGGCAACTACGACGGCTCGCCACTCACTTCCGCTTCCCCGCGCATCATCGCGCTGTGTTGCCGCCGATGAGGAATCGTCATACGCTTTAGGCATTATGACACAATCCACAATTCCCACGACGGCCCCCGCCCCCGATCGCCCGCAACCCGCCGGGCAACCGCAGGCGGACGGCGCGCCGGCGGTGCAACGCCAGTACGTCAGCTTCGCGTTCTATAAGCTGGACCCGGCCTTCCGCCGGCTCAATGACAACGAAAAGTTCCAGGCCCGCAGCGAGTTTCTCAACCTCTTCCAGCAAAAGCGGCCCGGCCTGTTGTGCCTGACCTATAGCACGGTCGGCCTTCGCGCCGACAGCGATTTCCTGCTCTGGCGCATCGGCCATTCCACCGATGAGTTCCAGGCGCATTGCCAACACATCAACAAGTCGCGGCTGGGCGCTTACCTGCAAATGCCCCACCACTTGCTGTCGATGACCAAGCGGAGCATGTACGTCGATAAGCTCGATCCCTTCCACACGCCCGAAAGCCGCACCCACATCATCCCCGGCAAGCGCAAATACCTGTTTGTCTACCCCTTCGTGAAAACGCGCGACTGGTATCTGATGCCGCTGGAAGAACGCCAGAAAATCATGGACGTGCATATCCGCGTCGGCAACAAATACCCCAGCGTAAAGCTCAACACCGCCTACAGCTTCGGCCTGGATGACCAGGAATTCGTGGTGGCGTTTGAAACCGATGAACCCAAGGATTTTCTGGACCTGGTGATGGAATTGCGGGAAACGCAAAGCAGTAAATATACATTGCGCGATACGCCGATCTTTACCTGTGTGCAGACGCCGATGGAGAACGTGCTGGACCAACTGTTTTGAGGAATTTGGGCCGGAGCGGGCTCATGCCGCAACGCCATTGACGGTGAAAAATCCGAAATCCGAAGCACGAAATCCGAAACAATATCAAAACTCAAAGGAGGAAATCTCAAAACAAGATGCCCTCCGTACGCATTTTTTTGAATTTTCCGCCTTTCTTGCTTTTTGACTTTGTTTCGGATTTCGTGCTTCGGATTTCGGATTTTTGCCCCGCCTCCGGGCGTCATGTGTCAGTGTTTAATCCTTCTGTATTTTTGTGCATATGCTTCGCCTGCCCCGCGACATTCTCGAGCGCGTTGAGCGGGTGATGGAATATCACCGCGCCAGCAAGCTCACGCCCCAGTCGGTGCGGGCCAATCCGATGGCGCTGGATTTGCCCATTAAGCCGGCGTTGTATCGGCAATTCGAGGGGCTGGCGAAAGCCGCGCTGCCGACGTCGGTGCTCGATGCGCCGGTGTCGGCGGCGGCCGTGTTGAGCGAAGGGCTTAACGCCGTCCCCGACAGCCAGCGCAATCCGCCGCAGAATCTTAAGACGCTGGCGAGTTGGCTCTACCTGGCCAACGGACTGGCGGTGCAAACCGAAGCCACCCGCATGGCCCCCTGGCTGCGCACCTGCCCGAGCAGCGGCGCGCTTTATCCATATGAGATTTACGTGGCGGCGTTCGGGATCGAGGGGCTTGAGCCGGGGCTGTATCACTATAGCGTGAAGGAATTCGCCCTTCGCAAGATGCGCGACGGCGCGATCACGCTGGCCACCATCAAGCGCGGCCGGCCCGACCTCAACTTCCTCAAATCCGTGCCCGCCGCGCTATTGGTCTCGACGATTTTCTGGCGGTCGGCATGGCGTTATCGCGCGCGCGGCTATCGCATCGCGTTGCTCGACGCGGGGCATGTGATTGAGAATCTCGTCGCCGCCGGCAATGGGCTGGGCGTTCAGACGATGACGCGCCTACAGATCAACGACAGCACCACGCGGGAGTTGATTGGATTGGCGCCGGACGCTGATTTTGGCGCGGCCGAAGCCGTGCAGGCGATGGTCATCTGGGCCGACGACGCGACATGCCCGCTTCCCGAAAGCGCCGCCTTATCCCCGCGCGGCGGACTGGCGCCAATCGCGCGGTCGCCGCTGTCGCCCAAATACGTCCCCTATGGCTCGATCGTGGCGATCCACCAGGATTGCGTCGCGCCCGGCATGCCGGTGCGCGTGATCCGCCCGCCCCTCACCGAGCTCTCACCGATGGCGCCAACGAGCTTAAGCCCCGCGCCCGCGTACGCCCAGGCGCCGCAAAGCCGCACGATCCGCCAGGCCCTGCTCTCCCGGCGAAGCACGCGGGTGTTTTCCGACAATTCGATCTCGCGCGATCAATTCCTTGCGATCAACCGTCTGGCATTTCGCGGCGGCACGGTCTTGCCGATGCAGCCCGACGGCCCGCACATCGCGCTGCTGCGGCCATTCTGGGTGCTGCACGCGGTGGCCGGGTTGGACGCGGGCGCGTGGTATTACGACCCCAAGGGTGATCGCCTGGCGATGGTTCGCAGGGGCAATTACCGGCCCGACACGCAATTCCTCAACGTCGAGCAATCCCTGTGCGGCCAGGCCGCCGCCATCTGTTTTCTTGTCGCCGACCTTCACACGCTCACCGCCGGCGCGGGGCCCGATGCCTATCGCCTGGCGCACCTGGAGGCAGGCATCGCCGGCCAGCGCGTCTGCCTCGCCGCCGCCGCCATATCTTTGGGATGCTGCGGGATCGGCGTTTTCTATGATGATCCGGTGCGCAATTTCCTCATGCTGGATAATACCGGATGGGAAACGATTTATGCGCTGGCCATTGGAATCGCGTCGTGAAGCAAATAGCCGTACGCGTCATGCGCCCCTGACCTCCCGCGGCCACGAACTCCCTTCGATGTCGTAATTCACGATCTCACGCCATTCGCGGGCTCCAGATTTTAACGTATCACGGGCGCCTCGCCCGTGCCGATGACTGCTGAGCATGCAACAATGCGGCTTCGTCGCGGCGGCAAGCGCCAGGCCGATCCCAAGCCGCCGGGGCGCAAGGCCGGGGAGGATTACGGAACCAAGGCCCATCGGTCCGCTCCCGCGAAGATCGACGAGGTGTTGGACGCCCCGCTGCCGGTGCACTGCCCGCTTTGCGCCGGCGCGCTGCAACTGGACAAGATCGAGCCGCAGTTCCAGACCGAGATTCCGGTCAAGCCGATTCACCGGCAGTTCAACGTGCATGTGGGGCATTGCAGCGGATGCGGCAAGCGGGTGCAGGGCCGCCATCCCTTGCAGACCTCCGACGCCTTGGGATGCTGTGCTTCGCAACTGGGCCCCGACGCGCAGGCCGCCATCGTGCAACTCAACAAGCAGGCGGGACTCTCCCACGGGAAGATCAGCAACTTCTTTTCCATCGCGTTTGGCATCCAACTCAGTCGCGGCGGGGTTTGCCAGGCAATGCTCCGGTCGGCGGGCCGTTGCCTGCCGCAGTATCACCGGATTCTTGCGCATCTGCCCAAGTCTCCCTGGGCGGTGCCCGATGAAACCGGCTGGCGTGTGGGCGGGATGTCGCACTGGCTGCATGTGGCGGTGACGCAGGATGCCGTCGCGTTCCTGATCGCTCGCCAGCGCGGCATCAAGGCCACCGCCCGGCTGCTGCCCATCGACTATTCGGGCACGCTGATTCACGGCGGCTGGGCGCCTTACCAGCGTTTCTTCAAGGCCCGGCACCAGACCTGCATCGCTCACCTGCTGCGGCGGAGCAAGGAGATTCTTCAAACCGCCCGCGGGGGCGCGGTGGTCTTTCCTCGGCGGATCAAGGACATCCTGCAAGAGGCTCTCTTGACGCGTGACCGCCGGGATGCCGGCGACATCACGGCCGCCACCGCGCAACGCAAGGCCCGCGCGTTGAGGGCGCGGGTGGCCGGGCTCTGCGAGCCGGCCAAGACCAACGCGATCAACGAGCGTTTCGCCGGGCATCTGTATCGCCAGCAGCATCACCTGTTCACCTTCCTCAAGCGCCCGGCGATCGACGCCACCAACTATCGCGCCGAGCAGGCGCTGCGCAACCCGATCACCAACCGCAAGGTCTGGGGCGGCAGCCGAACCCCAACCGGAGCCGCGGCGCAAAGCATCCTCTGTAGCATCTGGGGGACTGCACTGAAGAACGCGACACAACCTTTCCAATGGCTCAGCCATTTGCTTTGTTCACCGGGGGCCGCTCCATCGCTTGTGCCCGACACCGGCTGATCCGCGACCCTCACGCCTGATATCTTGCCCCTCCTCGCCGCCACCCGGAAATTTGCAGGGGTGGAAGGACGCTAAACAATTAC
>DASRLH010000109.1:0-5294 GCA_035648595.1 Tepidisphaeraceae bacterium
CCTTCAATGAAGGTCAACACGCTGTCGCTGTATTGAAGGCCGCCGATGCCGTCGATGCCGGCGGCGGCGATATCCGCTTTCCCGTCGCCGTTCAGATCGGCGCCCACCATTTGGAATATGGTTCCGCTGTCGGCGTCGAAACTCACGGGCGCCAATAGCGCGCCCGCGCCGGTGTTCTGGAAAACATCCAGATTGCCGCCGATATCTTCGGTGGCGACGTCGAGGCTGCCATCGCCGTTGAAATCGCCGAGCGTGATCGCGTTGGGCACATGGCTCAGTGAGTAATTCACGGCCGGCGCAAACGACCCGCCGCCGTTATTGAGCAGCACGTTCACGTAATCGGTATGATTGAATGTATTTGTGACGGTGTCGGTCGCGACGATGAGATCGGGCTTGCCGCTGCTGGTCAGTACGCCGGCCGTCATGACTTGAGGTATGCCGGTCACCGGATAACTAAAAGCGCTGCTGGAAAGAAACGCCCCGCCGCTGGTTCCAAATTGCACGACCACCCCAGGGCCCCCGGCATACGCGATATCGGAGATTCCATCGCCATTGAAATCCGCGAGCACGAAGGTGCCGGCGTTGAAATTCTGTCCGTTCGCATTCAGAATCGGGAACGGCGTCCGGAAATGGCCGCCGCCTGAGCCGATCAAGACCAGGGTTTTGTCGTCGGTCGAATCCGTAACAACCAGCCCATCGCTGGACGTGCCGAAATGGCCGGTCTGCATGTACGTCAGCCCCGTGCCGCCCGTGAATGGAGTGCCGAAGGTTGTCGTCACCGGCGGCTGGAACGAGGGCGCGGGGCTCCCCACGATGACTCCGGCGCCAAGGAAAACCGAAACGCTGGCATCCTGGAAACTCGCCACCGCGATATCCGGCACGCCATCGCCGTTGAAATCTCCGATCGCCACCGCATCCGCGGTTCGCGCCGAATACGGCAGGACGATCGGCGCGCCGAAGGTGCCATCTCCCTTGTTCACATAAACGGCAACTTCAGTTTGCGGCGTGGCGCTATCGGTTTGTCCGATGACGACAATATCGGGCCTGCCATCCCCGTTGAGATCCGCCACGGCGATATGGTTCGCATCGGCAATGCCCGGATAGCCGACCACCTGCGGAAACGACACAGCCGCACTCAGCAATCGGCGAGTTTCCAACCGTTCAACACATCGTCGGTTGCCGGTGGTCTTGAAGCGGCGGTTGCGATCCCTTGTTCCCGAAAAAACAGATGCCTTCATTTGCTGCTCCCATGAATGAAAGTGGCCACGGATGCCGCGCGAGGGCGGACGAGAAGTCCGAACAATATCGCCGCCAAAGCCAAAATGCCATTGGGCTCGGGCGCCGTGCCCGGATATTGCGCGCCGAGGGCGGACGTGACCACCCGGCTAACAATCAGATTGCCGCTGGTGTCGTACAGGCTGAGGTTGGTCACTTCGATGGTGTTGCTGAAATCGACCTGGGTGCTTTGAATCTCGGAACCAGATCCCGGTACCTGCGCCCCCGCGAGGGCGGCGGCCTGGTAGGATAACTCCAGAAATTGGGAGGCGAGCATTTTTTCCTCCCGATTGTTGTGCGGAACGGATCTGGGCGAAGCGAACCGGATGCTTCAAAAAAATGCAATACGCGAGGCGCCCCACGCGATCAATCAAGTGCAAACCACGATTACGTCAATCGACTCAAAAATGCTAGCAAGCGTGCCAAAAACTGTCAACCGGGCCACCGTCGGCGCGCTCGCTATATTTGATGTGCCGGCTTGGGCAGATCATCGTGGATGGTCTGCTGCTTGGGTTGCTCGCCATTGTAGGTGAACAGGATCATGTCATCATCGATGCGGGCTTGCAGGTGGACCGGCCGCTTCCAGACCTGATAGACGTTCTTGAGCGTCTCGATGGCGAACTTGATCTCGATGTCCAGGCCGTTGTGCTTGTGGGCCAGGTATAGCTCGCCGCGATCGCAATAGTTGCCGTCCACCACGTAGATGAACGGCTGGCCCATGTTCGTCAGTTGGTAGAGCATCGTCTGCTTGATGCGCTGCGCATCGCGGCTGATGATGCGCAACTGGCCGGTGTGCGGGTCTTTGCCGTATTGGTAGAACTTGTGCTTCTCGATGAATTCAGGGGTCATGAATTCGTCGATGAAGTTGACGTCGTTGTAGACCCGCCGCACCTCGAATATTTTTTCCCGGCCCAGGCCCAGGCCCTTGTCCCACTTCTCGCGTTCGCCCAGGTTTTTGGCTTCGTCGTATTCCTTGCCAAACTTTCCCTTGTTCCAGCGGTCCTCGATGTCGCGGAATAGCTCGATGCCGATCTTATATGGATTGAAGTTGCCCGGCGGCATGTGAACGGTGCCGGAATGATGATCGGCGTAATCGATGATTTCCTTGGCATCCACAAAATGTTTCGTCATCAACGTGGAGTGCCAGAAGCTGTTGTGATTGACGAAACCCTGCGCGGCGTATCGGTGCGTCTGCTCCACCGTGACATCGTAAACATCCGCGCGGCGGCGCTCGATGCTCACAATTTCATCCTCCCACGTCTCCTCCTTGTACCAACGATGGCCCTCGATGTACTGACCTAGCGCGGCTTGCTTGCGCGTCAGACCAAAGCCAATCTCGCGATGAAAGACGCTTGCCGATTTGCCGGCAATGTGCACATGCCAGCAACCATCTTTGTGCGGACGGCGGCTGGAGAGAATTCCAAAATTGAGCAGCAGCAACTGGACCGTCTTGCTCATCGCCGTGCTTGACGTGGAGAGGATGGCGCCCTGCCTGCCGGCATATCCGTCGCAATCGAAGTATGCGCGCAGAAACGCGGCGACCACGTCCCTGGGCGAACGGAGAATGCAATCGGGAACCACCTTTTCGCGCGCGCACACGCCGGTCTTCATCCCAAGGTGCTTGAGGAAGTCCTTGACGGTTTCGGAGCTGAACAAAATTCGCCATCGGCTCTCGTCCCATTTCTTGCGCGGCGTGATTCCGAAAAGTTCGGCGGTGAGTTGCGCGAACCGGTCGGCTTGCTCCTCGTCACCCGTGGTCAAACCGATCACGCGCTTGGTTTCGCTGATGTGGCCGTCGCCGGTCAGATATCCGAGGAAAGCCGCGAAGCTCGCGTCCACCACCTTGGGAACGCCCACCACGCGGCGCTTGTTATGCATGATCGTGGCTGTGGCCAGATTCACATCGTAGTCGGCAACCGCGCCCGCTACCTGCGCGGTCCGTCGAACGTAGCGCCCCTCGCGGAAGCGAAGGATCGTATCAATGCAAACTCCCGCATTCTCGGCGGCGTCCGTCAGCGTGATGCGGCGTTTCGTTTCCCAATTCAGTTGGACGGGTTCGGCCGCCCAAACATTCGCGCCGCCGGTGATCGCGACCCGATCTCCCTCTTTTATTTCGCCCAAGGCGCGCCAGTTTTGGTCGGGCAAAAGCAGGCGATGGGTTGTCGAACCTTCAATTTCCAAGCCACGCCGCGTGCGCACCCGGACCGTTTCGCGGTCCTCGAACCGCGCCCAATCCCGCACCGGTTGCATCCCCTGCCCGTCATTCACCCGCACGCCGGCACGATCGTTCACGATATCCCCCATGGGCAGCACGCCGCGATCGGTGAACAGCAGCGCATCGGATGTCACGCAGGCCCATCCTTCGTTCATTACCTTCGTCATTCCCTGCGGCGCATAGTAATAGCTCTCCTCGCGCACCATCCCCAGGCAGTCGGCCTGCCAATCCTCCAGCCGGGCATGCTCCAGCAGGTACAGCAGCACATCCCGCGTGGGCCGGTTGGGCGTGCTGCGGCGGACTTTTTCCCGCTCGCTGCGCAGCTTCTTCGCCTCGGCCTCCATCACCGCGGGCGGGTTGATCCAGCGATCGAGGTAATCCTTGCTTTTGAACTTCGTGAGCTCGTTCTCCTCTCGCCTGGGCTGCTCATGACGGGGATCGTTGGGGCCGCGTTGCATGAACATACTGTGCGGATCGATCAGGTGCTCGATGGACAGGCAAACGTCCATCCACTTCTCGACCAGGTCGTACCCATGCTTCTCGATGTGCCGGCGGACGTGGGTGGCGTGGTTCGCCATCTCATCCATCATCTTCCGGTTCGTCTGGCTGAACCACAGATTGTTCTTGAAGAAATCCGCGTGCCCGTACACATGCGCGATCACCAGCTTTTGATCGACGAGCTGATTGGATTCCTGCAGGTAGGCGTAGCACGGATCATTATTGATGACCATCTCATAGATGCGGCCCAGGCCATAATGATGGCGTTTGCGGATCGATTCGTATTCCGCCCCGAACCGCCAGTGCGGATAACGCTGCGGGAAACCGCCATAAGCGGCAATCTGGTTCATCTGCTCGTAATCGCACATCTCGAAGATGACGGGAAAGAAGTCCAGCCCGTACGCGCGGGCGCGCTCGCGGATCTGCTTCTTGGCCGCCAGCAGTTCTTCGGGGAATGCCGTGAGGGTATGGGATGCCATGTTTGTTTGCGCTCGCAAAGGAACCGGAACCGCTCAACTTCAACAACTCACTTTCGCCGGCGCCTGCCTGGCGGCGGCGGCCGGTCGATGTGCTCGGCCATGACAATATTAGGAATCGAGATAATCTTCAGCCGGCTTCCCGAACGCGCCGCCGGATCGTCATGTAGCCCCAGTACCAGCGAAAGGCCCGAAATAATCGCCCGCCGGGGATTATTGACGATGAAACGGTCGCCGCTCGCCAGGGTCACCTGAAAAGGCCGGAACGGCTCCTCGAACAGGATTTCCTCAATTTCACCAGGACCCATATTCCTCCTTATCGAACCACCGGGTTGGGATGATGAATGATAGCGCGTACGCCGTGGCATTGAAACTGTCGCATCGAACCCGTCGAAAAGGATCGACGCCTGTGCTCCCGAAATTTTTGCCGGAATCCTGGTTCACAGCAATGCCATCCCTCCTCTATCTTGTGCCCGGCGGCAATCGTTGACCGCATGAATGCAGGCACGACTGCCTCATTCGAATGGGATTTGGTTTAACACAGGTGACGAGAATGACAAGGATACGATATCGCTTGGCGAGCGGATTGTTCCTGCCGGCGTTGAGCGTCGGCACATTGCTATTGGCCGGTTGCGGCCACGAGCATCATCAGGATCAGCCGCAATCCGTCGTGCTCATGGATGACAGCGGCTTTCGACACGAAGGCTACTACGACCAATCCCATGGCTGGCATGGCGGATACTACGACGAGCGCCACGCTTACCACCCCGACGCCCACGATTGGCATGCCAGCGCCAAGCGCGAAGCCCCCCGCCAGCCCGCCCATGACC
>DASRLH010000110.1:0-2494 GCA_035648595.1 Tepidisphaeraceae bacterium
TCACGCGCGCCCGCGCCGTTTCACGAGCAGACATCCGTGCCTTGTCAACCATGGCAAACTCCTTTTTTGATTCGCGTCCCGACCCGGGACGCACCACAACCCATTGTACCCGCCTCCTGCCGCAAAACACGCCACGCACCCACGGGACACGTAATGGCGGAGGATTCCATTGCGCTCGATGATGTTCGAGGCTATATTGAACGCGGCGCTTTCAAATCCGCATAGAGTTGCGCCGGCGCTCGATGACGACAAGCCCACGGCAATTCTCAAAGTCAGCCAATCGTCCCCGGTTGGGCGCGCGGAGGATTCCCACGCGCTTTTCCCGCGCCCGCCCATCCCATCTCGCGATGGCCACCGGCCTTTACGCGTTCTTCGCAATCTTCCTGATCTGGCCCATCGCGCAGGTATGTGCGGCGGGATTCATCGGC
The DNA here is from genome assembly GCA_035648595.1 of Tepidisphaeraceae bacterium. Classification (GTDB taxonomy): domain Bacteria; phylum Planctomycetota; class Phycisphaerae; order Tepidisphaerales; family Tepidisphaeraceae; genus RYN-428. The sequence goes on from DASRLH010000110.1 coordinate 429, forward strand.
GGGGATGGTCATTTCACTTTCGCCTATGTCCGGCTGGTATTCAGCGATCCAATGCTGGTGCGGGGACTGGTAAACGCCGGCATTGTCGCGGTTTTTGTGACGGGGCTGACGCTCTTGCTTTCGCTACCGCTGGCGGTGTTGACAGTGCGATATGAGTTTCCGCTGCGCCGGCTGCTTTCGGGGCTGCTGCTGGTGCCGCTGGTGCTGCCGCCGTTTGTGGGGGCGATTGGCGTGCGGATGGTATTGGGGCGATACGGGCCGCTCTCGCAGATACTGGGCGCCGGCCCATCAGGGATTGACTGGATAGGCCGATATCGCCTGGCGGGCGTAATCGTCGTCGAAGCGCTGGGGCTATATCCGATTATGCTGCTGAACCTCCAAGCCAGTCTGGCCAACATCGACCCGGCAATGGAGCAGGCGGCGGCGAATCTGGGGGCCGGCCGCTGGAAAATCTTTGCCAACATCACGATGCCGCTCATCCGGCCCGGCCTGTTTGCCGGCTGCACATTGGTGTTGATCTGGAGCTTCACGGAACTCGGTACGCCGTTGATGTTCAACTATTACACGATTACGCCCGTGCAAATCTTCGAGCAGTTGACGGAGGTGGCCTCCAGCCCCCTGCCGTTCGCGCTGGTGGTGGTAATGTTGGGAGCGTCGGCGTGTTTGTACATCATCGGGAAAGTCGTCATGGGCCGGCCCTTCGACGCGGCCACCACCAAAGCCTCCACCGGATCCACCGAGCGGCGCCTTCGAGGTGGGAAAGCCTGGCTGGCGACCTTGGCGGTGGGCGGCGTGTTCCTGCTGGCGGTGCTGCCGCATCTGTCCGTCATCATCACCAGCCTCTGCTCGACGCGCGGCTGGTATAAATCCATCCTCCCCGCTTACTGGACGCTCAACCATTACCACGCCGCGCTGCTGGACGAGCTGGCGTTGCCCAGCGTCTGGAACTCGATCCGCTACGCCGGCGGAGCGATGGGGCTGGCGCTGATCGTCGGATTGTGCGCGGCAATCATCATCGTGCGCAGCGATGTGCCGGGCCGATGGATCATCGATTCCTTGAGCATGCTCCCCCTGGCGGTGCCGGGGCTGGTGCTTTCATTCGGGTATCTGGCGATCAGCATCGCCATCAAGAAAAAACTCGGCGACCGCACGCCGCGTTTTCTGGATGTGCTGGAATGGCCGACGGTGGTGCTGATTCTGGCCTACGCGGCGCGGCGGCTGCCGTATGTAGTGCGGTCGGCGGTGGCGGGGTTGCAGCAGACGCCGCGCGATTTGGAGCTCGCCGCCGCAAATCTGGGCGCGCCGCGCCGCACGGTGCTGGCGCGGATTACGGTGCCGCTGATTCTCGCCAATCTCATCGCCGGCGGGCTGCTGGCGTTCGCGTTTGCCATGCTCGAAGTCAGTGATTCGCTCATCCTCGCGCAGCGCATGGACTACTACCCGATCACCAAAGCCATCCTGGATTTGTCGCAGCGACTGGGGGACGGCTTGTACATCGCCAGCGCGCTGGGCGTGTGGGCAATGGTGCTGCTGACGCTTACGATCCTCTGCGCCAATGCCCTGTTGGGCCGGAAAATGGGGGCGGTGTTTCGGGTATGATCGCGCCGGTGCCGTTACCGAATGACTGACCGCGTTCCTGACTGACGCGCGTTGAATGAGGTTGATCTATGGGCGATGATTGCAGGCGGCAGACGGCGCACGCTACCGATCAGGGAATGCAAATCGGCGATCAATGCGACTCACCTTACAGGAAATCCGCCAGCGACGGCCGCACCGAAGGCTTCAATCGCGGCTTACGAACCATCTTGTGGCGTGCGTGCGGGATGCACAACTTCGACCATTTTCGGCTCAGAGTCTTGCATCTGTTCGGGTGATGGCCATACACAAGAGTCAGCGGCTTTCGCGGAGAGCCATATTTCTTCGTGCCTTCAAGGATATCATGCAGTCTCTGGTTTTTTTGGCAAGATTTCCAGGTGATTTATGCCGCTTGTGATAGTTTTTCGATGTTTGCCTCGCGTGCCGCGTGTAGGGCGGCGGTCACCTGCCGTCCTTTGTCGCTCATCATG
>DASRLH010000111.1:0-4394 GCA_035648595.1 Tepidisphaeraceae bacterium
GGCGACGCCGCCGCATGCGCGCATGGAACCGCCGTCGCTGCGATCCCCTGCCTATTGTCCACGCTCTCCCTTGGCTCATTGGAACCCATTCGCGTAAACTTGCCATATCCCGGACGCCTGTGGCGTCCCGCCCGTGCGGATTGCTTTAAGATTGGCAAGACCGTCATTCCTCGTCTCCCACGTCATCGGCACGGGCGAGATGCCCGTGATACGGTAACGAGACTCATCCCACTAAATTCCGATGCACAGCACAACCCGCCTCATCCCTCCAACACGATCAGTAGATCCCGCGCGCTAACGATGGCTCCCGGCTTGACCAGCACATCCGCGATCTTGGCGGCGCGCGGCGAATAGACGGCCGTTTCCATCTTCATCGCTTCGATGCTCAACAGCCGCTCCCCTTCCTTCACCGCCTGCCCTTTCTTCACCGCCACGGTCGCCACCTTGCCGGGCATCGGCGCGGCGATGTGCGCTGGATCATCCGGGTCGGCCTTGGGCTGCTTGTGAAGGTTGCCCTCCAGCGCGCGATCCGGGACGTTCACTTCGCGCGGCTGGCCGTTGAGCTCGAAGAACACCGTGCGCGTGCCGTCTTCGTGCGGCTCCCCGAAGGTGAGATAGCGAAGGATCAGCACCTTGCCCGGCTCGATCTCCACGCTGATCTCTTCGCCGCTCTGCAAGCCGTAGAAGAAGGCGGATGTCGGGATGACGCTCGTGTTGTCATAGAGCTTGAGGTGCTTGTCGTAGTCGAGATATACCTGCGGGTACATCACGTACGAGAGCACATCCACATCCCGCACTTCGTGCCCGGTTTCGGCCTCCAGCTTTTTCTTGATTGCGGTAAAATCCACGGGCGGGAGTTTCTCGCCTGGCCGCCCCTTGGCGGCTTTGGCGCCGGCGGAATCGAGAATGATCTTTTGCAAAACCTTCGGCCACCCGCCTTCGGGCTGGCCAAGCTGGCCCTGCATCATCTCCACCACGCTGCGCGGAAAATTGAGCTTGCGATCCGGCGTCAGCACATCCATCGCCGACAGCCCGTTGGTCACCATGAACAGCGCCAAGTCCCCCACCACCTTGCTCGATGGCGTGACCTTCACAATGTCGCCGAACAGTTGATTCACCTGCGCGTAGGCGTCGGCGATGTCGCGCCACCGGCCATCAAGGCCCAGGCTCTTGGCCTGCTGGCGCAGGTTGGTGTATTGCCCGCCGGGCATTTCGTGGTGATACACCTCGGAGGTCGGCGCTTTCATCCCCTCCTCGAATGGATAGTAATGTTCGCGCACCGCCTCCCAGTAATCGCTCAGGCGGTTGAGCGCATCCAAATCCAGCCCCGAATCACGCTCGGTATGTTGCAGTGCCGCGACCAGCGAATTGAGATTCGGCTGACTGGTCATGCCGCTCATGGAAGACAGCGCCGAATCCACCACATCGACCCCGGCATCCGCAGCGCGCAGCAGCGTGCTGGCGTTGATGCCGCTGGTATCGTGCGTATGGAAGTGGATCGGCACGCCCACTTCCTCCTTCAGCGCCTTCACCAGCGCATAGGCCGCGTAAGGCTTGCACAGGCCCGCCATGTCTTTAATGCCAAGAACGTGCGTGCCCATCTTCACCAGTTCCCTGGCCAATTCGACGTAATACTTCAGGCTGTACTTGGTGCGTTTGGGATCGAGAATATCGCCGGTATAACAAATCGCGGCTTCGCAGATCGCGGATGTCTGCCCGCGCACCGCCTCGATCGCCACCTTCATGTTGGCGGCCCAATTGAGCGAATCGAAAATGCGGAACACATCAATCCCATGCGCGCCCGCCGCCTTGGTGAACTCCACCACCGCGTTGTCCGGGTAATTGGTATATCCCACCGCGTTGCTCGCACGCAGCAACATTTGGAAAGGGATGTTGGGAATGCGGGCCCGAAGCTGATCGAGCCGATCCCACGGGTCTTCCTGGAGAAAACGCATGGACGTATCGAACGTCGCCCCGCCCCACATCTCCAGGCTGAACAAATCCGGCACCAGATGCGCCACCGCATCCGCGACATTCAGGATGTCATACGTCCGCACGCGCGTCGCCAACAGCGACTGGTGCGCATCGCGTATGGTGGTATCCGTGAACAACAACTTCTTTTGCTCGCGTACCCAGTGGCAAAACTTCTCGGGTCCCATCTCCAGCAGTTTGTTCCTAAGCCCCGGCGGAGGCGGCGTTCCCTTCTTGTAAGCCGGCACCACCGGCTCTGGGAATTCACGGTTCGCCACCACCTTCCCCTTCACATCCGGCCGGCCATTGATGATCACATCCCCCAGGTACGCCAGTATCTTCGTCGCCCGATCCCGCCTGGCGCGGAAGCGGAATAGCTCGGGCGTGTTATCGATAAAGGTCGTGTTGGCGTCCCCGCTCACAAACTGCGGATGGGCCAGCAGGTTCTCCAGAAACGGAATATTCGTCTTCACCCCGCGCACGCGAAATTCCCGCAGGGCGCGATCCATCCGCAAAATGCTCTCCTGAAACGTCGCGCCCCAGGTCGTCACCTTCACCAGCAGCGAATCGAAATATGGCGTAATCACCGCCCCGCCAAACCCGTTGCCCCCGTCCAGCCGCACCGCGAATCCGCCCGGCGAGCGGTACGTCGTCAATCGGCCATAATCGGGAATGAAATTATTTTCCGGGTCTTCGGTGGTGATCCGGCACTGAATGGCGCAGCCGTTGGTCTGAATCTTCTCCTGCGGCGGGATGTTCAGCGGCGCTTCATGCAGCTTGAAACCCTGGGCCACCAAAATCTGGCTCTTCACCAGATCGATGCCGGTCACCACTTCCGTCACCGTATGCTCGACTTGAATGCGCGGATTCACCTCGATAAAGAAAAACTCATGGCGATCCAGGTCCAGCAGAAACTCGACAGTTCCCGCATTTTGATAATTCGCGGCCTTGCAAAGCCTCACGGCCGATTCGCAAATCTCCTGGCGCAGGCTCAAGGGCAGATTGATGCTCGGCGCGATCTCCACGACCTTCTGATGCCGGCGTTGCACCGAGCAGTCGCGCTCCCACAGATGCACCAGGTTGCCGTGCTGATCGCCCAGGATTTGCACTTCGATGTGCTTGGCCCGCCCGATGAATCGCTCGACGAAAACCTCCCCGCGCCCGAACGCCGCCCCCGCTTCGCGCTGCGCCTCTTCCAGCAACGGCATCAGTTCGCCGGCGGATTTCACGACGCGCATCCCGCGTCCGCCGCCGCCGAAGCTCGCCTTGACGATGATGGGGAAACCGATTTCTTTTGCCGCCGCGCTGATTTGTTTCGGATCGCTCAGCCCATGCTCCGTGCCGGGAAGCGTGGGAACATTGGCCTGTTTTGCCAGCCGTTTGGCGGCCGTCTTATCCCCAAACTCCGCCAGCAGCTCCGGCGTCGGCCCGACAAACGTAATCCCATTTTCCTGGCACGCCCGCGAAAGATCCGCATTTTCGGCCAAAAACCCATATCCCGGATGAATGGCGTCCGCCCCATGCGCCTTGGCGATGGCAATCAGCGCCAGGATATCCAGATACCCCTTGACCGGCGCGCCCCCCTCCGCCGGCCCAATCAGGTATGCCTCATCGGCCTTGAATCGGTGCAGGGAGAAGCGGTCCTCGAACGTATAGACCGCGACGGTTCCCAGGCCCAATTCCGTTGCCGCCCGAAAAATGCGAATGGCAATTTCGCTGCGATTGGCAACGAGTAACTTTTGCATAAACAAACCCGATCCCGTAGAGGCGAACCATACGTCCACCCTGGCGCCGGCGTCGCGAACCCGCCAAGTATCATAAGAGCGCGAAGCGGGGTATTGTGGTAATGCGCGGAGGGTTTTCAAGCAGGCGATTTCGCAGCGTGCCAGAGGGCGGTCCACGCCGGGGCAGAGCGTACTCGCGCCGCCCTGGATTGGGGGCGATCGGGATTATTGCGGATCGCGCTGCCGATCCGGGGTGGCGCGGCCTAACCGTCCCTTGCCTCCGCGAACCCGTGGGAGCCGCTCTGCCCCGGCGTGGACAAGGGCTTCTTTCCATGGAACTCGAATTGCAATTGCGCCAAGCCGTGATGGACGCCGCCGCCCGGCCCGAAGTTCGCCTGGCCGTCGAGTTGGTGTATTCGGACTTGCAGGACGCGATCGACCTGCGACGGCCCATTTGCGCCACCTCCGGCCGATGCTGTCGATTCGAGGAGTTCGGCCATCGCCTGTACGTCAGCACACTTGAGCTGGCGAAATTTATGGCCGATGGGTGGGCTGCCGATCCCGCGCTTCCCCCCAATATTTCGCAACCCGCGCGCTCCGCGCCCGCGGCGTTGCCCAGCGTGTCCCTGCCCGTCATCTCGACCGAAGTCTCCGATGCGCAAACCAGCAACACACCACCCACCACCCACAACCCACAAC
>DASRLH010000112.1:0-5580 GCA_035648595.1 Tepidisphaeraceae bacterium
GACGGGACGGGACGGGACGCAATCGGTTCCCGATGCCGATTGGTTGAGCGGCATCATAATCGGCACATTTTATCTTGTCAAATAAAATCTAGTGCATTGTCATGCTTCCAAATGCGGGTAAAACTCTAGTGATTTACCCCAAAATCATTGCGTGACAATGCACTAGGCATAATTCTGAAATTCTGAAATCGGCTTTCGCTGCCTGCAAGGGCGCGCGATTGCGCGGTATTGCATCCTCGACAGGATTATTTGGAAAGTCGAGAGAGAAGACTGCCACGAATGAGCACGAATAATTTATCTTCATTCGTGTGCATTCGTGTCCATTCGTGGTTTCCCTCTTTCTTTGGGTTGCGGGCCCGCCCGCTCTGAGTGTCTTCGTGGTTAATCATGCATTTTCCGAGTTAACCTGGACGCGCGTCGCGGGCCGGAGGTGCGCGCCGAGAATTCTCGCGGCCCGAACGATATCCGCCATTGCCACGATTAAATCGCGCTGGGAAGCGCCGCAACCTTGGAGCCGAAGCTGCATCGGCTCTTCCCTGCAAACCCGGCAAAGTTGGGTTTCCCCGGCATCGCTTCTCGTGAGCAATGCAAGTTCCTGATCCGCCAATTCCCCCGGCGGCACGAGTTGAAACGCCAGGCACATGCCGGCGCTGTAAGGCGGCACATCCCCGGCGAGTTCCACCGCGAAAGCATCGGGCAGGCCGGGGTAGCGGACGGGCAGGCGGGGGCCGTCTTCGGGGGTCCATGCGTCGAAGTGCTCGACGATGCCAGTTGGGGCGACGCGGCCGAGGATGGGCATGCCGCGATGAATCGCGCAGGGAGTGGGGACGAGGGCGGCGCCAAGGTCTGGCCGCAGGCAGGTGGGCGAGAGACGATCAATGTCCAATATTCGCTCGTCGGCGATCCATTGCGTGCGCCCGTCCGCCAGCGCCTCGAGTTCGCGCACGCTGACTTTCATCGCGCGGGCGAGGTAGCCGCGCGCGCTGCGGCTGGTGTGGGCGAGCGAGCCGGCGTCCGCCATCGCCTGGAGCGCCGCGACCGGCAGCCCCGCGGCATCGGCAACGCCAGCGGGCCAGGGGATACCGAGTAAGCCGGAGCGGTGGAGGAGCCAGTGGGAGAATACATTCATGGCCTTTGGTCCAATGCAGCGCAAAATCCGAAATCCGAAGCACGAAATCCGAAACAAATCCAAAGCGGAAATTGGGAAATGACCAAAACGCGCTCAGGTTGCCAAATGGGTTGAATCGCTCGCCTTCATTCGTGTGCATTCGTGCCTATTCGTGGTTTCCCCCCGTCTTTGCTTCGGGGCCGCATTTGCATATTTTGCCGTCTTCATTCATCGGGCAGCATCCGAAAGACCGCGCGGGCCAGGAGCTTGATGCGGGAGCGCTCGATGATGCGCGGGGCGTATTTCTCGTTCCAGCATTTGAGGATGAGCAGCTCGCGGTTGTCGGGATCGGGGAAGACGCGCTTGAAGGTGTTTTCGCCGTCGGCGAATTGGAGGAAGTAGTTTTTTCCGTCGATGATTCCCTCGCGCTCGGCGGCCTCCACCGAGAACAAAACGACGTCGCCGTGGCGGTAGCGGGGCTCCATGCAGTCGCCATCGACGGTGACGGCGAATCGCCGGGACGGGCCTGCCGGAGCCGGGGCATTGCCGCGATGCGTTTCGGTGCGCTGCTCGACGCGGGCGGCGGATACGCCATGAAAGTGCGCCACGTCCACCACGGGCGTTTTCCCCGCGCCGATGCCGGTGGGAAAATCAGGGCCATGCACGGGCGGATCGGGCCGTTCATCCTTCGGGCGGATGTTCGCATGAGCCGGGGCGTCGGCATCCGATTCCGCCGTCGTGTGCGTTTGCGATTTCAACGGCGCCGGCGCGCCGATGCGTTGGCGCAATTCATCGGGGGCCAGATCGAGCAAGGTCGCCAGTCTGCGGAAGTTCTTGACCTGCATGCCGCTGACTTCTGATTGCTCAAGCCGCCGGACGTTGGCCGGGGACATTTCGAGCCGCTGGGCGAATTCCTCCTGCGTGAGGTAGCGCTCCCGGCGGATGGCCGCGAAACGCCGGCCCATGATGGTTACCGGTTGACTCATTGGAATTTGCTCCGCCGTGATGAGTGAGGAGTGAACCGTGACGGGGGGATGAGGGGGATTGGCTGCTTCATCGCTATTTACTTCTGTACCCGCGCCACGCTGGATTGTCCAGAACAAAATACGAACATAGATAATTGAATAATACTATTCTGCTGATAGAATGTTATCCAGTTGTCAGGTATTTGTTTGGGCTGTCATTTTTTGCGGGGCAGACATCATGGTGGTACTGGAATTGGGGCTTGGGCCCCGGCGGGCAACGGATGCACGGGAACTGTTCAAAAAGCTCGGGCTTGAAGTCGCGGACCTTCGGCCCATTCAAAAAAGCTGGCGCGCCGCCAACGCCGCATGGCGGCGGGAACGCAAGCGGCGCGTCGCCGCTCACGCGCAGCGCGTGGCGGCGGAATTGAATCGCAATGGGCAAGGCGATCGCTGGGCCCGCGCCCGCGGCGCGGGCATGGGCCAGGCGCGGGCGGTGTGGTGCGTGGAGTTAAGGCGCAAGTTCCGCACGCTCAGCGAAGCCGCCGCCTTCGTCAACCGCAGCCCAAGCAACATCCTTCAATCCCTCAATCGCGGCGTGCGCTGCGGGGCGTATCGCTGGGAGCCGTTCGATCCGGACCGGCATTGCGGGCCTGAAGAGAAGATCACCACGGAAACACGGAGGCACGGAGGCGCTTGCGACTCCTGATGCCTGTTTCAGAGCGAAGGCCTGGACATTGGGATGGGCTGACAAGCCGCGCGCGCATGGCGTTTTGAGATCGGGAATTACTGTCGATCTTATTGTGCGATCTTCACTTCGCTACCGGCGTGTTCAAGAAGCTTTGGGACGGGAGGGTGATCGTGAACGTGCTGCCTTGGCCGACGATGCTTTGCACCTCGATGCGGGCGCCCATGGCCTCGACGAGGCGGGTGCAGATGGTCAGGCCCAGGCCGATGCCTTTGTTGCGGTCGCGCTCGGGATTGCGCAATTGGAAGAACTCGTCGAAGATATGGCGTTGGAATTCGGGCGCGATGCCCACGCCGGTGTCGATCACGCGCAACTGCACGCCATCGCCCGGGGTTACGGCGCCTTCGATGCGCACAGCGCCATTATCGGTGAATTTGATGGCATTGCCGATCAGATTGCCCAGGACGCGCGAGAGTTTGATGCGGTCGGTGCGAAGCCGAATCGGCTCACCCGGCGCGCTCCAGGAAAGGGCGATGCCCTTGTCGCGCGCGATCGGGAGCAACTGCCGATGCTCTTCCTCGAGCATTTCCGCCAGCGAAAATTCGGTTTCCAGCAATTCAACTTTGCCCGAGTCAAACCGCGCGATGTCCAGCACGTCGCTGAGCAGACCGACCAGCGACATGGCGTTGGAATAAAGTTCCTGGGCGAGACTGGGCACCTCGGGCAGCATGGCCGGGTTGGATGCGGTGCGCTTGACCAGCTCCGCCAGCAAACTGATGGCGTTGGCGGGGGTGCGGATGTCATGGCTGACAGCGGCGAGGAAACGCGTCTTGCGCACCGAGGCCTCCTCGGCCTCGCGGCGCCGAAGATCCAGCTCGCGCTGCAACTCCTTTTGCGGGGTGATATCCACGAACGCCGACACCGCGCCGGTCACCCGGCTCTCGCGGTCGCGGATGGGCCGGGCGTTGCACAGCAGCAGCAACCGGCGGTTTCCCGGCGCCAGCAGTTCCAGTTCCTCGGCCACAATCTCAATGCCTTCCCTGCAGGCGCGGACCAGCGGAAACTGATCCGCCGACAGCGGACGGCCTTCAAGGAAAAGTTGCCAGGCGAACATCTGCGGCGCCACGTTGTCGTCGGCGGCCACGGAAAAGAGCGCCGCGCCAGAAGGATTGAACCGGATGTCGGTGCAGCCGGCATCGCAGACCCCAATCCCAAACGGCACCGTTCGCAGCACGGTCTTGAATCGCTCGCGCTCTCGGCTGACATCCTCGAACAGCCGCGATGCCTCCAGGCTCACCGAAGTCTGCGCGGCCAGCGATTCGACCAGGGAGATGTCCTGTTCGCTCCAGGCGGTTTTGTCAGTGCAGTACACTTCGAGGGTGCCGATCGGGATTCCACTCACGCGCAGCGGAGCGGCAAGCACCGCCGCGATGGGCGGGCCATCCTTTGATTGCGGAAAACGCAGGTCTGGACGCAGGGCCACATCCTCAAGATATCCCGTGCGCCCTCGGGCCAGCACCAGCGCGCCGAACGATTGCTCCACGGGCAATGTCTCGCTGACCAGGCCCGCGGGGCCAAATCCATGATGGCAGCGGACGACCAGCCGGTCCCCCTCCTTTTCCAGGATCGCGGCGGCGGTGCCCAGGCCGTTGACCAGTTGGCCCAGCGTTTCGCAAATCCGCGTCATCGTTTCGCCGCCGGACAATTCCGTGGTCAGAGATCTTGAAAGATCGAGCAGGATTTGCAGTGTCTTCTCGCGGCGGGCCAGTTCCTCATTGGCCACGCGCAATTCCTCGCTTTGCCGCTCCAGCTCCTCGGTTTGCGACTGAAGCTCCTCGTTGGTGCGGGCGATTTCCTCCTCGCGCGTCACCAGATCGGCATTGGCCGACTCGAGCTGGGCGAATTGATGTTCGCCCGACTCCTGGGTCACAAGCCACAGGTGAACGACGACCGTCACCAGCAGCAGGTCAACGAGCACCAGCAGGCATGCGATCCATTGATATCGCGCCAGCGGCACCTTCGGCGGGGCCGGATGAAATAATGCAAACTGAAAAATGGCGATGATCGCAAAGGCGATCGCGCTGCCCCACAGCAGCCGCCGGCTGCGCAGCAGGGCGATGAGCACCAGCGGCACCCCATAGCCGATCGGCAGGATGACATCCCGCGCCATCATCAGCCGCACCCAGGCCATCGCCGCGATCAGGCCAAGCACGATTGCAACCCGGCCCCAGATGGGAATTCGCCGCGACGACGCCATGACATGTTCCCGCAAAAGCACGAATGGAACCTCTCGAAAGAGCCGCCGCCAAGTTTACGCAAGTCGCTGGGTGTTCGTGAGCATGAGATAATTGTGATCGTCGATCAACGGCGAAAGAATACGCGGCGGTGATAATCGCCGCTATGCAATCCGGATGTCAACCAGCGCTCCCTCGCCTGGTGCCCATTCACCGACCCACGCGCGGTGGGTGCTTGCGGAGGCCCAACCGACCATCTTGCACCATCGCTAAATAACCGTGCGCGAACACTCGCCGTTGACATCCGCCACCCATGGTACGTCCGACATTGGGATTCTGTGAACCCAGGCCATTCGTGGGCTCAGATCTTTTAATGTGACACGGGCGTCCCGCCCGTGCCGACGGCCATAAAGTAGAGGCAATCGACACATCCTGAGTTCGATGCAACACGCACGGGCGGGACGCCACAGGCGTCCGGGATTTTGCTTGGCGTGACAATAGCAATAATCTGCATTGCGCCAGCCGTTGGTTTGTGTCATGCTGCCCGCGTGGCATTCGAGCCTGCTCAATCCTCGGTTCCCGGCTCGC
>DASRLH010000113.1:0-18752 GCA_035648595.1 Tepidisphaeraceae bacterium
CCCGCGAGCCGGGAACCGAGGATTGAGCAGGCTCGAATGCCACGCGGGCAGCATGACACAAACCAACGGCTGGCGCAATGCAGATTATTGCTATTGTCACGCCAAGCAAAATCCCGGACGCCTGTGGCGTCTCGCCCGTGCCGATGGCGTGGCAGTCGAGGAATCGCGGGCTTTCCAGTTCTAACGCAACCCGCACGGGCGGGACGCCCGTGATACGACGACGTCACCGGAACATCAAAGACGTCCCCGTCCGCGTTGACAGTGGGCACTGCGCGCCATTCTATTTCGCAAATCTACAGTGCGCCGTTTATATGAAATTGGATGCCACGCGCAGACTACGCCCTGATTCGACGCAAATCCAGCCGACGGTACCTGCGCTGCAAGCCCATTACCCAACTGATCTTGCGCTCCTCCTAAATTTATTTTATTTTTCTTGCACTCACAGCGGAAATGTGCAATAGTTATCGGACCTTTCTACCAAAAGGCAAGGCAGGGTTAGCAGCCTTCGCAAACAGCCAATCTCCTCCCAAAGTTGTCTCATCGCGCAACCGATACCGTTTGGGTAGGTCGCCGGGAATTGTGTGCGGCGAGCGGTCGCTTTGGCGATGCGCATCGCACCAGGCCGGCGAGGCTGAACGTCTGCGCGGGCGGTCCTTTACCCGTCCCGCGCCAGGTGATTTTTTATGGCCACGGCCGTCCAGTCTGGATTACAACTGTACCTTCGGCAAATCAACGACACCGCGCTTCTCAACGCCGATGAAGAGAAGACGCTGTCCCGGCGAATCCTCCAGCTCAATGACCCCGAGGCCCGCGAACGGATGGTTCGCGCCAATCTCCGGCTGGTCGTCAACATCGCCAAGCACTTCGTGGGGCGCGGGCTCACCCTGCCCGACCTCATCGAGGAAGGGAACATCGGCCTGCTGAAAGCCGTCGAGGGCTTCGACCCCGAGAACGGCTGCCGATTCAGCACCTACGCCTCCTGGTGGATCAAACAATCGATCAAGCGCGCGTTGATCAACAGCGTGCAGCCGATCCATATCCCGGCTTACATGGTCGAGATGATGGGCAAGCTCAAATGCGCCATGCGCGAGCTCGAGGACAAGCTGGGCCGCATCGCGACCATCGAGGAGTTGTCGGCTCACATGAAGCTGTCGCCCAAGAAGCTCAAGATCATCCGCAAGGCCGTCAAAGCCTGGAACTCCCCCACCCAGTCGGGCAGCGAGGATGGCGAAATGACCATCAACGAGCTGGTCGCCGATACACACAATCCCGGCCCGGATACGGCGGTCATGGATTGCGACGAACTCCGCCAACTCGGCACCCTGCTCGACGCCTTCGACGAGCGAGCCGCCAAAATCCTTAAGCTTCGCTATGGCCTTGAAGGCGAAGACCCGATGACCCTCAAGGAAATCGGCATGCGCATCGGCCTCACCCGCGAGCGCGTCCGCCAGATCGAGCACGAGGCCCTGGCCAAACTCAAGGAAGCGATGCTGGCCGAGGTGTGATCCGGCTCATCCGCCATACGCGCTGTTATCCCCCGACAAAAATCCCGTTCCCGGCCCCACCGCCGCCGGGTCGGAGGTGTTGGTAAACCGATCCGCCACACTGGCGGCATGCCCGTCGCAATAGACCACGTTGGTGCGGCGCTGATGGCGGTACGCCTGCGTTCCCGCGGCGCGGTATTTGAACGCCAGATCGCCGGGGCTGGGGAACGGGCTGCGCATGAATTTGTCAGGCCCGCCGTAGTATTGTCCGTCGCCGAAGAGGGCAGTTCGCGCCCCATCCTGAATCTGCCCGGCCCGCATCGGCGCGGGGATCGTCTCCTGGTCGCCGTGGCCGATGTAGCTGGTGTTGTAGTTGTATCCGGTGTACGGATCGTCGCCGGACGGGCGGCCGATGTAACTGGGACATTGCTGCACCTGTAGCCCGCCCTCTCCGGCTCTCCATATCAACCCGGGTCGAATTTGCGCGCCCGAACCGCCGCGCATGGCAGTAAAATCCCAGGCGATGGATCCGCCCGACGCGCCATCGGTGTAATACGCGATCGGGTAGCTGCCATTGTAATTCTCGCAATACACATTGGCCGCCAGCGAAAGCTGCCGGAGATTGCTCAGGCATTTGATGGACTTGCCCTGCTCGCGCGCCCCGGCCAGCGCGGGAATCAGCATCGCCAGCAGGACGGCGACGATTCCAATCGCTACCAGAAGCTCGATCAACGTGAACGCCGCGGCGGAATGACTACGCAAAGACGGTGCAGGGCCGCTCCGCGTGGCACGGCCACGGCACCCGGTGGGGCAGACATTCTTGTCTGCCTCGAATCGGTGAGTGGAGGACATTCCTGTCCTCCCGAACCGATTCGCCACGCTCACGGCAGGCCCATGCGAATCCGCTCGGCGGGGCAGGAATGCCCCGCACTCGCGGATTCGGGCAGACAGGAATGTCTGCCCCACCAAACCCTGTCGATTTCGACGCTGACGCTTCCCGAAAATGCGCACGCCATCCTCTACAAAATACATGACTCGCGCGTTCGCGCCAGCAAAAGCCCCATCGCCGCCAGCGCGACGAAGGCGGCGGACCCCGGCTCGGGCGTGGAAGCGCCGCCGGCGGAGGTGGTGATGGCGTCGATCGGCAGATAACCGGAGGGAACCTGGAATTGCACGTAATCCACGGTCGCCAGATTCGTGCCGGAGAGATTCAGCCAGGTGCCGCCGACCGATCCATCGAGCGTGCCAAGCGCCTGCTGGAAGTCTTCGCCGGCGAAATCGGCGATCGAGCCGGTGAAAGGCTTGCTCAAGTCGGCAGGCACATCGCCAGGGCCGGGCGCGGTTTCGTAGGGGCCGGCGAGCTTCGAGAAATACGTTGCCGGCAGATTGAAATTGACGTTTCCCAGGCTCGCCCAGGTGCTGCCGTCGCTGCTGACGCGCACCAGCGCGCTGCCGCCGCCGAAGGTGTCGGCGGACGAATCGGCAAGGCCATTTGGATAGTCCGCGTCGATCAATCCCACATTCGAGATCACCCCCAGTTGCGGCGCATTGGCCACCGTGATGGGCTTGTCCAGTTGCAGCGTCAACTGTCCGCCGGTTCCGATGGCGACAATCTCCGTGCTTCCAAACGCGGGGCTGAACGGATCGAGTACATTAGGATAACCTGAGCCCGCTCCCACGACCGGCGCCGGCATGCCCAGCGCCGCCGCCGGATCATTAAACCCGCTGGGCGCGCCCGTGCCCGGCGTATAGCTCACCACCGACGAAGCAAACCCGCCCATCGAGTTGCCGGTTGCCCACGCCAGCAACGCCAACGCAGGCACCGCCAGTTTTGGCAAAACGCCGGAAGATTGACCACGAAGACACGAAGACACGAAGGCGGGGAAAATCCGAAATCCGAAGCACGAAATCCGAAACAAATCCAAAAATAAGAAAGGCGAAAAATTCAAAGGGCGCGTTCGGGACGTTCTTGTTTTGAGGTTTTTCCCTTTGAATTTTGAGTTTGTTTCGGATTTCGGATTTCGGATTTCGGATTTTTCCCCGCTTCGTGGCTCCGTGTCTCCGTGGTGAAATTCTTTCCGTGGCGAGATCGAATAGAACATGGGTCAGGGACTCCCGGCGCCAATCTGCGTGGCGCCAAAGACAAGCCTCGACCTCGCGAATATGAAAAGCGGGCGGGAATGAGCCCAACGGGAGAAAACGCGAATCAATGATTTCGCGCAGCGCGATAAACCGTCGCGCCGCCAGCTCGGGCGAGCCGGCTGTTTTTCCCTGCCGCGGGCATGCATTGCCGGCCGTCCCATCTCGCGAGGACGAATCCGAACCGGGCTGGCAACACGCCGGCCCCCGAGCCCGCAGGCAGGTCTTCTGGCTTGGGACGGGGAAGAACGGAACAGTGCTGAGAGTTGAGAGTTGAGTGGGAACGAACATGATGAGTGACGAGTGAACCGTGACGCAGACGGCCTTCGTCACGGTTCACTCATCACTCATCATCCTCTTCCCTCAGCACTCAAATCTCAGCACTTACTCCTGCTCTTCCCGTCGCACGTCGCCTTCCCACCGGTTTTACTTTCCGGCAGTGGCATGTGACGCGCGAACATCATCCGATACAGCGGCGCGACCGCGGCGGATTCTCACCGCCTTCCCATCACCGGAATGTCCTGGCGAAACGCCAGGGACACAACCGGCAGGCTTCGCAGCCGCCCACAGGGCAACCGTAGCTTAGCAGTTGGGCACGAACGGGGGAAGAGCGTTGCGCAAATCAAATTACCCGGGCCCCGGAGCGAACACCTCGAGCAGATTAGCGCAGAGACGCGGAGAGGCGAAGTCGCAGAGAATTGTTTGATGTGTCAGCAAATCTTAGTCTAAATTTAGGAAACGGATCAAGTCTGAATTGTCGCCTCCCGGCAGATCGATTCTGGGCAATTCATCACTCCCCTCCGCGACTCCGCGCCTTTGCAACTCTGCGCAGATATTCCGTCCACCTGGCGCGAATAATTCTGGATCATTTCGCTTCCGACGCTTTGAATGTCGCTATCGACTGCCCGCTGTTGGCGTTCCAAACGCGTAGGATTCCATCCTGCCCGCCGGCGACGATCACCGCGCCGTCGGGGGTGGCGGCGACGGAGTTCACGAAATCCGTCGCGCCGCCGAACGAGCGAACATCTGAACCGTTTTCGCGGATCAGTCGCACCTTCCCCTCCCCGCTGGCGGCGACGGCGGTGTCGCCGTCGCCAACCCAGGCCACGCAGGTCACTTCCTTGTCGAATCCCCGCACCACTTTCCCGCGCCCGCCGGTCTCGGCGTCCCAGAAGCGCAGCGTGTTGTCCGCGCTGGCGCTGGTGATTCCGTGTCCATCATGCTTCCAGGCGACGCCCAGCACCTGCCCGCCGTGACCTTCGAGCGCGCGGATGATCTTGCCGGCTTGCACGTCCAGAATCTTCACGAAGCGGTCGGTGGAGGCGGTGGCAAGCTGTTCGCCATCGGGGCTGAAGCGCACGCATTGCACGGTGTCGCTATGGACGGCATCCAGGGCGGCACGCAGCCGGCACGAGGGCAGATCGAACAGCCGAACTTCGCCGGATCGGCTGGGCACTCCGCCGCCGGTCGCGAGCAGATTCCCCGAGGGGCTGAAATCCAGCGAAGTCACACGGTCGGCGAAGGGCAAATCGCTGTTGCCGCTGGCGATGGTCTGTAGCAGGGTCCATCCCCCAGAAATATCCCAACCCCGCGGCGGGCCGGAGGAAGAACACGCGATCACCTTGTTGTTTCCGGCGAATGTCACAACAGTAAGCGGCTGGGCGTGATCCCCAAACACGTCGCCGGGCGCACCGTTTTTGCCGCCCCAAAGATGGATCGTGCCATCGCCGGCGACGGTGACAATGCGTGTCCCATCCGGCGAAAACGCAATGCCGCGCGCGGGAGCCGCAGGCGCATCGGCGGCCTTCTTCGCGTCGGCGGCCTGGGTTTCGGAAAGTTTCTCATGCCCCAGCGCCTTCGCCGATGCGGCGGTGGCGTCGGCGAGCAACTGGCGGGCCTCATCGTCGGCCTTGGCCGCCAGGCCCTGCTCCTCCTGGGCATCGGCCTTGGCCGACTGGGATTTCTTCAGCGCTTCCCCGGCAGTCGCCAAGTCCTTCTCGCTCGACTTCTTTTTGTTGTCATCCTTCGCGCTGGCAGCGGCATCCTTCGCCGCCTTCGCATCTTCAAGCGCCTTTTGCTTATCGGCCAGCGCTTTGTCGGCGACGGGAATGGCGGCCAGGGATTTGGCAAGACGCTCCGCCGCCGACTTCACCTGCGCCTGCGCCGAATCCACATGCGATTTGCGATACGCGACTTCGTTTTTCGCCCGCTCCAAGGCCCGCCCGGCAACGGCGAATCGATCCGCCAGCGTGCGATCCGTGAGCGCCGCCAATTCCTTAGCGTCTTCGAGGTTCCAGAGTTTGGCATGGCCATCCGCGTCAGTGTCGGCAATCCGCTTGCCGTCCTGGCTGACGGCTAGACTGACCACCGGCGCGCCGATTTTGATCTGCCGATCCGCGCTGCCGGCGTCGATGTTCCATCGGCGGATCGTGCCGTCGTGGCCGCCGGACAGAAGATGGGCGTTGGATGCGATGTATTCCAGCGCGGTCACCGCGCCGTCATGGCATTTCAATTCCTTGCCCGGCGGCATCATGCCGTCCGCCGCCTCGGGCAAACTGAAGAGCCGGATAACGCCATCCGTACCGCCGGCCGCAATTTGCTTTCCCTTGGCCAGCCACGCGATCGCGGGCGCTTGTGCGGAAAGCGGTGCCTGGCAAAAGAGCTTCTTGCCGGCCACGTCCCAAACGCGCACGGCCATGTCGGCCGAGGCCGTGAGAAGCCTTGCCCCATCGGGAGAGAAACCGATGCAAGTCACGGTTGTCGGTGGGCCGGCAAGATCACCGGCCGGCTTGCCTGTGGAGGCATTCCACAAATGCACCGCGCCATCATCGCCGCCGCCGGTCGCGATAAGCGTGCCGGCGGGATTGACGGCAATGCACGTCGCAGCCGAAGCGCCAAGGACAAACTTCTCACCGGGCGCGGGCCGTTTCCACAGTTTCACTTCGCGATAACTTCCGGATGCCAACACTATGGAGTCGGGGCTGAACGCCAGCGATTCGACCATGGAATGATGCGCGATCGCGTGACCGCCCGGCGCGTTGAGGGCGGGATCGCTCAAGGCGCCCATGAAGCGCTGGCCGGGCAGGTCGTACACATCGATCCGGTTTCCGCGCCCGCAAGCCGCCAGCCGGCCATCGGGCGACACCGCGACCGCGAAGATCGGATCGAGCGTGGCGGGCAGCGCATGCCAGACCAGCGGCGCCAGCGAGCCATGCACTTCGCCCGTTGCGCCCTGGTCGATCCAGAGGCGCAGCAGGCCCAGCTGCCCGGGCGTGAGATTGGCGGCGGCGGCCTTGTTATTCGGCGGGGGCATCGGAGATTCCACGTCCGGCGCGTGCGCCGCCGCCTTCAGCAGCAGGCTGCCCGCGCCTTTGCCGGGCAGCACCGCGGCGCCGTCATCGCCTCCCTTGCGGATATCGGCCGGAGTCTCAAGCACCAGGCCCGCCTTGGCCTTGGTCTTGTTATGGCACGCCATGCAACTGGCGTTCAGGAATGGCAGAATCTCCTTCTCGAAATCCACGGGCGCGGCGTGGCTTACCTCCGCGATCGCAATGGGCGGCGCCTTAGGGCCAGCCGGCGCTACGTCCGCCGCGAATGCGGGGAGCGCGACGAAAAACAGGGCGAGAAAGAGTGGGAAAGTTAGTTTGGACATGCGTCGGAGGTTTCTAGAATCAACACATGGATTTTGAATGCCAACGCCGGGAAGACACGCGCCAAGAGCGCCAAGGCCGCCAAGACGCAGAGAATACAAACGTGAGATTTTGAAGATCATTTTCGAGGCTCTTTCTTTCATTTCGTTGCGGACTCGCCCGCGCCGAGCCTCCTTAATGATATCCAGCGAAATGTTGTCGAACCGGCAAGATTATTTGGAAAATCGAGAGAAAGGACTGCCACGAATCGCCACGAATAATTCATCTTCATTCGTGTGCATTCGTGTCCATTCGTGGTTTCCCTCTTTCTTTGCGTTCCGCGCTCTCCCACTCTGAGTTTCTTTGCTTCTTGGCGGCCTTGGCGCACTTGGCGTACTTGGCGCATTTCCGGGGGGCGTGCCAACTCGCTTCACTTGGGCAGGACCGTCACGGAAATCGCCGGCGAATAAAATGTGACCTGCGCATCCTTGCTCGTTTTCTTCTTTTGCTTTTTCTTGTCCCCCTTTGCCGGCTTGGCGTCGCTCGGCTCGGCGCGCTCGTACTTGAACTGCGTTTGTCCCTCCAGATAAAACGTGTAGGGCCCGGGCGCGAGTTGGGCGGGGATGTCGAACTCGGCGACGCCCGTGTCGGCGCCGGGGGCGATGGTCAGTTCGGGAGGATTGTTCAGGCCGGGCAGACCGGCGGCTTTCAGCTTCAGCGGCTGTTTCATTTCGAGCCGGCGAGTCACTTTCACCGGCGCTTTCACTCTGGACCCAGCCTTACCTTGCAATGACGAGACGGTGACGGCGATGGACAACGGCTCCGCTTCATCGCCGCTCACCGCCAGCGGCAATTGGTCCGTGACGCGGGCGGTTGGAGGTTCGGTGTTGTCGGCGTTGCCGGGCCAGACGACCGATTCGATTTTGGCCCGATGTGCGCGTTCCTTGCCGGCGATCATCGCTTTGCCGATCAGTCGCACCGGCCCGGCCCAGGGCCCGGCGCCGTCGTCGGCCGTAAAAAGAAGGGTCGTGGCATTTGCCCCGCGCCCCAGCCGGATGGGGACGCAGTGAACGCCATCGGGAAGTCCGTGTGCCTCGATCGTGATTTCGCCGTCGAAGCCCTCCTCGCGCAACGCCATGATGCGGATTGGCGTAACGCCGGATTTGCGGAGGAACGGAGAGCCGAGAGTTGGCTCGGCTTTGTTGGCGTTAGGTCCGCCGATGGCAGCGGTCGTTGCCAGCAGGGCAAAATCGGGAAGCTGCTTGTGGATCGACAGCCGATAGATGAGCGCGGGATTGTCGCGGGCGGTATTGAACAGATCGCGCAGCGTGAGGCGGTACGTTGCCGTCTCGCCGGCCTCCAGACGATAGACAGGATCGGGGCTGACGATGCGCAAAGCGCCGTCGAATCCCTGGCTTCGCTGGGGGGCATCGGGGCCGCCGAGCATGGCGATGTCGGAAACCTGCCCGTCCCCCTTCGCGTTCTTCGTCACTCTCTGAATTTGCAGAGCGGGACTGGTGGGCAGGCCCATCCGCTGCGAGAAAACCTCGATCCAATAAACCTCGCCCTTGCCGGCGTCGAACGTAAAGCAATCCACATCATCATGCGGATAAAATCGGCCAACAATCTCGCAAGGCGGCGAAACTTTCTGCGCCTTGTCGGGCGTTTCATTGGGCTCACGCTCTACGCTGACCGGAGCGCGAGCCAAGCCAATGAGAATTGGGTTGGAGGGGCCCGCGTCGCTGTTCAGCCGATATGCATACGCCTCGATTCCCGCGCCCGCGGTTCCGAGTAAGCCGGCGGCATCGGGCGCCAGGGCGAATCGATCGGGCTTGGTTGTTGAAGTCCACGCGATGGGCGGCACATCCAGCGGCGCCTCTTGGCCGCCTACTTCATGTTGCAAAAGCGTCTTGCGTACCCGCTGGGCGTGTTGAGCGGATGCGTCGCCCGCGGGAGTGCCAGCCGATGCATTGATATCAGCATCGGCTTTCGGCAATTCAATTTCCACCTCAAGCTGCTGCAGCGCAGCGCCGTCGATCCCGCGCATGCCGGCCTCTTTTCCGCCCGGCAAATTGCGACCATAGAGCATGTACTTGCCCTTGCTGCCCGGCTCGCCCGCCGGTGGAAAAATCGCATCCAGATGCGGTTGGGACCCGGCGGATAATCGGTAGAAATACTCGGGCCCGCCGCGGTAGGTGAGATCGTGAAGTGCCAAAACATACCGTCCATCGCCCGGCGACATGAAGTCGATCAACCCGCCGCGCCGGCTTCTCGCCACTTCGCGGCCATCGGGCGCGGTCAAGGTCATCACCGGGCTTAGGCGAGAGTCAATCTGCCGGGCCATGCAATCGATCAGAACACGTTTGCCTCGGCACAAGTCGATCGCGTAATAATCAATCTGATTTGCGGTACACCACCCATTCACATTCGTCGCCAGCACCATCGGCGCCGCAGACGCCGCCGCGCTGCCCGGCTTGCCAATGGTCTCCGGCCAGCGCCCCACGACAAACGCGCGCGGATTGCTGACGCCGAATTGTCCCACCACGCGCGCCTCATACACCCCCGCCGGCACATCCGCCGCGACGCTCACCTTAAAACGCCGCGTTGTCATCCCCTGCTCATCATCCGCCGCCTTTGCGGTAATGCCCGGATGGGAAAAGTGAATTTCGTCGGCATCGTCCAGGTCCTCCCCCGTCGCGTTCACGTCAATGGTCGCCCCGCTCCTCGCCCCCGGCGGAAAGAGCGTGAACAGCTTCGCCGCCGGCAGTTGCCCCAGCGCCGCCGACGCCCACAGCAACACGCCAAGACAAGCCGCCGCGCAAGGAAATGTCCGTCTGCTGTGCATGAATGAGGTTCCGCCAATGAGTACCCTGCCGCCGCGCAAGCGTTCGCCGGGCGGGATGAAACGATGTGTCGGCATGATTCCAGTACAGTACCAATGAGCGAGGGAGGCACGGATTTTTTTCACATTCGGCGGAGTCTGGCCATGCGTTATTTCTGGGTTGCAGCTTTGATGATCGCCGCTGTCACTTTCGCCGGCGTCGCGGATGACAAGGCAGCGGATCACATCGCCGCCGCGAAAGCAGCCGAGGCGGAGAACGTGGAATCAGGCCTCGCTTACTGCGTATCGGTTGTCAGCACCTGCAAATAGGCGTGATACGCATAAACGCGGTCGCGGCGTTTGCCGGTGGTTTCACGCAAAATGTCGGCCTCCAGGAGCGCGTGGATCGCCTTGCCTGCCGTCGGTTTGCTGACCTTCAAGAGCTTGATCGCACGCGCGAGAGTGATGACCGGGTGCGCGGGCAGTTGGTCGAACAGGCGAATGGCGGGCACGGTGGCAGATGGTTGGCGGGTTAAACGGGCGCGATCCCTGGCGATCAGGGTGAACAATCGCCGGGCGGCGGAAATCCCGTCCTGTGCCGCCTCGTGGACGCAGTCCAGAAAGTATCGCGTCCAGCCTTCCCAATCCCCCTGTGTGCGAATCGCGCTGAGCCTCGCGTAATAGTCGTCGCGATGGCGTTTGAACGCGACGCTGACATAGAGCAGCGGCGATTCGAGCAGGCCCCAATGTTCCACAAGCAGCGCGATGAGCAGCCGGCCGATGCGGCCATTGCCATCGAGAAACGGATGAATGGTCTCGAACTGCGCGTGCGCAAGACCGACGCGCACCAGCGGCGGGAGCGGGTCCGGCGCATGGATCCATTTCTCCAGCGATGACATGGCGCCGGCCACTTCTCCAGGAGGCGGGGGAACGAATCGGGCGTTGCCCGGGCGCGTGCCGCCGATCCAGTTTTGCGAACGGCGAATTTGGCCGGGCTCCTTGTCGCTGCCGCGCACACCCCGCATGAGCCGCTGATGCGCGCCGCACAGCAGGCGGGTACACAACGGCAGGCCTTTGGGCCGGGCGATTTCGCGGCGGGCATAATTGAGGGCGGCGACGTAATTGCAGACCTCCTGAACATCGTCGGGCCTCTGTGCCGGCTGCCCGGCCTCGAACGCCAGAACATCGGCGAGCGTGGCCTGCGTGCCCTCGATCTGCGACGTGATCAGCGCCTCCTTGCGCACGAAGCCATACAGAAACCATTCCGGGCTGGCGACCATTCGAGCCGCGACCGATAGCTTGCCCATCGCGGCGGTGGCCGCTTCCAGCGAATGGAGGAGCGACGGCTCCATCGCCAGCGCCGGATCACGCGGTGGGAGCGGCGCGGGAACAAAGGCGCGAACTTCCTCCCCGCCGAGGCGGGTGATGCGATAGACGCCGGATGTTCTCGACATGGGCGATTCACTCTCGTTGCGCAGCCGGAACCATTAGTAAAGAAATCTTACCTAAGAGGGCGGACTAGTCAAGGTATCTTTACCAGATATGGAGCGTGCGTGACCGTTTCGGCGAACGCTTTCCCTGCCCCCCTTATCCAAGGTCGGAAGCGACGGGGGGCTTGCACCGCGGGTTTCGATGGGAACCGAAAACAGGGGCGCGGCTTGTTTCCGTCTCCCGTCGCGTTCACGTCAACCGTCGCCCCGCTCCTGGCCCCCGGCGGAAAGAGCGTGACGCCCCGTTTAGCCGCCGCGTCCTCGCGGCGCCGGTGCGCCTGTACCACCGGGCGCATCGGGGAAGGTGGGCGCGAAGAAAAGAGGCGCCGCGAGAACGCGGCGGCTAAACCGTGCAACCGTCAGGAGGGTGAACTGCGGGCACGCCGATGGATGTGCCGGTCTACCGCCATGTCCCCGTCTGCCGCGCCTCCCTTGCTTGGCGATGGCGCTTGCGCCCCTCTGCCGGCTACACCCAAAGCGATAAACTCAACTCCCCGACGCCGCGTAGCGTCAGTTTCGATTGTTCCCGCCGAAAGGATAAAGCCGGGGTTGGATGGCTTATAACCGCGGATGAAAACAAGCCGCGCCGCCGTTTTCACCGCCCCCTTTTTCGCCGCCCGTTGATCCGATGCATGAGACGATTGTATGGTCGCGCCGCTTGCGAAAGCAATTCGGCAGTTCACGCGAAATGCGATAGGCGCCGCCGGGCCGCGTAATAAATGTTGAAGGGACGTCCCCGTCGCTTCCGATTTCCCGGCGAATCAGAAAATATTTCAAATCAGGTTGTTGACGACGGCGATGGCCAAACGGAACGCCTTCGGCGGGGAGGTTTAAGTTTATCGCCTGGGTGCCGTCGGCAAGGTATACTTATTGAATGGCCGTGTCTGTCGCCGGCTTGCCTCAGCCGCGCCGATCGGCAGAAGCGACATCCCCCGCTTTTGGTGAGCAGGTGAATGCGAGAAAACAACGCGGCGGGAACGCCGCCCCCACTTTGACGGATCAGATGTCCCTTTCCGTTCTTCACGTACTCTTGCAAGATTTAGGCACGCCGACTCAGATATGGTCTTCTCTGGGTGTGTGGCGCATGGGACTATCTCGGTGCTCAGATCATTCGCGCGGGTTTGATTTTATGGACGACCGCGCAGGTTGGCTGCTCGGTGTTCAGTAATCATGGAGAAAACCAGATGCTTCGAGCAATTGTACTTATGGCGCCCGTGCTTCTCCTCGTCGGGTGCGAAACGACGCGAACTTGCGACGTGAAGGCAATACCGTTCGAATCGCCAGAACTCACACGGTATAGCGGAAAGACCGTGTATTTAAATCTCGTTGATGACCGGACGCCGCCAGATCCTAAGCACAATCCTGCTCAAGCGATTTTCGATACGTTGCGTAATGCAAACTCAAAGGTGAATTGGGTCCGCGCGCCGGCGGCGCCTGGCATGGGCGAGTCGTTCCTCGTGTTGAAGACGCTTAAGTTCAGATCAATCTTTGTCGTCGCCAAGAGCGGCATCTGGAACGGGGAGGTGCAGCTTGCGGGCGAACTGCGACAGAAGGTGGGGGAGCCGAGGCAGTTTACGATTCACAAAGTTGTCTCTTTCCCCAATGAGTTTGGATATACGACCGCTGACGATGCATTGATGACCGCATTTCGGCAGGCCATGATTGATTTAGTCGACGAGATCGATCGGAGGTAGCCACCTTGCTGGTCTGTTCATTGCCGAGTCGTAGGGCTGCTTGTCTCCCAAAAACTCCAAAGTTCTTCCAAGTATTTTTTGCTTGGTTGGCTTCCATCGACCCTCGGCCTAAGGGTGGTGCCACGCAAATGCCAATACTCGGTCTCCCGCAAGGACTCGTGAATAACTACTGAGAATCTATTAGGCGCTATTCGCAAGAGCCCGTCGTCGAACAAATCGTGTAGATCAGACCGCAGTAAAATCCCATTCTCCTTCGCGTTGTTTCCGGATTTTGAATGGCTGCAAATGTGGGCGGCCTGCAAAACCGCGTCCGGCCCCCACCCCGTGACGGCACAACGATGCTCATAAAGGTTAAGCAGCATCAATCGAAACGCTGGTTGCCCAAATCGAATCCGTCGAGCGAATTGCTCGCGTTGCTCAGGATCGTCTTTCGGAGTTGGGCCGATCCAGCCATCATTACCCGAAGGGAAATTTTCAGTGCAGAGAAATACCAACCTTTCGCCCTGAGCTTGGGAGAGCTTGTAATTTGTGTGCTTCGGCATCCGGAGCACTAGAAGATCTTGCAAAATGGGATCCTTCTTTATGCTCTCTGCCGCTATGATGTCAGAGGGATTTTGGAGTCTTCGGGTGACCCGTAGATGCACAAAATCTTCCGTCTCCGTTGGTCCACCGTTCCTGTGGTACATAGGGGACACGAGGTCGTCCTCATCCGCCTGCCCCTTGCTCGTGACCACAGCTGCGGCAACAATTCCGGCCAAATCCCCGCGGCTTCCCGCGGCCTCCAGATGAACACATTGTCACCCGGCACGATCTCTGACACATACTGTTTCTGTCGAATTCCCCAAGTGATCGCGTCCTGATCTGCGAGATATCCGTCGAGATCGAATTTGTCGGGATTTGCTTGGAATAGCCATGCCCTCATTGCATTCTCCGTGGGTCGAGTGCCACGAATTGACGCCCGGGGGACAAATCGATTCTGGTCCACCGGGGATGCACCCGGAGTCGTTGCCATTTCATTCGTCGGCATCTAATGATTAAACGAAAATTCCTTGCTATTGATCAGCGCCCACAGAATATCCTCATACGCCCGCTTGCGGGTGGCGGCTTTGTCCTTGTCCTTTGACTTGCTCAACGCCTGCTCGATGTACCCCTTGGCCGCGGCCAGTTCGCTGATGTCCGGCTCGCGGGTGTACGCCAGATGATAGAGGCCGCGAAGGTGGACATCGTCGGGCTGTTGGGTGTCGGCGGCGAGACGCGCGGCGCGGCCGCCGGGCGAGGCGAGCTTTTGCTGGATGCCCTGGGCGTTGAGCAGATGCAGGCATTGGGCGAGGTTGGGGGCGTCGCTGCGCTCGCACTCGCAGGCGCTGGATGAATCGGGACGGCCAAAGACGGTCAGAAAGTAAACGCTGGAGTTGAAGCTGTTGTCCGGCAATTGCACGGCCCGTGTGCCGGCGGGCATGCCCTCGAAGCGGGTGGGAACGCCGGTGAGGTGGTCCACCGCATCGAGCAACACCTCGGCTTCCAGGCGCTTGGGGTAATAGCGCGAGAAGTTCTGGCGGTCGATGCCGTTGTATTGATTGGGCGTGGCATCGAGTTGGTAGGTGGTGGACTGGCAGATCGTGCGAACCAGCGCCTTCAGGTCGTAACCCGAACCGGCGAAATATCGCGACAAGGCGTCGAGCAATTCGGGATTGGTGGGCGGGTTGGTTTCGCGGAGATCGTCCTCGGGCTCGACGATGCCGCGACCCAGGAAATGCTTCCAGTAGCGGTTGACCAGCGAGCGCGCGAAGAATGGGTTTTCGCGGGCGGTCATCCAGCTCGCCAGCGCTTGCCGCGGATCGACATCGGGCGGCAAATCGAGCGGCGCGCTGCCGGGGCCGGCGGGTTTTACGCTTTGATGATTCTTGGGATTAACCGCCGAGGGTATGCCGCGCTGGTGGTAGACGATTTCCTGGCCGGTCTCGTTGTTGGCTTTTCTGCCTTCGCGGGAGAAGAACGCGGAGAAGCTGTAGTAATCCTGCTGGCTCCATTTCTCGAAGGGATGATGGTGGCACTGGGCGCAGTGGATGCGCATGCCCATGAAAAGCTGAGCCACGTCTTCGAGTTGCTGGTTGGGGTCTTTGACCTCGCGATACCACCCCACCGCCGGGTTGTCGGCGATGTCGCCGCTGGCGCTGATGATCTCGCGCACGAATTGGTCGTAGGGCTTGTTGGTCAAAAGGCTGTCGCGAATCCAATCGTGAAAGGCGTACGTGCCCGCCGCGTAAGTCGGCCGGGCGCGGCGATTGCGCAGGAGAGCGCTCCAGGTGTTGGCGAAGAAATCCGCGTAATCGTTGCTGGCCAACAGCCGGTCGATGCACTTGTCGCGGCGGCCCGAATCCTTATCCGCCAGGAAATCCGCCATCTCTTTTTCGCTGGGCATGCGTCCGGCCACATCCAGCGTCACGCGGCGAAGGAATGTTTGATCCGAGCAGACCCCCGAAGGCGGCATGCCGATCTGCTTGAGCTTCTTGAACACCAGGTCATCGATGAAATTGCGGGCAGGCGGCAGCGTGCCCATCGGCGCGCCCAGTGGCAGCGTGGCGCGGAAGGTGGCGACCATGCCCTGGTAGCGCACCATGACCGCCACGTCGCCGGGCTGTTGGTTGACGCTGACGACGCCGCCCTCGCCAGCGGCGGCCATCTCCTTTTCGTTGGCTTCGTACAGCGCCTGGCGGGTGACATCTTCGGTTGAGCCATCGGTGTAGCGGGCGGTGACGATAAGTTGCTGGCGCCCGCCGCGCTCCATGATTCGGGCGGCGGGGAATACGTCGATGCTCTTGACGGATGGATCAGCGGGGCTGCCGAATGGTATTCCCTGGGAAATCCAGCGGACCAGCAGGCGGTATTCGTCGCTGTCGATGTTCAGCCGCTTGCCCCCGCCATGCGGCAGCGCGGCGGTTGCCTTGAGCAAAAGCAAACTGCGCTCGGGGGCGGCAGGGAAAAGCCGCCGGCCGCGCGCTTCCTTCACCAGATGCTCATAATCCTCGGCCGGCTCGAAGCCCAGGAGCGAAAGCCGAAAGCCATTTTGCCCGCTCAGCTTTCCATGACATCCGCCGGCGTTGCAGCCGAGCTTGGTAAAGATGGGAACCACCTGATTGGGAAAGTTGATGGGGATGGTTTCGCCGACGCGATCGACCGTTACGCTTAGGGATTGGCTGGCGATCGCGCTTGCATCGCCGGCGTCGGAAACGCGGATGCTGATCGTTGCCGACCCGTTTTTCAGAGCGGTAACCAGGCCGTCGCGGTCCACTTTGATGACGGGTGAGTCGCAGTGGTATTTGGCGACGTGTGTCAGATCGCGCTGCGCGCCCGAGTCGTAGATTCCCGTAATGGCCAGTTGCTGGCGCGCGGCTTCGCCGTGCAGGTGGAGGGTTGAAGCGCCGTCGCCGCCGGCGTAAATCACGAGCGATTTGACGGCGGGCGCGGGCGCGGCAGCGATCAGGAGCAAGGCGAGGATGCAGGCGAATGCTTTTGCCATACACGTGTATGTGACACGGGCGTCTCGCCCGTGCTGATGGCGGGGTAGTCGAGGGGCCACGATTCTCAGCGCTCCAAGCCATGCGCACGGGCGGGACGCCCGTGTCACGTTGAGCTCCTCACCGTCATATGTCCGCATGCCGCTCTTCT
The DNA here is from genome assembly GCA_035648595.1 of Tepidisphaeraceae bacterium. GTDB lineage: Bacteria > Planctomycetota > Phycisphaerae > Tepidisphaerales > Tepidisphaeraceae > RYN-428. Next base: position 16,927 of record DASRLH010000113.1, read on the forward strand.
CCGCTTTCCGATCTCAGCGTCTTTGCGTCTTTGCGCCTCTGCGCGAATCTTCCTCGATTACACCAACTCCCGGATCGGCTGGAATCCATCGACCAAATACTGCGGCCTGCCGCTCAGGTCCGGCAGGGTGGTTTTGGCGATGTCGATGCCGAGGTTGGCGTACAGGGTGGCAAAGACTTCGCCAAATTCGACGGGGCGGTCCGTGGCTTCGCTGGCCAGGCGGTCGGTGCGGCCGATGACCTGGCCGGTCTTCATTCCGCCGCCGGCCATTAACGCACAGGAAACTTTGGGCCAATGATCGCGTCCGCCATCTTTATTGATGGCCGGGGAGCGGCCAAACTCGCCCCATACGATCACCGAGACATCCTTCTCCAGGCCGCGATCGCGCAGATCGTCGAGCAGGGCGCTGAGGCCCTGGTCGAGCAGAGGGATGTCTTCGCGGAGTTGAGGGAAGTTTCTGCCGTGGTGATCCCATCGGCTGAAGGCGAGCGTGACGCAGCGTGAGCCGGCTTCGACGAGCCGGCGGGCGACCAGGAAATTGCTCGTTAAGCGCGGGCCGCCGTCGTCGCGGTTGGCAGGGCTGCCCTTGCCGTAGCGTTCGACGACGCGCGGGTCTTCCTTGCTCAGGTCCAGGGCGTCGGCGAGTTTGCTGGAGGTGAGCATTCCCATCGCCTGCTGATCGAAGGCGTCGAGTCCTTCCATCATGCCGCTGGAATCAACATCGCGGCGGAAGCGGTCGAGGCTTTGCAGAAGGGCGCGACGGTCGGCGAGACGGTCGAGTGTGACATCGTGCAGGACCATGTCGTCCTTGCCTTCGCCGCTGGGCTTGAACGGGGCGTACGGAATGCCCAGGTATCCAGGCTGCCCGGCATCGGCCCATTCCATATGACCCATCTTGGGGGAAAGCCCGACGAACGGCGGAATTGCCTTGTTCAGCGGCCCTTGCACCTTGGCCACGTAAGACCCCAGCGACGGCCAGCCACCCGGCGGCATGTTGCGCTTCAGCCGGCCCGTCAGGCACTGGAACGCATCATGATCGCCGCTGCAATTCACCATCGAGCGGATGAGCGCGTAGCGGTCGGCCCGCTTGGCCAGCATCGGCATCAATTCGCAGATTTCCATTCCAGCGACGTTGGTCTTGATCGGGCGGAATTCTCCGCGCACTTCCGAAGGCGCTTCGGGCTTAAGATCGAACAAATCCATATGCGCCGGGCCGCCGGGCAGGAAGATCATGATGACGGCTTTGTGTGGGTTGCTCACCCCCGCCGCTGCCTCGGCGCGCAGGATCTGCGGCATGGACAAGCCGGCAATTCCCAGCGCGCCGATCTTCAGGAAATTTCGTCGCGAGACTCCATCACAAAAGCGGGCCCGGCTGCCGTCAATCCTTAACATGCGTCCCTTTCCGCCCTTCTTTGCTCAAAGGGCCGTTCAAATCGCTGAAATCGCGGACATGCCTCTATTAGGTTTTACGCATCGGTTGCAAATGTGTTGTCCGCAGCTGGCGGGGCCAACTCAGGGGAAGGGTGAAAATCCGAAATCCGAAACTCGAAATCCGAAACAAGTCCAAAATTCAAACGAAGAAAATTCAAAAAAAATGCCCCCGAAGCGCCCTTTGAGTTTTCTGCTTTCTCCATTTGAAATTGTTTCGGATTTCGTGCTTCGGATTTCGGATTTTCCTCCGCTTCAAGGATATCATGCAGTCTCTGGTTTTTTTGGCAAGATTTCCAGGTGATTTATGCCGCTTGTGATAGTTTTTCGATGTTTGCCTCGCGTGCCGCGTGTAGGGCGGCGGTCACCTGCCGTCCTTTGTCGCTCATCATGTAACG
>DASRLH010000114.1:0-6991 GCA_035648595.1 Tepidisphaeraceae bacterium
GGGCGTCCATGCGCAAGCTCCTTTCGTGGGTGAAAGCTCAATTTTTGCTGCGAAGCTTCGCGACGACGAAACCAACATACACTCCCCACCGCGCGGGCGATACCTAACATATGCCGAACTTCTCAAATGCGATTGCCCTGCACTGGCGATGCGCTTTGGGCATCGGCACAACGGTCGGCTGCGAGTACTTCAATCTGCGATCAAAACGCCCTCGCGCATACGCCAAATCCAATGCGGCCTTCAGGCTGACCCCGATGTCCGCGTCCGGGGCGCGCAGCGGGATAGGGATAGGCGGTAGTGGATCAGGCAATTGCCAGCAATAAACGCTGCAATCCGGGCGATTCTGCGCCCGTGAGACAAAGGCGTAATAATCCCCTGATGGAAGCGGCGCACCCATGGGAAGCCGCAGCCCGCCCAGAAGCAAATCCAATTCAACCAGATGCACGGGGGCGCGCAGAACCTCGTCGCGCTTATCCAGGTATTCCACCCGCGTTCGGCCGAGTTTATTGGATGGCGACAGCAACTCCAAAGCCGCGATTACTTCCCGCTCGGGAAGCGTGCGGATTTCGATAAACGTCTCCCGCCCGGGATCCAAACACACGCGCTCTTGAATACACGCGTCATAGCCCGCCGGAAGCTGCTCGGAAATCACCTCGGACCAGCTATTGATAAATCGATCATGAAAGTCCGGCCACCACCGAGGGTCTTCAAGATACGGATCCATTCCAGGGAAGGGGCTTGGCATTATCGGTCTCCAACGACGGAGCTTATCCTTCCACCACGCTCTTCTCGATTGGCTCAACCGTCACGCCCTTGGAGCGCAAAAACTCCATCGCGCCTTTCACATCCGGCTCGCTGCCGCTGAGGAGAACCGCCATGATCCCAATCTCGTTCTGCACACTCGCCTGGCGGATGTCGAACATCACCTCCGGGAACTTGCGGCTCATCTGCCAGATGATCGGCTGCTCCACCTGGCTCCGCGTCGGAAACGTGAACCACGATCGCTTGCTATAGATGGCTTGTGCCATAAGAACCTCGTCAAAGGAGAAATACCAAGGATTCACCACGGAGACACGGAGAACACCGAGAGAATAAATGCTCAATCAGTTGCCAAATTGCGCCGCGAATCTGGAACAAAACAGATGCGTCCAGGCGATGCATTCGATTTCGAAATCCTCTCAGTGTCCTCTGTGTCTCTGTGTCTCTGTGTCTCTGTGTCTCTGTGGTGAACCGTTCTTTCCTATTCAAGCCGAGACCCCGCCCCGCCGCCGGCGATGGCGGGAACAATGCTCAGCTCATCCCCATCTTTCACCGGCGTCTCCAGGTTCTTCAGGAAGCGGATGTCTTCGTCGTTGAGATAGACGTTCACGAAACGGTTGAGCTGATCGGGGCCTTTGAATAGCCGTGTCTCGATGCCGGCGGCCTGCGACTTGAGGCCGTTGAGCACTTCGCCGACGCTGGCGCCCTGCGCTTCGATGACGTCAACGCCATTGGTGTAACTGCGGAGGGGGGAGGGGATTCTGACTTTTACGTTCATGGGTGTTTCTCGATCCTTTCGAGTTCTGACTTACCGTTTCAGCGTTACTTCAAGAGGGGCGCGTGTCGGCGCTTGGACGGCGCGGATTGCGTCATGGCTGCGATCACGGCCTCCAGCGCGCGCGACAGAAGCTCTGATCGCTTGAGGTCATTGGAATCCGCGATAGAGTCGGCGCGTTCCAACAATTCCGGGTGGCTTGCTTCCAACGCCCTCATCACCTGTTGCCAGGGAAGTTTTCGTCCACTTCCGCGGCGGTTTTCGCCGGCGCGCCCGCGAAGAGAATGGTTTGGGCCAAGCGGGCGCGTGTCCTCGTAACTGAGGTTTTCCAGCCCCACTGTCGTTTCGGACAATTCGGCCGTGCTCAGCTGGGACCATGCCTTGCGATGCTTTGGTAATGAGGTCGTTGCTCGAGTCATGATATTCCCCGCTCCCGAAAAAACGCCCCCACCTTGCACCCAAACCCCGGCAAGACGCTCTCGCCGGTGATTTCATCGGGCTCGGTCAGCAATTGCACCGATCCATCCGCGCGGTAAATATGCACATGCCGCCAGTAGGGGTTCACGAGCCAGACCAGCTTCACGCCGGCCTTGAGATACTCGGTGACTTTCTGATAGATGTCGCTAACGCGGTCATTGGGCGACAAAACCTCGACCGCCAAATCAGGCGGGATCGGCATAAACCCCGGATCCACCCCCGCCTCGGCGTCCCGATCCGCCGATAGGAGCGACACATCCGGGAACCGAACTGTATCGGGCATGTCCGCGAAGCACTTGTAACCCATGTCGCTGGGATACACGACGGCTTGGCCGGTCTTATCCGCTTCATTTGAAAGCAACGTCACAATTCTCGCCCCAACCTTGCTCGATTTCTTGCTCACCGGCCGCTCCCTCAGTTCCCCGTTCACCAATTCCTGTCCCGCCAAGTCCGGATCATTGAGCAGGTCCGTCGGCGTATAGGTTTTTTCCGCGATCAGCGTCATGATTGCACCTGCCCGCATTATACGCGAAAAACTCCCGCGCACACAGGCAATGCGCCAGCGCTTTGGGATGGCCGCCCGATCCGGTCCACTTCCCAAAACCGAGGAGGGATTTGCGCAGAGTCGCCAAGACGCAAAGGCGCGGAGTTGGGAGAGTGACTGTGGTGCGGGATCGTTGATTTTTCGACTGCCGCGCCATCGGCACGGGCGAGACGCCCGTGATACATTGAGGCTCTTCTTCCCCGAGTTCTGAAACATTGATCTCGCCTCTGCGACTTTGCGCCGATCCTCCCTTGGGTGCGGCCGAAGACAGGGTCGGGTCATTCGCGCATTCATCTCGTTGGCGCGTTCGTCAGATGCAGCACATCCCGGAGATTATCCTCGACTTCGATCATGGGACGCCCGGACCGCCAGGGGATGACGATGCGGTGGGAGCTGTCGTCGGTGAGCGTGACTTGCAGGAGCAGAACCGGCATCAGCGCAAACAGGCCGCCGGGGCGGGCTTCGACGTCGGCGATTCGGGCGCGGGGCCAGGAATAGGTGAAGGGGCGACCCGTTCCACGCGCGCTGATGTCAATGCCGTCCGGGCTGGCGCGAACGACCGTGGGCTGGCGGCCATGGCGGGCGGCGTAAATCAGCCGGCCCAGCGCGCGAATCACTCCCCACAGCGACAGTGCCGCCAACAGCGGCACAATGACAAAACCGACGGTGTCGAGCGTGTGATCATTGGCGACCGCCAGGGCGATCAGCCACAGCAAGGCCGCCGATGCGGCGACGCATGCGAGAAGCAGGAGCGAGCCGGCGACCATCTGCCCGGCCAGCGGCGGCGCGGGAACGGTGATCGTGATCGTTTCCCCCTGCCGGGCGTAGCTGACGTGACGGGGGAGCTGCTGGAGGACGGGCGTGGGGCCGCGATAATCGAGGACGGCCGGTGGATTGGGTTGGGATGCGCCCGGTTTCAACTCGTGGCTTTCGATTTTGTTGACTGGAGTATGGCCGGGCGCGGGGCGGGAATCGCGCCGCATTCGGGGCAGCGGTCGGGCGTGGCGCGCAAATCGTAGCCGCATGCGCGGCAAACGCCGGGAATGGGTGGCTTGCGGCGGCGGATGAGGAAAATGAAGGGAGGGATGGCGAATGCAGTGGCGAGAAACCAGCAGGGGACGATGACAAAATGAAGTTTCCTCGTCACGAAAACTGTGCCATGCCAAATATAGAAGCCCAACGCGCCGGTACTTTGAACACCCAGCGGTGCCGCCGTCAGGTCTTCGGGGCTTGTATTGATCCATTCACCGCCGCGCTCGCTTTGGGTCGGGCTGGTTGAATGCTTAAAATAGCCGGCCAGGAATGATCCGCGTGAAAACTCGCAGCCGATTGCCGCCGATCCCGTCCACGATGCCCCTGCCATGCGCCAGTAGCTCAAAACCCACATCGCGCAGACTGCGGCGCATAACAGCAGCGACAGCAGTGACAGGATTCTGATGATCCGCCGGCGCATGAGGGAAGTTGTACCAGATTCCAGCCGCGTTCCCGTACCCGATGCAGATTGGTGTCGTGTGCTTCCGCCATCAGCTCGCCGGCGGTATCCTATAAGCATGGGCCTCCTACACCCGATCGATCACGTAACAGCCGAAGAGTACCTGCGCCGTGAAATGGACGCCGTGGACAAGCACGAATACTATCGCGGCGAAGTCTTCGCGATGTCGGGTGGAACGCCCACCCAGAGCCTGATTAATGCGAATGGTATCGGCGCATTAGTCAGAGCGCTAAGAGGCGGCCCCTGCCGGGTGTACGACAACAATTTGCGCATCCGCATTCCACGAACGACGCTCTACACTTATCCCGATGCAAGCGTCATTTGCGGCGAGCTTCAGTACGATCCGCGGGACAAGAGCCGCCAGACGGTGCTCAATCCAACCGTCCTCGTGGAAGTGCTCTCCCCCAGCACCGAGGCATACGACCGCGGCGCGAAATTCGCCAGCTACTTGCAGATCGAATCACTGAAGGAGTACATCCTGATTGCTCAGGATACGCCCCGGATTGAGACGTTTCTTCGCCAATCGGATGGGGCCTGGCGCTATCTTCCCGCCGCGGGTGTTGAGACGATTGCGCGGCTGGAATCGGTCGAGGTGCAGCTTCCGCTGGCGGAAGTGTACGAGGGTGTGACATTTCCCGAGCCTGCGCCGCCGACAGAAGCGATTGTGTAATCGTAATCGGGTGATCGAGTACGGCGAGTGATTGAGATTGGGAACGTCGCGTCGCAGAAGCGGCGTTAGGTATTGGACCTCGGATCAGTGCGATGGAAAAAGCTTGGCTCTTATCAGCCATTCGCGCAGTTTGATTGCAATTGGCCTGTTGATGGATAGGACTTGGATGGTTGCTCGGCCAGCTTGCGTGCGCCCGCGAAGAATCGGTCCTTCCCAGATGAAGTGGTCTTGCCAGAGATCGCGGCGAGGATGACGCTGCATGCGGCCTCAGGAAATCATTGCGTCGCGACTGAGGGATGCTCGAGCCTTGGCCTTCATTATATCGAGAAAATCCGTCACGCGCCTGTAAGTTTCGATCTCCATTTCTTCGCTTGCTGTAAGCGACGCACCGCGTGCCTTTGCCGCCAGTTCGTTCATTCGATCTCGATCAGCCTTCGATAGGGCCAGCGATAGGATTCCACGCGCGGTTTCCGCCGGCCAATTACCGTTCTTCGGATCGATTGCGCGACTGAGTATCAAAATGTCATCAGTTCTTGTTGCGGTTCCCACGCTCATAACAGCTCCAGATGAACGGCGCACGATGCATTGTGCTATTCCCTTACGCCTGTGCGCAATCACTCGCATATGATAGGTCCGCTGACGCTTTCACGGCGATCTTTTCCCCCTGCCGCGCCGATGCTGGCGGCTCATGGGGAATCTGCCGGTCTTCCAGCAATTTGTCGAATTCGCTGAGTTTCGCCTCAATCACCGCCGGATACGGCAGATCATCCGCGACGGCTTCCTGGGTTTTGAGGCCGTTGCCGGTGATGCTGACGACGATGGATTCGTCTTTAGGGATGCGCCCCGAGGCGATAAGCTTGATGGCAGCGGCGAGGGTGGTGCCGCCTGCCGGCTCGGTCCAGATGCCTTCGGTGCGGGCGAGGAGTTTGATGGCGTCGATGATTTCGCGGTCGGTGGCGCTCTCGCCCCACCCGCCGGATTCCTGCACTACCTTGCAGGCGTAATAGCCGTCGGCGGGGTTGCCGATGGCGATGCTCTTGGCGATCGTGTTGGGCTTCTGCGGCTCGATCATGTCGCTGCCGCTCTGAATCGCCTTCACCACCGGATTGCAGCCGGCGGCCTGCGCGGAATAGATCTTCGCGCCGGTGTCCTCCACCAATCCCAGCTCGATGAACTCGCGGTAGGCTTTGTGGATCTTTGGCAGAATCGTGCCGCCGGCGGTGGGCACGATGGTATGTTGCGGCAAACGCCAGCCCAGCTGCTCGGCGATTTCAAAGCCGTAGGTTTTGGCGCCTTCGGTGTAGTAGGGGCGGAGGTTGACGTTGACGATGGCCCAGCCGTACTTGTCGGCGATCTCGGTGCAAAGGCGGTTGACGTCATCGTAGTTGCCGCGAATGCGCACCATGTGGGGGCCGAAGATCAGCGAGCCCAGGACTTTGCCCTGCTCCAGATCATGGGGGATCATGACGAAGCAGCGGATGCCGGCCTGGGCGGCATGGGCGGCGGTGCTGTTGGCGAGGTTGCCCGTGCTGGCGCAGCCCACCGTGTCAAAGCCAAACTCCACGGCCTTGCTGATCGCCACGGAAACCACGCGCTCCTTGTAGGAATACGTGGGGTAATTGCACGAATCATCCTTGATCCAAAGTTCCCGGCAGCCCAGTTCCGTCGCCAGTCGATTGGCGCGTTTCAACGGCGTATATCCCGAATGAAACCCGCTCACCGGCGTGTTCACCGGCAGCAAATCCTTGTATCGCCAAAGGCTCTTGGGCCCCGCCTCGATCGACCGGCGGGTGACGTTGCCCTTCATCCGCGCATAGTCGTATTCAACTTCATATGGCCCAAAGCACTGCTCACAAACATGCACCGGCGACACCGAAGTGCGATGCCCGCACTCCTTGCACTTTAAGCCCAAAACGTAAGACATTTTATCTCCTTGGAACCCACCAATTAAAAAAGCCTCTTCATATAAGAAGAGGCTTTTGCAGGCAGGATTGCTTTCAAGCGTCTTCTTATCTGGCCGGTTCCCGGATGGGGGAAGCGGCGGGAGTTAGCACCAAACGAATTGCCGCCTTGCGGACGGCATCGCCGGTTGCTGTGGCTTCATCGGGCCCAACCCTCAGCCACTCTTGATAAGAGCGTGTATTCAATTATCGAACCGTAATTGTACGCGGGAAAAAGTCCGTGTCAATTCCAGGCTCGCTTCGAATCGAGTGCGTGACAACTTCGACCGCTCTGTTTTTCCCTCTCCCGGTACTCCGGGGGAGGGTAGGGTGG
>DASRLH010000115.1:0-4955 GCA_035648595.1 Tepidisphaeraceae bacterium
ACATGATGAGCGACAAAGGACGGCAGGTGACCGCCGCCCTACACGCGGCACGCGAGGCAAAAATCGAAAAACTATCACAAGCGGCATAAATCACCTGGAAATCTTGCCAAAAAAACCAGAGACTGCATGATATCCTTGAAGCAGAATGATGAACCGCGGATGAACGCAGGTGAACGCAGATTGAGTTCTGATCGACGGAGAGGACTGCCACGAATGAGCACGAATGGGCACGAATAAAATGTCTTCATTCGTGCACATTCGTGTCCATTCGTGGTTTCCCTCTTTCTTTGGGTTGCGGGCTCGCCCGCTCTGAGCGGCTTCGTGTTTTCGTGGCTAATCATCTGGTTTAATCGATCGTTCTATGGCGCGGTCCATTCAAACGCCTTGGGATCCTCGGGGAACGGCACTTTGTTAAAATCTTGTTTGGCCGGCTTTCCCAACAGCACATGGTCGGCGAAGTCGAGCAGAGCGGCGAAGTCCTGCTCGTTTTGCTCGTGCTTGCCGGGGCGGAAATGGATGCCGGTTTTATCGGGTGCGCCCAGGAACTTGTAGACCTCTTTGGCGGCCAGATAGCTTTGCTGGGTGCCGTGCGCGTTGGCCCAGATGTCGCCTTCCCCCTCGGTATCGAGCAGGGCGCGCGGGGCGACCAGGGCGCGCACCTCGTGTTGGTCGAAGGGGAGTTGATCGACGTGGCCGATGAACCCGGCGAAGCGGGGGCCGAACCAGTTGGGGAAGTGGGTAACGATCGCTTTGAGGTCTTCGGTTTTGGGCGGCTGCACGCGATAGCAGCCGGCCCCGCCCGCGCCCGATCCGTTGGGGACTGTCAGCGCGATACGTTCATCGAGCGCGCCGGCGAGCAGGGCGGCTTTTCCGCCGCGCGAGTGGCCGGTCGCGATCAGCTTTCCCTTGTCCACGAAATGCTGCGTCAGCAGATAATCGTTCACGCGAGCATATCCCCAGGCCCAGGCGGCCAGGTCGCCCTGGTCGGCGTCTGGAAAAGCCGCCAGCACGCCCTTGTCGCGCGTCTTGTCATCGGGCGCGATATTCGTGCGATCAAATTCCACGAGTGCATAGCCGCGCCCGATGATTTGCCCCACAATCTCCGGCGCCACGCGCCCCCAGCAAAGGTCGCCCTTCACGATGGTCGGGAACGGCCCCTTGCCCGGCGGAATCGTGATAAAGAGAGTCGTGGAAATTTTTTCGGACGGCCCCATCGTCAACAGGATCTGCCGAGTTTCGGCGCCGGTCGCGCCGTCTTTGCCTGCCGCCTGCTCCTGGCCTTTCACATTGCCCGGATCGGGCGCGGGCCGGCCATACTCGTAGTAGAGGAAGAGGGTCTTAAGTTCCTCGCGCCGTCGCCGCCAGTCGGCAGGCGTCTTCACCGGCGAGCCGTCGGAAAATACAAACGGATTGGGAAGCTCCTTGATGGTCGGCAATTGATCGACGCCGGGCAGCGGCTTGCTTTCCGCGGGCGCGCCGCCGGCACGAATTACGCCAAGCAGCATGAATGCCGAGAATGTGAGCGCGAACGGCCAGGGGTGCGATGGAAAAAGAAGTGTGGGATTCATGAACATCATCGTAAATCGCGGATTGGTGAAAGCAATTCACCGTATCACGGGCGTCCCGCCCGTGCTGATGGCAAGATGGTCGAGGAATTTCGATTTTTCCAATCTCAAGGCACCCTGCACGGCGGGACGCCGGTGATACAACGTGGGCACAGCGCATCCGGGTAGTCGCGTGGTAAACTACAGACGTGGCGGGCCTAAAGCATTCACAGACGGTGAGTCGTGAATCACCTTCCCCCGGCGACAAGTCGGCCGCGCCGCGGTCGGCGCCGGCGTGGCTCGATCTGAGCGAGTCGGCATTTCTGCGGGATTGCCGGTTGGAGGCATTTCGCGGTCCCGGGCCTGGGGGACAGAAGCGGAATAAGACGAGCAACAGCATTCGGCTCACCCACCTGCCGACCGGCGTCAGCGTGATGGCCGGCGAATCGCGGTCGCAGTTGGAGAACAAGCGGCGCGTCATCCGCCGGCTGAAGCTGCGCCTCGCGGCACTGGTCCGCCGGCCGATCGACGTGCGCGGCTTGGAGCCGCCGGCGTGGTTTGCCCAGGTTGTGCAATTGGGTCGGCTGGCGATTTCGCATCGCAACCCGCATCATGCCCGGACTGCGGCGCTGGTCCTGGACCTTCTGGCGCAACGCGATGGCACGGTCGGCGACGTTGCCGCCCTGATGGGCGTCACGACTTCATCGGTGATAAAGTTCCTCGCACAGGAACCGGAGTTGTGGTCGGCGGCCAACGAGATTCGCAAACGCGCCGGAACGCCGCCGTTGAGACTGAGGTAACACTTTGGCCGTCTGAGATAGTCGGCAGCGAGGCGAAGGTTGAGCACTGTTTAGGGTGACACGGGCGTCCCGCCCGTGCGTGGAGATTTGGAATCAGGGAACGCCGTTTTTTTGAAGGTCCGTGCTGCTTGCACGGGCGGGACGCCCGTGTCACGACCAATGTTGTTCCGCCTTCTTCATCCTTCTTCCTACATCCTTCATCATTTCCCAAATGCTCCATTCCCCACGAAGCGGAATTGTTCATCGACTTGCGCGCCGCGTTCGCAACCTTCTGGACGCCAAGGCGGTGATTCTCTGTTACCACCGGGTGGCGGACCTATCGTCCGATCCGTTCGAGATTGGCGTTTCCTCCCGGCTGTTCGCCGAGCAACTTGAGGCCGTGCGAAAATGTGGCATTCCGGTTTCGCTGACCGATCTGGTGGAGGGATTGCGAAAGGGGCGCGTGCCGCATCGGGCCGTGGCGATCACGTTTGATGATGGGTATGCGGATGTTTTACATGAAGCGCGGCCATTGCTGGAACGACACGATGTGCCGGCCACGGCGTTTCTGGTGAGCGGGGCCGTTGGCCAGAGCGGCGAATTCTGGTGGGATGAGTTGGAGCGGATATTTCTGCAGCCGGGCCGGTTGCCGCAAAAGCTGTCGATGAAAATTGCCGGGGCTGATTTCCATGGTGAACTGGGAGATTCCCGCGAGTATTCCGAGCAGGCCTGGCAAGCGCAGCGCGGCTGGCGATTCGAGCAACCCGCGCCTGGAGCGCGGCAGGCGTTGTTTCACCGCCTGCATCCGTTGCTGGGCAAACTGGACGAGCCGGATCGCAAGGCCGCGATGGGGGAGCTCCGTCGATGGGCCGGTATGCCTGAATTGGCCCGGGCGACGCATCGGACGCTCGATGCCAGTGAGGTGGTCCGTCTGGCGGCGGGGGGATTGGTGGAGATCGGTGGGCATACCGTCTCGCATCCGATGCTTCCAACGCTTTCAGGCGACCGCCAGCGGCAGGAAGTGGCGGGATGCAAATCGGCGATCGAGCAAATCGTGGGACGGCCGATCCGGCATTTTTGCTACCCGTATGGATGGCACGAAGATCCGACGGTTCAAGCTGTGCGGGAGGCGGGATATGAAAGCGCCTGTTCGCTGATTCCCGTTCCACTGCGGCACCGGTGGGATGCGATGCGGCTTCCGCGATTGTGGGCCAGGCCCTGGGCTGGAGAGGAACTGGAACGACGATTGAAGGGATGGTTCGCTGGGAGATGAGGGTTATAGAACACCAGGCACGGGCGAGACGCCCGTGATACGTTGAAGGGCCGCGGCCGAAGGTTTATTGCCCCTCCAGGTCCAGTCGCTCGATCACACCATCCTCCTTTGCCTCCGTCGAGCGCCAGGCGTAAATAGCGCGGCCGTTTTCGCTGTATACAATCCCATTGGGTTTGAAGGGGAGCGGAGCTCCCACCGGCTTCCAGGTTTTGCCGGCGTCGGGGGAGATGTAGAGTTGCTTTTCGACGGTCGCGGCCAGGCGTTTGCCGGCCAGTTCGATGGGATTGGTTTTGATGGGGCCGGGGAGCTTCTGCCAGGTTTTTCCCTGATCGCCGCTCGTGACAAGGCCGGCGGCCCATAGGGTTTGCCAGTAGATCGCGGTGGGGGTGACACACGCCGGGCCGCTGGGGCCGGCGTCGAAGACTTTCGCCCAGGTCGCGCCGCCATCGGCGGTGCGGTAAATGCCAAAGGGCAGTTGCTTGCCGTTCTCTTGTTTCCAGCCGGCGGCATTCACCAGATACGTCTTGCTGTCGAAGACGACCAGATCGCTGGTGAAATTGATCGGCTCGGGCACATTGGGGCCGATCTTTTGCCAGGTTTGCCCGCCATCGACCGACTTTTCGACGCTTCGCAGTTGCTCGTGATGGCAGAGGAGCAGGGTTTTGCGGGCGGGGTCGGTGAAATCGACGCCGATGCCGTCGAGGTGGGTGACTTTGCCCAGGGGAGTGAAGGTTTGGCCGCCATCGGAGGTCTTGAAGAGGCCCGGGCCGTTGTAGCTGCCGCTCTCCCAGAAGGTTTTGGGGTCTTTGGGATCGAAGATGATCTGGTAGGGTCGATTCTGGATTTGGGTGGCGTCTTTCCCGCCCAGCTTCGTCCAGATTTTGCCTCGATCGCGGGTGGACCAGAGGCCGGCTTCGCTGACGCCGGCGATGATTTCATCGGTGCCGGGAACGGCGGCCATGTAGGTGACGCCGGCATAGCCCCATTTGTCGCCGCCGGCGTTGTGGGTGACATTGTTCCAGGACGCGGCTGGTTTCGTGGCCTGCGCGCGGGCGATCGATGCGCCTTGGGCAAGAACAGCAACAGAGGCGATTATCGCAATAACGAACAGACGCATGCATGCTCCTGGGTCTTCGAGCCACCACGTCGTATCACGAGCGTCCCGCCCGTGCAGGGTGCTTTGAGATTCGGAATATCGCAGTTTCTCGACTGCCAAGCCATCGGCACGGGCGAGACGCCTCATCTTTCGTCACATTTTTTTGTGTCCGCCAGCGAGTATAACATATTGGTGGCATTATCGTTCGATTGATTCAAAGGAGTATTGGCATGGAAGCCAGAGCGAACAAGGTACGAAGGCGT
>DASRLH010000116.1:0-5370 GCA_035648595.1 Tepidisphaeraceae bacterium
GATGAAGGAAGTGGCGGCGGGGGAGGGGCGCACGGTGTTGTTCGTCAGCCATAACATGCAGGCCGTCTCCACACTCACCCAGCGCTGCGTCCTGCTCAACAAAGGGAAAATGCTCAGCGTCGGCCCCACCGGCGACGTGATCAACGAATACCTCCGCCTCGTCGGCGGCGCCAGCGCCGATCAGATTTACCAGGCCAAGGCGCTTTCGGACAAGCCGAGGATCACGCGCGTGGAGCTCAAAACCAGCGAGCCAAACAACGTGCAGATGAACGGCAAGCCGATGGAAGTGCACATCGAGATGACCACGCCGATGCCGATCGACGGCGCGCGAGTGAGTTTTCATGCCTGCAACACAATGCAGGAGCCGATCCTGTATTTCTGGTGCCATGATGCGCAATACCCGATGGCGCGGGAGCCCGGGACGTATCACCTGGTTTGCCAGGTTCCCAAAATGCGGATGTTCATGGGCGATTACACGCTGCGCGTGCACCTTAAGGAACAGGCCGGCGGCAAGGAATTCGAGGTGCTCGAAGGCATCTGCCCCTTCGAGGTTGTCATGTATGGCCGCGACCGCGAAGGCGGGTGGTTCAAAAATACCTGCGCGTATCTGGAAGAGGGGAATTGGGAAGTGAATAAAGCCGAGTAGCGGGCGCGCGCTCGAAGCCGAAGAAAACCACGGAGACACGGAAACACGGAGGCGCATTCGATCCACGACAGGCGATTTCAAAACAAGTTTTGCGTGGCGAGCACCGAGTAATCTTTAAATCCATTGATAACTTGGAATCATGCACTCGAACGCCGAAAACGCCTCCGTGCCTCTGTGTCTCCGTGGTGAATCTTCTTCTTTTCGGGCTGGCGAGAATCCCCGCGTACGGAGCGTCATGAACGCGTTGTCGGTTGAACGAGTCTGCGGATGAGCCGTCCGAGGACCTGGCGGTCGGCGCGGCTTGTACGGTTTTGCACCGCGTCGGCCAGCGTGGTCGGGGAGAGCAGCAGGACGAGCGGACTACAGAGCGGCTGACCGGTGGGCGTCGTTTTTTCCTCCGCGGCTATCTTGAGTTGCTTGAGTTCCCGCGGCTTGAGCGGCAGGGTCTTCATCACTTCCTTCAACAGCTTCGCATGATTGTTGAGCGGCTTTGGCGTGGCATCGCGCATCTGGCGATGGCTGAAGATCGCCATGATGATAATCACGCCCGCCCCCGCGCACGCCCAGGGAAGCAGCTTCACGCCTGAGCCATCCGATTGGCTTACATTATCCTCGATACTCCGAAACACGTCGTTCTGCGATGGCTTGGCGGATGCGGGAGAAGGCAGGCTCATCGTGAAAAGCAATGCGACCAGAAACGCGAGTCCCGCACGGCGTGGGGCTGCGCGGCGAATCATTTGAGGGGCCGTACGAGTGGCGGCTTTTTGGGGAGCGCATACCGAAAAGCGCGACGTATCACGGGCGTCTCGCCCGTGCGATTGGCTCGGACCTTGGCAAGAAACTTGATTTCCGTACACCGCGCCGTCGGCACGGGCGAGACGCCCGTGATACGTTGACAACTTTGCCCGCGCCTCCACGAATATCCCCCAATCTGTTGAAACATTGTTCACTTTGCATCTCGCGTTTCGCATTTGGGTTGGCCATCACTCGGGTACGACCGCCCCTGACCCAGACTTCCTTAATTAATTGGTTCACGCCGCGCCCTGCTTTTCCTTTTCGCGTGCCAACTCGGCGACATTCTTCAGCACATTCAGCGCATATCGGCGGACTTTAAGATTCGAGTCTTCCTTGGCGAGCCGGCCCACCTCATTGAGAAGCTGCCACAATCCCATCTGCCGCAATGCCCAAAGGCCGGAGATGCGATGCTCGGGTCGCGGGTCCTGCAGCATGAGCACCAGTTGCTCGCTGGCGGCGCCGACCTTCATCCGATGCAGCGACTTGATTGCATTGGCACGCTCCCGGCTATTGAGCGATCGCGCCCGCTGGGCCAGCACCGGCAGCAGTCGGGCCTGCGGCCAGCTTTCCATCACCTCGATCGCGTTGGCCCGCACACGTGCATCGGTGTCCGTGACCAATCGCTCGATCAGCACATCCGTCGGAACTGATTTCACATCCGCCAGCGCGCTGACTGCCTTGCTGCGCAGGTTGGGATTGGGATCGGCGCACATCTCCATGATGATGTCGCGCATGTCATCGGCCAGGCCCAGTTCCTGGGCCATTTGCAGCGCCTTGATCCGCAGTTCCGCGGGCCCGACCGCCATGCGACGTTTGAGCCGATGTGATGCGTCCGGCAGCAATTTTAGCATCGCCAGCCCGGCGCGCTTGCGGGTGGGGCGGTCGAGGCGGTCGTAGCGCAGCCAGAATTGCTCGAATCCCGCCTGCCCTATGGATCGGCTGATCACCCGGCGCACCGAGGGCAGCGCATCGGTCATCAGCGGAATCAGCATGTTCTCGAAATTGGCCGGCCGGCGGCGGACGATTTCCCGGGCCGCCATCCGCGAAATGCGCTCGTCGGGGTCGGCCAGCAGCGTGCATAGAAACTGCACCGATGCCCCGCGCTTGCGCCGCCCGGCAACCCGCAGGAGCCGCAGGCGCGCCATGAAACTGTCCTTGCCATGCGAAAGCAGTTTCCCAAGCCGTTCGTCCTGGACCACGTCGAGCACGCCCGATGCTCCGATCCACTCGCCGATGCAAGCGGCATCTTCGCCGGTGCGGCGGGAGATGTCGTGCAGCAACTCCCCATCGCCCCACCACGCTCCGCGCGTCACCTGGTGCATGCACAGTTGAAGCTGATGATCCTTGAGCCAATGCGTTTTTCTCAGCAGCGCATCGAGAATGGGCGCCTCGTTGATGTGGGCAAAGACCACGCCAAAATGAGATCGAAGCTGTCCGTGCGAAGCGCCCAGCAGGAACGCCTCGACACTCTCGCTGGCCGGCGGCTGCTGAAGGCGGCGGACCATGGGGCTTTGCCCGCCGTGCTTGGAAGTATGGAGAATCGCCAGTGTTTTGCTGCCCGGCCAGTTGCACAGCAGCAGCGCCGCCCGGAGCAGCTCCTGCCCATGCCGGCCGCGATGCACGTCCAGAGCCCGTGCGATTGCCGTCTCGATGTCCGGCCGCTGGGACATCAGCTCGGCATAAACCTGAGGTGCGGATCGCGATCGCGGAATCGGAGCGTCCATCGGCTGTACGGTTGCCGCGGTGGCGGCGGGAGCAACTTCGTTCGCATCCAATCCGGCATCGTCGGAATACTGAGCCGCTCTGGGCTCCAGGTCGCGCGCCGCCGACGCGCTGCCCGACATCGACTCGGCGGCTGCCGCCGCACCTGCCAACGGCTTTGGCGGGTTCGCGTCAATCGGTTCCTCGCCCGCCGAGAGCCAGCGCGTCTCCGCGGCGATCCACTGGGCCAGGGCGACCATCGCCTCGGTGGCGGCTTTGGAGAGGATTTCGTCGGATTCGTGCAGGTTTTCCGAGAGCACGTACGCCAGTTTTCCCTGCCGGCCAAGAGCGATCAGGCGCAGCGCCGCCAGCCGCAGGTTCACCTCGTCGCTGCGGCCCGCCTCGCGCAATGCGCCGTGAAAGATGCCGATATTCTCGAGAATGTATTGCTGAAAGGACGGCGGCAGAGTCTCAAACTGTGCGATCACCCCGCATAGCCCGCGCACCGTTTTACGCCGCAGCAGCGCCGCCAACACCGGCCCCTTTTCCGCCTCCCCGCCCAGGCGCAGCGCCTCGGCCAGCACCTCGTCGGCGGCCTGGTTCTTCGACAAAATCAGCGCATGCAGCAGGCGGTTGATCATCCTCCGGCATTATCGGACGTTCGATCATGGCGCCTTGAGTCGTTCACGCCCCGCGCAAAGCGAGCGAAGAAAAAACAACCACTGAGGCACGGAAACACGGAGGCGCGTTCGCAGCAATACCCCATTCCGCGAAAGAACATGAACTGAATGAGTGCTTTCCCCAGGGTAATGTTTGGCGGAGTGCTCAGTTAACATGAAAGCGCCTCCGTGTTTCCGTGCCTCCGTGGTGGAGTTTTTCCTCTGGCGCGAAGATCACGATGATGCGTTACGGATAATTCTCCCGAGATTGGAATTGTCGATGGCGTGCGGCTCGCTTCTCGCCGATACAGACTTGGCAAGGAGGCGTGTTTGCTGATTGTCGATGCACATCTGGATTTGGCCTATAACGCGGTGCGCGGGCGGGATGTGACGCGGCCGGCGGTCGAGCAGACGCCGGACATGGAAGGCGTTCCCACCGTCAGCCTCCCGGACCTCAAGGCCGGCGGCGTGGGGCTGATCTGCGCGACCATTTTCTGCCAGCCCGATTTGCCCGGCCATCCCGGCTACCGCACCCCCGACCAGGCCGCCGCCATGGGGCGCGAGCAACTGGAGTGGTACCGCCGGCAGGTCCGCGACGGGCGCATGCGCCTGATCGTCCGCAAGGGCGATGTGCCGTTATACGACGGGCGCGGCGGGCCGCAGGATGCCATCCTCCTTCTCGAAGGCGCCGATCCAATCCGAACGCCGCAAGACCTGCGCGAATGGTTTGACGCCGGCCTTAGAATTATTGGGCTGGCCTGGAAGCGCACGCGCTACGCCGGCGGCACCGGCGCGCCCGGCCCGCTGACACCTGATGGCATCGCCCTCGTGCCCCAGATCGATCGGCTGGGCATCATTCACGATGTCTCCCACCTCGCCGAGGAATCCTTCTGGCAACTCCTGGAACTGAGCCAGGGGCCGGTGATGGCTTCGCACTCCAATTGCCGGGCCTATGTCCCCACGGATCGGCAGCTTTCCGACGACATGGCCAAGGCCATTTTCGCGCGCGGCGGCGTGGTGGGCATCAACTTTTTTGACAAATTCCTGCTCGCTCCCGCCGACCAGGGCAAACGCCGGGCGACCTTGAACGAAGTGGTGCGGCACGTCCGGCATTTCTGCGAGCTGGCCGGCGACGCCCGCCACGTCGGCCTGGGCACCGATATGGACGGCGGGCTGGGCCGCGAGCAAATCCCCTTCGAGATCCAAACCTCCGCCGATCTGCCCCGCGTCGCCGGCGCCCTGGCCGCCGCCGGCTTTGCCGACGCCGACGTCCGCGCCCTCATCGGCCAAAACTGGCTCCGCTTCTTCCGCGCCAACCTCCCGGGCTGAAGTAAAAAGCGCTCGTTCACCACTCCGGCGCCTGCTTGGGCCGTAACCAAAGGGAAGACAACCACGGAGACACGGAAACACGGAGGCGCAATCGAGGCGATAGGCCATTCTGCAAGAAGCGATAATCCAATGCTCTTGTCTTTGCGTGATTTGCGGAGATACGCCAGTTCCACCGAAAGCGCCTCCGTGTTTCCGTGCTTCCGTGGTTAATCTCTTCACCCGGCGGCCCCTCCTCTTGAA
>DASRLH010000117.1:0-2653 GCA_035648595.1 Tepidisphaeraceae bacterium
GGCGTGGACCAGGCGCTGTACGGCGGGAAGGTGACGGCAGCCGCCGACGAACGCACCAACAGCGTGGTCGTCGCCGCACCCGAAGAAGCCCTCAAGGCGATCGAGAACATGCTCAAGGAGATCGACGAGAATCCCGCCACCGCCGCCATGCCGGGGATCAAGTCGTTTCATCTGAAGATCGCCGACGCTTCCGCAGTCTCCAGGGCATTGCGAAACGTATTCCATGCCGATGAAACTCCGCAGGCGGGGCAATCGCACCAGGTGGCCTCCGAGCAGCCGCTGGCGGCGCGGGTGACAGTCGTGGCCGAGGAGCGCACCAACACGCTGATCGTCACGGCGCCGCCGGCGGCGATGACGGTGGTCGAGGGGCTTATCAAGGATGTGGACGGGCAACCGGCCAGCCAGTCCATCGTCCGCTCCTTCCAACTCAAATACGCCGACGCAACCACAACCGCCAAAATACTGCTGCAAGTTTTCATTGATCCCAACACCGGCCAATCGCGCCTTCAGGCCGGCGCGCGGGATAAGGTCAGCGCCACTTCCGATGCGCGCACCAACATGGTTTTCGTGACGGCGCCCGCCGAGGCGATGGCGCTGGTCGAGAAGACGATCAAGGATTTGGATGCCAGCCCCGCCGCCGGCGAGAATGTAAAGTTTTTTCATCTCCGCCAGGCGGATTCAGACGCGACGGCCAAGCTGATCCTCAATTTTTTCAAGCCCGCCGAAGGCATTCCCAATGAGAAGCGCCCGCCGGACGCGGTCCACGTCGGGGTGAACGCGGTCTCCGACCCGCGCACCAATACCGTCGCGGTGACGGCTCCCGAGGAGTCGATGAAGACCATCGAGCGGATCGTGCGGGAGGTGGAATCCGCGCCGACGACGTCGTTTGAGATCGAGTCGTTCACGCTGAAGAACGCCGACGCGACGGCTGCCGCCAAACTGCTCACGACGGTATTTCAACCGGATGCGCCCTCCGGCGGCAGCGTGAAATCGAGCACGCCGGACTTGACGGTGAAGGCCAAGGTGGTTGCCGCCGCCGACGACCGCACCAACACTGTCGTGGTGACCGCGCCGGCTGATACGCTCAAGGTGATCGAAGGCGTGGTGAAGCTGTTGGATGCCAATTCATTGAGCGGGGCGGAAATCCAGGTGTTTCAACTCTTGAACGCCGACGCATCGCGGGCGGCGGCGCTGATCCAATCGATCTTCCAGCCGACGGTCCTGCAAAACACCAACAATCCCGGCTCGATTAAGCCTCCGGGCGCGGTGGATGCGGTTCGCAAGCTCGGCTGGGTCAGCACGTCTTCCGATGAGCGCACCAATACGCTGATCGTGACGGCAACGCCGCAGGTGCTGAAAGTCGTGAGCGGCATCGTCCAACATCTGGATTCCAACCCCGCCTCGCAACAGACGCTGTTCCTCTATCGCCTGCGCAATGCCCAGGCGCAGAACCTGGAGATCGTGCTGAATCAGTTGTTCGGCAACCTTCAGCTTGGCGGCATCGGCGCGCCATCCCGGCCCATACAGGGCCAGCAGCAATTCACCCAGCAGGTTTCGGGCATGGCAGGACAATCGTCACTGGGCGGCGGCTTGCCGGGACTCGGCGGCGGCCTTTCGGCGGTCGGCACCGGCGGCACCGGAATCGGCTCACGCCTGGGCGCGGGGGCCGGCCTGGGAACCGGCGCGGGCGGAATCGGCAACCGTCTTCCGCAACTCTCACAGGGCATGTCGCAGGTTGTCAGCGAATTGACCGGGCAGGTATTCGTGGTCGCCGACCTCGATACCAATTCCCTGCTGGTCACCACCGCCACGCGCTATCAAAAGGAAGTGCGGGCGATCATTGGCGAACTGGATCGGCCGGTGCCGCAGGTGCTGATCAAAGTGCTGGTGGCGGAAGTGACGCACGACAACTCCGCCGATTGGGGCCTGGATTTTTCCGTGCTCAACCGCCGGCCCAGCGGAAAAGGGCTGGTGACCGGGCAGTCGCTGGGCAACACCGGCGCCTATGCCGCCAACGGCGGGCTGGCCGTCAGTCTCATGGAAACAAACCTCAACGCCACCCTTCACGCCCTGGCCACCGAGGGCAAGCTTGATGTGCTCTCCCGCCCGTACATCCTGGCCAGCGACAACCAGTTGGCGAGCATCACCGTCGGCCAGGAGGTGCCGTTCATCACCAACACGCAGCTCAATGCCCTGGGCGGCCAGACCAATACGATCACATATCAGGACATCGGCATTATCCTGAACGTCACGCCGCACATTAACCCCGAAGGCCTGGTCATCCTTGACGTGGCCCCGGAGATCAGCCAACTTACCGGTTCCACCGTTTCCATCGGATCGGGAGTGGATGCCCCGGTGATCGCCAAGCGCTCGGCCCTCAGTCGCGTCGGAATCCAGAACGGCCAAACCATCGTCATCGGCGGATTGATGGAAGACCGAAAGACCGACACGATCAGCAAGGTTCCAATCCTGGGCGACATCCCCATCCTCGGCGAACTGTTCAAGCGCACCCAGACCGACAAGACCAAGACCGAGCTGCTGATCTTCCTCACCCCCCACGTCGCCCAGCAGCCGGATTTCCTGAAGGACATGGCCGCCGACGAGATGCGCGGAACCAAGCTCACGCCCAACGCCGTCTCCCCCGGCATGTTCC
>DASRLH010000118.1:0-6896 GCA_035648595.1 Tepidisphaeraceae bacterium
CCCGCGAGCCGGGAACCGAGGATTGAGCAGGCTCGAATGCCACGCGGGCAGCATGACACAAACCAACGGCTGGCGCAATGCAGATTATTGCTATTGTCACGCCAAGCAAAATCCCGGACGCCTGTGGCGGGACGCCCGTGATACAACGAGGTCACTCGATGACCCGCATGCTGCAAGCAGCGGTGGTAGACGATTGATGAGATGCTTTGAAGGACACGCTGTCGTACCTCTGGCGCGATCGCAATTGACCAACCGAGTCCATTATCGCGCGTTTCCCACGCCCATGCCGGGGCGAACGCGGCTTTATCGCGCCCCTTGTCCCACTGCACCGCTCGACCGACACTTCGGCACCACTTTTGCCAACGCACCTTTATCGCATATCCACCCTCAGCGAGGCGGAGTGGCCTGAGCGCGGGCAAAAATAGGAAATCCGCATGACCGTATTGACTCTTCCGACGAAACCAAAAACCAGAATCTGGCCCGGCAAACCCTATCCATTGGGCGCGACCTGGGACGGCGCCGGCGTCAATTTCGCAATTTTTTCCGAGCATGCGGCCAAGGTCGAAATTTGTTTGTTCGACTCCGCCGAGAATGATCACGAGACCGAATGCCTGCGTCTGCCGGAGTGTACCGACATGGTCTGGCACGGGTACTTTCCCGACCTGGAGCCGGGGCAGTTGTACGGGTTCCGCGTGCATGGGCCGTACGATCCGGGCAAGGGGCATCGATTCAACCCCAATAAGGTCGTGCTTGATCCGTATGCCAAGGGGATCGGGCGCGATGTGAGGTGGGACGATGCGCTGTTTGGATATCAGGTCGGTTCGGATGATCTTACCTTTGATACGCGCGACAACGGCGCGTTCTGCCCGTTGGCATCGGTCATCGACAGCGCATTCACCTGGGGCGACGACAAGCCGCTGCGGACCCCCTGGCACAAGACATTGATCTACGAGGGCCATGTGCGCGGCCTGACCATGCGCCATCCGGGCGTCTCCGAGAGGCAGCGCGGCACGTACGCCGGCATCGCGTCCGAGGCGATGATCCAGCACATGCTCAGCCTTGGCGTCACCGCCATCGAGTTGCTTCCGGTGCATTACCATCTCAATGACCGGCATCTGGTCGAGACGGGAATGACCAATTACTGGGGCTATAACACGCTCGGATTCTTCGCATCGCATCTGGATTACGCCTCGAAGTATTCGCCCCGGCATTCGGTGCAGGAATTTAAGATGATGGTGCGCGCCCTGCACGCGGCGGGCATCGAGGTGATCCTCGACGTGGTCTACAACCACACCGCCGAGGGCAATCAGATGGGTCCGACGCTTTCGATGAAGGGCGTGGACAACGCCGCCTATTACCGCCTCTCCCCCGACGACCCGCGCTTCTACATGGACTTCACCGGTTGCGGCAACACGCTCAACATGACCCACCCGCGCGTCCTGCAGCTCATCATGGACAGCCTGCGGTATTGGGTCACCGATATGCACGTGGACGGGTTCCGCTTTGATCTGGCCAGCACGCTGGCGCGCGAGTTGTTCGAGGTGAATAAGCTGGGGCCGTTCTTCGACATCATCCATCAGGATCCGATTCTGTCGCAGGTGAAGCTGATTGCCGAGCCGTGGGATGTGGGGCCCGGCGGGTATCAGGTGGGAAATTTCCCGGTGCTCTGGACGGAATGGAACGGCAAATACCGCGATTGTGTCCGCAAGTTCTGGAAAGGAGACGGCGGCACCGCCAGCGAGCTGGCGACGCGCCTGGCCGGCAGCAGCGACCTATATCAGGGCGATGGCCGCAAGCCGTACGCCTCCATCAACTTCATCACCTGCCATGATGGATTCACCCTGCAAGACTTGGTCAGCTACGATCACAAGCACAACGAAGCCAACGGCGAAAACAATCGCGACGGCGCCGACGACAACAACAGTTGGAATTGCGGAGCCGAGGGATATACCAAGGATCCGGGAATCGTGGAGCTCCGCGAGCGGCAGAAGCGGAATCTCTTCGCCACACTCATGTTCTCCGAGGGCGTCTCCATGATTCGCGGCGGCGATGAGCTCAGCCAAAGCCGCGACGGCAACAACAATACTTACTGCCAGGACAACGAGACGGCGTGGCTGGACTGGAACCTGGACGACCGCAAGCAGAAATTCCTCAACTTCGTCGAGCGCTGCACGCGTATCTGGCGCGAGCAGCCGGTGCTGCAACGCCGCAAGTTTTTCATGGGCCGCTCGATCCGCGGGACTGACATCAAGGACATCTCCTTCTTCAGCCCCGACGGGTATGAGATGAACGATCAGGCCTGGGACGCGCCCTCCACCAAGTGCCTTGGCGTGCGCGTGGCCGGCGACTTGATCAACCAAACCGATGAACACGGAGCCCCCATCGTCGGCGACACCCTTCTCCTGCTCATCAACGCCCATTGGGAGGAGATGCAGTTCACGCTACCCAAGGCACGCGACGAACACGTCTGGAAGACGCTGATCGATACCAGGGAAACCGAAGCGCCGGCACGCACTCTTCAGCCCGACGAGCAATTCCCGTTGTATGGCCGGTCCGTCGCGCTTCTGCGCACCGTATTGCGCGAAGAGCAAAACCAGGAAACGACACACGTTCAGTTGGATGCACTACGCAAGGAGGCCGGCAAGGCCAATCAGCCGCCGGCGAGCTCGCCGCCGCTTGCGTAGGAGTGAGGATGATTCACCACCAAGACACAAAGACACAAAGAAGAGCGATGAAGATCGATGCGAATGTCGTGACAGTTTCGGTCACGTTGTAAGCGGCGGATCGCAACATCTTGGTGTCTTTGTGCCTTTGTGGTGAAATCGTTCGCCAGAGGGCGGCCCAGTGGGCAGGGTATCGCGGTGACCGACACAGCACGAAAGGCCGATTCCACGATGCGAGCCCGCCGATTGCCGGTCGGCGCCGAGGTGGTGCTGGACGGCGGCGCGGATTTCCGCGTCAGCGCGCCCAAACGTCAACAAGTCGAGGTCGTCTTTGAAGGCGATCGCGCGCCCGCCCTGCGCCTCGAACGCGAGGTCGATGGTTACTTCCGCGGCTTCGCACCCGACGCGGCAGCCGACGCGCTCTACCGATTGCGGCTGGACAATAGCAACAGGCTCCTCCCCGATCCCGCTTCCCGCTTCCAACCCGATGGCCCGCACGGCCCTTCGCAGGTGATCGACCCCACGCCCTTTAAGTGGACCGACAACAATTGGCCCGGCATCGGCCCTAACGGCCAGGTGCTGTACGAAATGCACATCGGCACCTTCACCCCGCAGGGAACCTGGGACGCCGCCGCGCGCCAACTGCCGGAATTGGCGGCACTGGGAATCACCTGCATCGAGGTCATGCCCGTCTGCGAATTCCCAGGGAAATTCGGCTGGGGATACGACGGCGTGAATCTCTTCGCGCCTTCTCACCTGTATGGCACGCCCGACGACTTCCGCGCCTTCACCGATCGCGCCCACGCCCTAGGCGTTGGCGTCATCCTCGACGTGGTCTACAACCACCTGGGCCCCGACGGCAACTACGCCAGGGAATTCACCGACGATTTTTTCTCCAGCCGCTACAAGACCGACTGGGGCGAAGCGATCAATTTTGACGGCGACAACAGCGGCCCGGTCCGCGAGCTGTTCCTGGCCAACGCCCGCTATTGGATCGAGGAATTTCATCTCGACGGCTTCCGCTTCGATGCCACCCAGAACATTTACGATTCCTCCGCCGATCACATTCTCGCCGCCATTTCGCGGACGGCGCGGCAGGCCGCCGGAAAACGCTCGATCTTTCTGGTCAACGAGAACGAGCCGCAACATACAACCATCGTGCGCCCGCCCGAGCAGGGGGGTTTTGGGATGGATGCGCTGTGGAATGATGACTTCCATCATGCCGCCATCGTCACGCTGACGGGCCACAACGAAGCGTATCTCGCCGACTACCTGGGAAAGCCGCAGGAATTTATCTCCGTGGCCAAGTTCGGCTATCTGTTCCAGGGCCAGCGCTACAAACATCAGAAGCAACGGCGCGGCACGCCCACCTTCGGGCTGCCTGCCACCGCGTTTATCAACTTCATCGAGAACCACGACCAACTCGCCAACCTCGCGCGCGGTCTGCGCACGCATCAACTGGCCAGCCTCGCGCAATACAAGGCGATGGTCGCGCTGCTGCTGCTGGCACCGGGAACGCCGATGCTGTTTCAGGGGCAGGAGTTTGCCGCTTCCGCGCCGTTTCAATATTTCGCCGACCACACGCCGGACCTGGCGAAGTTGGTGAAACAGGGTCGGGCGCAGTTCATGGGCCAGTTCCCCAGCGTGGCAACGCCCCAGATGCAGGCGCAGTTGCCCGACCCGGCGTCGCCGCTCACTTTCGAGCAATGCCGGCTCGATTTGTCCGAGCGCCAGAAGCCCGGCCACGCCGAGATTTACGCGATGTACCGCGACCTGCTCGCCCTCCGCCGCGATACCCCCGCCTTCCGCGGCCGCTGGCCCGGCGGGCTGGATGGCGCAGTGCTCAGCGCGGAAGTATTTCTCCTGCGCTTCTTTAATCCCGATGGCGATGGCCGGCTCCTTCTGGTGAACTTCGGCAACGACCTGCACTTGGAAGTCGCCCCCGAACCGCTCCTCGCGCCGCCGTTGGGAATGCACTGGCAAGTGCAATGGTCCAGCGAAGACCCGCGATATCTTGGCCTGGGGATCACGCCGATGGACACCACCGAAAACTGGCGCATCCCAGGACATGCCGCGATCGTCATGCGACCAATGAAGTCGCCGCCGGATCATCGGGATTTGGCGTATTACCTGGAAAAGCAGCGCATGGAATAGCTGGAGTGGGACTCAAAGATAAGGCTTCGTAACGCTTTGACGGTTTGCGATGAGACAGGAAGTCAGTGGACGAATCCCGTCAACGTATCACGGGCGTCTCGCCCGTGCCTGGTGCGTTGAGATTGGCGATACTACGTTTTTTCGACTACCGGACCATCCGCACGCGCGAGACGCCCGTGATACATTGACGGGCACTTGCAGTGCGCCCCCATGCGGCAAGCGCCACGCGCCGTCTCCGCCCTTGAATTCGCCTTCCCCGCCCCATACGCTTCGCGCGAGAGTTTCCTTTGTCTGAATAACCCTTGAGGAGTCGCGATGTTTCCGCTTGCCGGCCGGATGCGGCTTGTTTCCGATTCGATCACTTTGGCCGTCAGCGCCAAGGCCAACGCCATGAAGAAGGCGGGGATCGACGTGGTTGGATTTGGGGCCGGTGAGCCGGACTTCGATACGCCAACCTTCATCAAGGACGCGGCGAAGGCCGCACTCGACAAAGGGCAAACCAAGTACACGCCCACGCCCTGTTTCCACGAACTTCGTGCCGCGATCGCGCAGAAGTTCAACACCGACAACGGCCTTCCCTACAAGCCCGAAAACATCACCACCGGCGCCGGCGGCAAGCATTGCCTATACATGGCGTTCATGGCCCTGCTCGACCCCGGCGACGAAGTGATCATCCCCTCCCCGTATTGGGTCAGCTATCCAGAGCAGGTGAAGCTGGCCGGCGGCACCGTGAAAATAGTGCGTGGCGAAGAAAGCAACGGCTTCAAAATCACGCCCAAACAACTCGAACGCGCCATCGGCCCGCGAACCAAAGTGTTCGTCATCAACTCCCCCAGCAACCCCGCCGGCCATGCCTACACGCCCGAAGAACTCACCGCGCTCGCGGAGGTGGTCGCAAAGCATCCCAACATCGTCGTCTTCAGCGACGAAATCTACGAAAAGCTCATCTACGACGGCTTAAAGTTCGTGAGCTTCGCCACCCTCCATCCATCGCTGCTGGATCGCACGCTCACGTTCAACTGCCATTCCAAGAGTTTCGCCATGACCGGCTGGCGCGTCGGCTACATCGGCGGCCCCAGGCCGGCGATCGATGCGATCAACAAGCTGCAATCGCAGATGACCAGCCACATCACCAGCTTTACCCAAATGCCCGCCGCCGCCGCTCTCACCGACCCGCGCGGCCCGGCGAGCGTCGAGGAAATGCGCCAGCAATTCCAGGCCCGCGCCAAACATATGTGGCAGCGCCTCGCGGCATTGCCGAATGTCACCTGCGTGCGGCCCCAGGGTGCATTTTACTGCTTCCCCAACGTCAGCGCCTACTTCGGCAAAGCCATCGCCGGCAAGCCCATAACGGATGCCGTCAGCTTCGCCGCCGCGCTGCTCGAGCAATCGCACGTCGCGGTCGTCCCCGGCAACGACAGCGGCTTCGACACCCACGTCCGCCTCAGCTTCGCCACCAGCCTGCCGCAGATCGACAAGGGGCTGGACCGGATCGCCGGGTTTCTTACGAGCCTGGCATAGATCGCGCTGGTACGCATAAACGCGGCCGTGGAATTCCGAAATCCGAAGGGCGAATTCCGAAAAAATCGGCCGTTCAGCCGGTTGCAGGTCTCGTCCGAAGAGGCCTGCCGCCGTATCACGGGCGTCTCGCCCGGCGAGACGCCCGTGCCGATGGCGCAGCCGACAAGATATTTGGAGGATCGAGCGAAAAGACTGCGACGAATGAATACGAACGGGCACGAATAATTTCTCTTCATTCGTGTGCATTCGTGTCCATTCGTGGTTTCCCTCTTTCTTTGGATTGCGGATCGCCCGCTCCGAGTGCCTTCGTGACTTCGTGTTGAATAATCTGGACGCTTGCCATGTCGAACGCGCACTTTAGCCCGGATTATTCACCACGAAGTCACGAAGGCACGAGGAAATATATTCAGGTTCAGCACTTACTGATCGTTGCGCAATGAAGTTTAATCTTTGAAATAGGCATAAGATAGGCATGGAAGCCACGGAAGGCACGCTGAAGGATTGGCGGCAGTGGCGTCGTTTCCAAGCACTGCGTTTGAAGCGGCAGGGCTGGTTCCA
>DASRLH010000119.1:0-5935 GCA_035648595.1 Tepidisphaeraceae bacterium
CCCCCGGAGTGCCCGGAGAGGAGGGATAGATCGGCCGGCGCCGCAGAACCCGCAAGACGACGGTGCGGCATTGCCATCTCGGCACCCTAACCCTCGCACGGAAATACTGGGGGAGGAGACGGAACGTCGCGACGTGCCGACAATAATCATCGCCACGGTGAACCGCCCCGCCGGCGACACCGGCGTTCATACGCATACCCGCGCGCTGTGCGAAGGACTTGCCGAAAGCGGGCTGGCGTGCGCGGTGCAAAGTCCCTTCACCGGCGGACATGGCTGGCTGCCGATCTTTGCCATGCGCCGCTTGATCCGGCCCATCAATCCAAGCCTTTCCACGCAGTGGTATCGCCATTGGCACGCGATGGCGTTGCGGGGGAACCTGATGCGCGACATTGCCAGGCATGGCGCCCGCGCGGTGATCGCGCAATGCCCGCTCAGCGCGGATGCCGCTCTCGACGTGCGCCAGCGGCTGGGCTTGGATTTCCCAATCGCGATGGTCTGCCACTTCAATTTCAGCGAAGCGCGGGAATATCGAGACAAGGGCGAGTTGGGCAATGAGGCCATTTATCAGGCGATCATCGAGCAGGAACGCCGGGTGCTCACATCGGTGGATCGGGTGATTTATGTTTCGCGCTGGGCCCAGCGCGTCGTCGAGCAGGCACGCGGCATCATTCCGCGAAACTCAACGGTCATTTGGAACGGCATTGATCCCGCGACGCCGCTGCCCGAAGTCTCGCGCCAATCGCTCGGGCTCGCTGAAGATGATCTGGCTCTGATGAACGTCGGCACGCTTGAGCCGCGCAAAGATCAGATTGGACTGATCGATCTGTTCGCCCAAGTCGCCAAGCAATTCACAAGCGCGCGGTTGGTATTGGTCGGCGACGGCCCGCAGCGCGCCGAAATTCAACGCAAGATCGAGGCATTGGGCCTGCGAGACAAGGTCCGGCTTCTGGGCCATCGATCCGAGGTGCCTGCACTATTGCCGGCGGCGGATATTTACGTTCACCATGCGACGATGGAAAACTGCCCGGTCGCCCTGCTGGAAGCGGCGAGGGCGGCGCGCCCCATCGCAGCCGCGCGCGGGGGCGGCGCGGGCGAATTGCTCGATGCGCTGGGCGGGACTTCGATGCAGCCGGGTGATTTGCGATCGTCGCTTGCCGCGCTGCAGCCGTTGCTCGCCGACGCGGGCGTTCGCCGTTCGGCAGGGGCGAACGCGCGGGCCGCCTTTGAGCGATCCTTCACGCGCGAGGCGATGGCCGGCGCCTATATCGACGCGATGCAGCTGAATCAACTCGTCGGGGACGGGGTGCGGTCATGACGCTGCTCACGCCCCGCGCCACGGTTGAGGCGAATGTCCGTTCGCGCGGGCAATCGCCGCTTTGGACGGCGCAGCAACGGACCCTCGCCCTGGAGGGTTCCGTGCCGCCGCGCCGGGGGTTTCTCACTTTTCTGGGACTCGTGCTTCTCGGCTACGCGCTGGCCGGGCGCGGGTTTGCGTATGTGGGATTGCCGCCGGTGTTTATCGGGGAAATTTCGCTGCTGGCGGGGCTGTTTGTATTGGCAAATTCCACAGGCTGGGCGGGGCTTTGGGAAATGCCGCAAATGCTGGCGGTGCTGGCGTTCGTGCTGCTGGGAATGGCGCGAACGGCGCCGTTCATCTCATCGTGCAAGATGGATGCCCTGCGCGACGCGGCGATTTATTACTACAGCGCGTTCGCATTCATCGTGGGGGGTCTGATCATCGCCAATCCGCTTCGGCTGCTCACACTGCTCGAACTGTATCGGCGGTTCGTCAAAATCTTCCTGGTCGGCATCCTCGTCGTATTCTGCGTTTATCGATTTTTGCACTATTCGTTGCCAAGCTGGCCCTGGGGCGGCGGGCCGATGGTGCAGGAGAAAGAGGGCGATGCCATGGTCCACCTGGGCGGGATCATCGCCTTTTGGATGAGCGGATTGGCCGGGCCGATTCCCATCGGTTGGTCCCTGCTGCTTGCGCTCAATGCCGCCGTCATGGGGGTGATCGACCGGGCGGGCGTCGTTTCCTTCGGGGCGGCGATGGGACTGGGCATGGCCCATAATCCGCGCGGCCGGATCGGCTGGCGCATGATCGGGGCGATCGGGGCTGCCGTGCTGCTGCTGGCCGTCACCGGCTTGCGCATCGAAATCCCCGGCGGCAAGGGGCGCGAGCTTTCGTTCGACCAGATCGTCATGAACGTCAAAAGCACCTTTGGCGACGTCGGCTCCGATGGGCTGGATTCCACCAAGGAATGGCGAAAGGAGTGGTGGAAGGACATCGCGCATGACACCTTTGGCCACGTCATCTACAGCCAATCGGCGCGCGGCGGAGGCACACATGCCTCATGGTCGCATGGCCGATACTTCTGGGGCGGCAAGGGTTTTGGCGTCAACCTCGCCGACGAATACGGCTACCAGGTCGGCGACCGCTCCCTGCGCAGCCCCCATAACGGCCATATGACCGTCCTGGCGCGCATGGGTGTGCCAGGGTTGTTTTTATGGGCCCTGGTGCAGGCAACCTGGGGCCTGGCGGTGTTGAACGCTTACTACAAAAGCCGCCGCGCCGGCGACACGCGATGGAGCGGGCTCTTTCTTTTCCTGGGCGCGTACTGGCTGGCGTTCCTGATCAACGCCAGCTTCGACGTCTATCTCGAAGGCCCAATGGGCGGAATCTGGTTCTGGTCTGTTTACGGAATGGGCGTGGGCGCGCTGCGAGTCTATAAGCGGAGGCCGGAGATTTTATATCAAGCGATTGGTGGCGCGCATTGATCCGCCGTCCATCTGTAATAAAAAGCCCCGCCGGACGGCGCCGGCTCCGCGGTGAAACAGAACCCTCTATCGTGACACGGGCGTCCCGCCCGTGCGGGCTGTGATAGAGCGCGCGTTACGTCGATTCTCCGTGGCCCGGCCATCCGCACGGGCGAGACGCCCGTGTCACGGTGAAGCAACTATTTGCTGAAGCAATCCCACGAATGGGATGAGTAAAGAGGTAATCTCATTTGTTCCAGAACCGCTTCATCCACACCACCGAATCCCGCGCCAACAACCTCGATGCGTTGAGGTTTGTTCTGGCATGCGTGGTGATCCATTCCCACTCGTACCTTCTCACCGGCCACGATTATCACTCGCTGCGCGCCAAGGCCATGCACCTACAGATCGGGGGCGGCTGGCTGGCGGTGGATTTCTTCTTCATGCTCAGCGGGTTCCTGGTCTGCAACAGTTGGCTGCATTGCCGGGGACTGGGCGATTATTTGAAACGCCGCACACTGCGGATTTATCCGGGGTTTGTGGCGGCTCTCGCGTTTTGCGTGTTTATCGTCGGGCCGCTGGGCGGGGCCGATCTGGCGAGGTATTTTCGCAACGGCCAAACGTGGGCGTACTTCCGCCCGCTGCTTCTTGGGCCGCTGGGAAATCTGCCGGGGGTATTTGCCAACGCGCCGTGGGCCGGACAGGTGAACGTGCCGCTGTGGACGATTCGTTTTGAGTTTATTTGCTACCTTGTACTGGCGGCAATGGGGCTTGCGGGATTGTTGCGAAGGCGGAGGATCGTCCTTGCGATGTTCCTGGTGATGGCGGCCGGCTATGCCGCGCAGCTTCACGGCTGGCCGCAACCCTGGCCGGCGACGGCCCCCTACTTCGGCGCGGTGGACGAATTTCCGCGATTCATCGTGTTTTTCCTCGCGGGCGCCGCGTTCTATCTTTACCGCGAGCACATCCCTCAATCGGGCCTTCTGGCCATGCTCGCCTTGTGCGGCGTGGCCCTGGGCGCCGCCACCGGCACAACGCAAATTGCGCTGCCCTTCTGCGGCGCCTACCTAATCTTCTATCTCGCGTTTCATCGCACCCTCCGCGTGCACCACTTCGCGCGCCGCGGCGATTTTTCCTATGGCATGTACCTGTACGGCTTCCCCGTCCAGCAGTTGCTCGTGCGTTACCTGCCTGCCGCCAATCATCCGCTGATTCTGACGATGCTGAGTCTCGTTGGCGCACTGCTGTTGGCCGCGCTAAGCTGGCATGGGGTGGAGAAGCCGTTTCTGAAGTTGAAGCGCAAGAGCGTGGAGGGGCCGGTTGGCGTACGGGCCCGATCTGAGGAGTGGGATAGCGGAGTACAACATTTGGAGAAGTGCCGCGCCGGACTGGCCAAGCCGCATGCTCGCGAGCCGGAGGGGGTTTCAGTGCTGACCTGAGACCATCGCACCCGATCGCCAGGCTTATCATGACATGATTGACACGGCTTCAACGTGACACGGGCGTCCCGCCCGTGCCGATAGCGTGAAATATGAAAATTGTGCTTTCTCGAAATTCCAACGCTGCACGCACGGGCGGGACGCCGGTGTCACGTTGTGCGTGCCCGCGCATGACGATTCACGGTGTTTTTCACGCCTGGCAATGATCGAGACCACACAAAAGCAATCTCAAAACTCCCATGCGCATCCTCGTCTGCCACAACTTCTATCAGCAGCCGGGCGGCGAAGACCAGGTCTTTGCCGCGGAGGTGGAACTGCTGCGCAAATTCGGGCACGACGTTTCCACCTTTGAGATGGACAATGATTCGGTCGCCGGGATGAGCAAGCCCGCGCTGATGGCGGCCACGGTATGGAACCGCAAGACGTACCGCGCGATGCGCGAGCGCGTGCGGCAGTGCCGCGCGGAAGTCGTGCATTTTCACAACACGTTTCCACTGATTTCCCCATCCGCCTATTACGCGGCCGCCGCGCAGGGGGCGGCGGTGGTGCAAACGCTGCATAACTTCCGGCTGCTGTGCCCGGGGGCCAATCTGTTCCGGGAAGGCCGGGCGTGCGAGGATTGCGTGGGCAAATGCGTGCCCTGGCCCGGGGTTTTGCATAAATGCTACCGCGAAAGCCGGGGCGCCAGTGCGGCGGTGGCGGCGCTGCTAAGCGTGCATCGCGCGACGGGTACCTGGGCCAACGCCGTGCATGCATACCTGACGCCGACTGAATTCGCCCGGCAGAAATTCGTGGCCGGCGGATTGCCGCGGGACAAACTGATCGTCAAGCCCAATCATGTGGACCCCGACCCAGGCCCCGGCCCCGGCGACGGCGCCTATGCGATCTTCGTCGCCCGGCTTTCCCACGAAAAAGGCATTGAGACGCTGCTGGCGGCATGGGCAAAACTCAGTTTCCCGGTGCCGCTCAAAATCATCGGCGACGGACCTCTTGCCGCGAGCGTCGAGGCGGCGGAAAAGCAAAATCCCAACATCCAATGGCTTGGCCGACGTCCGCTCGCGCAAGTGTACGAAGCCATTGGCCACGCCGCCGCGCTGATCTTTCCCTCGCGGTGCTACGAAACGTTTGGCCGGGTGGCGGTGGAGGCTTACGCCAAAGGCACGCCGGTGATCGCCTCGCGGCATGGGGCGCCCGGCGAAGTGGTGAAGGAAGGCCGCACGGGGTTTTTGTTTACGCCGGGCGATGCCGATGAGTTGGCGGGATTGGTGGGCCGCGTGTTTTCCACCCCGTCGGCGCTAGCCGATTTGCGGCCCGGAGCCCGCGCCGAATATGAAGCGAAATACACCGGCGCCGCGAATCACGAAATGTTGATGCGGGCTTATCGCCAGGCGTTGGATCGGCGATCGGCGCCGGCTGCCGGGCGCAACAGCCGTGCGCGAGCATGCGTCGGTTGACATCGCCTGGACACGAGCCCGCCCGACGCGGTGGCTCAGCCGCGCCCGGCGACGCGCGGCGGCGGGTGTTTTAACGTGACACGGGCGTCTCGCCCGTGCGGATGGATTGGGACGTGCGAGAAATCAACGTATCTGGAGTTCCATGGCAATTCGCACGGGCGTCCCGCCACAGGCGTCCGGGATATGGCAAGTTTACGCGAATGGGTTCCAATGAGCCAAGGGAGAGCGTGGACAATAGGCAGGGGATCGCAGCGACGGCGGTTCCATGCGCGCATGCGGCGG
>DASRLH010000120.1:0-10148 GCA_035648595.1 Tepidisphaeraceae bacterium
GCCCCCTACGGCAGCCCCAGCATTCTGCTGATCCCTTGGGTTTACATCGCCTTGATGGGCGGGCCGGGGCTGAAGCGGGCGACGGAAATTGCCATTCTGAACGCCAACTACATGGCGCACCGCCTTGAGCCGCACTTCCCGATTTTATTCCGGGGAAAGAATGGCCGCGTTGCCCACGAATTTGTGCTGGACGCCCGCCAGTTCGAGCAGTCCGCCGGAGTGAAGGTCGAGGACATCGCCAAGCGGCTCATCGACTTCGGCTTCCACGCGCCCACCATGAGCTGGCCCGTGCCCGGCACATTGATGATCGAGCCGACCGAAAGCGAATCGAAGGCGGAACTCGACCGCTTCTGCGATGCACTGATCGCCATCCGCGAAGAGATCCGCGACATTGAGCAAGGGCGGATGGATCGAACGGATAACCTGCTCAAGAACGCCCCACACACCGCCGCTGCGTTGGTGTCGGAGCAGTGGGCCCACAAATACAGCCGCGAGCAGGCGGCGTTTCCCGCGCCCTGGGTAAAGGCGCATAAGTTCTGGCCGGCGGTGGGGCGGGTGGATAATCCTTATGGGGACCGGAATCTGGTCTGCACCTGTCCGCCGATGGATGCGTATGAGGCATAATGCAAACTCCCGCTATTGCGGTATCTTATGGGTCGCCGCGCCCGTGGGCTCGACAGCCAATCCCGCAGCTTCCATCAGCGCTTCCAAGTATCGTACTCCAAGTTCGCGTTTTCCGCGGAGAAACTCATACACCGCCGACTCGGGAAGCGTCGCGCAGTGCTTCCGGGCCGCCTTCCAGAGTTGATAGCGGGTATGCCCAGTGCGTCCCAGTGCGGCGAGAATGGCATCGCGAATAATGCTTTTTGGGATAACGGGTAATCGCCCCGCTGTATCTCGGCGTATTCGTGTCAATTCCCCGTTTCCCTCGGCGATGTCGGACGTATCAATTGGCCCCGACATTGCGCGTTCAAGTCGTGCTAAATCGGCTTCGGCGGCGCGGCGCAGCGATGCCGCGGATGTTTGCACGATCTTGCGCTTCGCGATGGTACGATCAAGCGATTTCGTTTTCATATTCGATCTTTTCGCGCTCCGTTACGGGCCGCGCACTGATAATTCGCGTCACCGGGGTGTTCCTTGAATGTTCTCGCGTCGTCCATGAGATTCGCAATACGATTGATCGTCGCTGAGGATGCGAGCCCGTTGTGATCCACCGCTCTTCATCCGTGCCGTGGGCGTCGTCGAAATATTCGACGTGGAATACCTCCGCCTCCTCGTCGGCAAGGATTGCCGCCGCATCATCGAAAGGTACCCTATGCTTGCGAAGGTTTGCGGTAGCTTTGGCTGTGTCTCACTCAAATTCATAATGGAAGGTCATTGAGTGCGTCCGCCGATGGAGCTAGTACATTTTACTACCGTTATCGGCAGCGACAAGGGCAATCAACAGCGCGGCCTGAAGGCGCAAGCGATCAACGGCGAATGCGCCTTGGCGCGCCTAAACCAACACTCCGCCGATCCGCGCCCGCTCCCCATCTTCAAGGTGTAACGGCGCACCGGCCGCGGGGCCCGTGGTGCCCAGATCATGCCAGGTTCCGGTGAGCCAGAGGGTGGCGGGGCGGCCGATGGCGGCGTCGCGGAGCAAGCCGGCCACCGCGCCGGCAACTTGTTGCGCGGTGCAGTAGTAGCCGCTGCACGGGGCGGATTCCTCGGTGCAGCCGACGGCGGCCAGCGAAACCTGTGACGGGATGTTGATCCCGGCTTTCTCAATCCGTTCGTTGACTTGCCCGGCGCTCCGGCAAGCGCCGCAGACGATGCCGGTGATGCCCGCATCGATGAGCGTCTGGATTTCATCGGCGGCGCAGGCGTCCACGGTTGCATCAGGGGCGTAGCGGGCGATGGCCTGGTGGAGCGCCAGGACGACGGCGGTGCTGCCGCGCGGCTCGACCGCCGCCAGCCGGCGATGGCCGGCCAATAGCAAGTCGCGGCCCAAGCGCGACGCGCCCAGCGCAACGTCCAGCACCACCGTGTGCATCGAATACGTCCGGGGCTCGCGGTTGACGGCGACGATCGGAATGTTGCGCACCACCAGATCGCGCAGGAATGATTCGGGCGTCTCCCCGGCCATGTCGATGATCGCCGAGAACTGATTGAGGAAACTGGGCCGAATGTCACCAATGGTGGCGATGGCCTGCAAATCCGGGTTGCTCTCGCGCAAAGCGGCGACCAGGGCGCTGTCCGCGTCGCCGGCATCGCACAGGACAAGCCATCGGCCCCGCGCCGGCGCCGCCGGCTCACTGCCCTTGACAAACGTGCCCCGGCCGATGCTTCGGTCCAGAAGGCCCTCGGCGGCCAGGTCGGTCAGGGCCTTGCTCAGCGTTTTGGCGTTTGCATGAAATTTGCGGGCAAGTATCCGCTCTCCGGGCAGTTTTCCCGACAGTTCCCCGGTTGAAATCGCGGTGCGAAGTTTTTCCCGCAGCCGCTGGAATTTATAACTGAGACCCGCTTGTCGCGCGTGTGCGCGCGGCTTTTGCCCGGTGGCCGGCCCGGCAGTCGTGGTCGCACTGGATTCCTGGTCGTCCATGGCAAGATTCCAAAATCGCCGGCGCCCATCGCCGGCGAAAAAACCTTTGGGCTTCAACAAACGGATTCCCCAAAACAAACGCTACCCCAAGCGGCCGCTACCATATACATTAGCACAATTCTTATCGACGCAAAGGCCCCGCGCCCCGCGAATTTCGGAGATCGGTTTCATCCCAAATACATGCTTGCGCATCCATATTTGATAAAAACTTGTGCCGCGCGATCTCATCTCCAAGAGGTATATCCATCCCGGCCCGGAAGCACAACGTATGATTTCACAAGCTATTCGTGGCGTCTTCAGACCCAGCGCCATCGTGGGTCGTGGATGATCTGCAATGCCTGCCGCACGGTCATGCCCTCCATGGCGGCCTTGCGATTGTGCTCGATGCGCTGCGCCCAGGCGGCGCGCTCGGCATCGGAAGGAGCGTGCCGGGCGGCATGCGGCACCTTCTGGCCCACCAATAGCGTCATGTATCCGCCAATGCCAAACGAATCGAACGAATCCAACATCGTCCCTGACCAGGCGCCGCTGGGGCCGTTTTCCTGATAATAGCGCACCACCCGCCCGGCGCCGGCCAGATCGGTCTTCTCCAGGCACTCGGTCCAGAAGGGAGATTGGACGCGGGTGTTGAATTTGTAGTGCAGCGCGATGAACGAGCGTATCGTTTCCCATTCTCGGCGATGGTGGGAATTAAACTCATCGACTTGGGACGGGCGGACTTCGCGGCCCGCGTCCAGCAGGGTGTCGGCGACCAGCCGACTTTGCGAGGCGATCCCTCCCAGCGCGGTCGCCTCCAGCGGCTCGACAAATCCGCTGGCGTTTCCAATCGCCACCACGTTCTTGACCCACCCCCGCTCGTAACAGCCCGACGTAAAGCGAACCACGCGCGTCGGGCCGGCCTTCGGGCATTTGGCGCGAAATTCCCGCTGGGCTTCCTCGTCGGAGATGAAGGAGGAGCAATAGACGTAGCCGCGGTTGATGCGCGCGATGTGCTCGATTTGCCAGCACCAGCCGGCGTTCATCGTTTCGCAGGTTGTATAGGGTTTGATGGGTTCATCGGTTCGATCCCAGCCGCCCACCACCGCGCGATCGCAGAACAGGCTGCTCTTAAATGAGATGAACGGCTCCTGGAGCGCCTTGCCCAACAGGAGCGAGGCGAAGCCCGAGGCATCGACGTACAGGTCCGCGGATTCCGTGCGGCCCGATTGCAGGTCCAATCCCGTTATTCCATTCTCATCCTGGCGGACCCGCGCGACGGTGTCGTCGAGAAGTTCCACGCCCGCCGCGATCGCGCTCGCTTCGAGAAAGCGAACGAATTTCTCGTTCTCGAAATGATAGGAGACGGCATCGTGAAACACCGGCAGGCCGTCGGCGCTGCGCGCGAAAACGCGGTCCTGCGCCATCATCGAAGCGATCGGATCCGCATCCTCAATGTTCTCATCACAATAATATCCCAGATTGCGCGGCAGGTCGGGCGGCCGATACGTCATCTGCTCGGCGCCAAACGAGTAGTAGAACTCGGGCCGGGGCCCCCAGAGAAACTTGAGGCCCAGTTTCCAGGTGGGCTGCGCGACGGCATGGAAGTCCTTGAGACTCACCTTGAGATACTGGTGAAGGAAGCGCGAAAGC
This sequence comes from Tepidisphaeraceae bacterium, assembly GCA_035648595.1. Lineage (GTDB taxonomy): Bacteria > Planctomycetota > Phycisphaerae > Tepidisphaerales > Tepidisphaeraceae > RYN-428. The sequence goes on from DASRLH010000120.1 coordinate 4,211, forward strand.
GCAACGGTGGATCCTTCGCCGACGCCAATAATCCCAATGTCCCTGGATCGGATGAGCAACACCAGGAGATTGGGGTGCCGGCTACGAAGCGCCAGTACCGCCATAAATCCCGCGCTGCCACCCCCCAGCACGATAACTCGATTCACCATGATATCCTCACCGACGAAATGAAAGCGAGACGCCCGAAGTGACTGATTGCGCTATAGTACCACGAAATGAATAACAAACAAGGACGAGAACGCCGACGGATGCCGCCGGGCGAGCGCGAGGACGCGGGATCGGCCGGAATGCGCAAAACGGTGGGGCAGACATTCTTGTCTGCCACGAGTCCGCGAGCGGGGGCATTCGTGCCCCCCGAGCGGACTCGAATCGTTCGGGGTGGCGGGAAGGCCGCCCGCTCGGGACTGGAGGGGAGGCAAAAACGCCCGTCATACAAAACACCTCGCGTTTCCGGAAAATCGCGCACGCCCGCGCCGCCTTTAAGACTTGCGATCAGCGCGGGGGCGATGGGCAAGCCATACATCAGGTTTTTGCGAAAGCATTTGAGGGAAGCCCACCGGCTTCTGGGGCCGCCTCTGGCCGAACTATCGCTGGCATTGGTGGGCGATGCGCGGATGTCGCGGCTTCACCGGCAATTCATGGAGATGGATGGGCCCACGGACGTCCTCACCTTTCCGATGGAATTTGAAACGAGCGGACTGGCCATTTCCGGCGAGGTGGTGGTCTGCGTTCCCGAAGCACGCCGGCAGGCCAAAACACGCCGAACTGCAGTTGAACGCGAGCTCCTTTTGTATGCCCTGCATGGCATGTTGCATCTGTGCGGGTTTGACGATCAAACCAAGGCCGGCTTTCGGGAAATGCACGCCAGGGAGGATCAGATCCTGACGCGGTTGGGATTGGGGGCCGTGTTCGTGGATGAGCGGGTTCAATTCAAACAGGCCGTAGCGGCGGCTTCGGCGAACGCTGTCGTTGTACCGAGGTCGAAGGCCCGCGTCCGCTGAAGCGGACCCTACGATTCTTACGTCGCGCCCGTCACCAAAAGGCCCACACCTGCTACAGTGCGGTTTGTCTGGAAACCTGGGGCGGTCTTTTTTAGGAGCGTTTTGGCATGCCGGTTCTCTGGATGGTCGCGACACTGGCTTTCGTGGCCTTGGGCTCGCTGTTGTTTTCGACGCTGACGTACGCCCTGCGCGATCTGCCGCGCATGACGCTGGCGCAGTACCTGGAGCGGCGCCACATGGAGAAATGGCTTGCGCCCACCGCCGATCACACGCAGGATCTCATTTTGGTCACCGCGTGCTGGCGGATGCTGTTCAACACGGCCATTGTCGTTTTTTCGCTCGCCATCGTCGAGCGCGGCGCGGGCGACCGCGCGGCGGCATACGCGCTGGCGGCGCTGCTGGCCGGCGCGGTCACGCTGGTCTTTTCCATCTCACTGCCCCATTCGCTGGCGCAACATGCCGCCGCGCGGATCGTCGGATCGTTGGTGGCGCCCCTCTACGCGCTGCGGCTGGTGATGACGCCGCTGACGGCGGTTCTTCAGGAAGTCGATCATCTGGTTCGCAACGCAGCCGGCGCTTCGCAATACATGGAAGCCGACGAGATCGAGCAGGAAATTCTCTCCGTGGTCGAGGAAGGAGAGAAAGAAGGCGTCGTGGACGAGCAGGAACGGCAGATGATCGAGTCGGTGATCGAATTCCGCGACACCACCGCCGGCCAGATTATGACGCCGCGCTCGCAGATGGTGGCGATCGATGTGGATTCCACGCTTGAGCACGTTCGCCAGACCATCGAGCAAAGCGGGCACTCGCGCATCCCGGTCTACACCGGCACGCTGGATCAGATCGTCGGCATCCTCTATGCCCGCGACCTGCTGCGCTACCTGGGACAGCCCACCGCGAAGTTCGAGTTGAAGACGGCTTTGCGGGCGCCGTTGTACGTGCCGGAATCCAAGCCCTCGGGCCATTTGCTGCGCGATTTCCGCTTGCAGAAAATCCATATCGCGATCGTGCTTGACGAATACGGCGGCACCGCCGGGCTCGTCACCATTGAGGACATTCTCGAGCAGATCGTCGGCGACATCACCGACGAGCACGAGCCCGTTGAGCCTCCGATGTTCAAACGGCTCAGCGACAGCGCCTTCGAGGCCGATGCCGCGCTGGAGATCGATGAGCTCAACCGCCTCACCGGTCTGGAAATTCCCAAAGACGCCGGCTACACCACCCTGGGCGGCTATCTCTCCGCCGCCCTGGGCAACATTCCGCAAGCCGGCACCGTCTATCAACACAACGGCGCCACCTATACCGTGATTGATGCCGAACCGCGGAAGATCAACCGGGTGCGGGTGGCGATGAAGGCGCCCATTGATCGCGATGCTTGATGAGCAGCCAGGTTCGGCTTTGGCCGTCCTCGTCCAGGCGGCCCGACTTTGGCCCGTGCGTTCGCACCAGCACCCAGGAGCCTTTCAGTTTTACCCCGTTGAGATGAAACTTGAGGTCGCCTTTTTCCAGAGCGGCGTCAATGTCGTCGGTCTCCGGCTCCCATGTGCCGGTGTCCCAGAGCATGACGATTCCGGCGCCGTAGCCGGTGGGGATGACGCCCTCGAAGCCACCGTAATCCAGCGGATGATCCTCCACGCGCATGGCGAGGCGCTTGTCAGCCGGATTGAGTGACGGCCCCTTTGGAACCGCCCAAGAGAGCAGCACGCCGCGATGCTCGAGGCGGAAATCATAATGCAGATGGCTGGCCAGATGCTTCTGCACGCAGAAAAGAAGGCCCTTTTGTTTTGAAGCCTTGGATTTAGGCGTCGTGGACTTTGACCGGGCCGTAATCCTGGGCGGCTTCTTTTTGTCGCGGCTCGGCTTTGCGGCTGGCTTGCCGCTGGGCTCGGGTGTGTCATTGAAGTCGCGTTTCTTCTGGTATTCCTTCAGTGACCGGGTGGGAGCAACTCGACGTGCCATCGCCGGATACTACCGCGCCCCGCGTGCCGCGCGAGCGCTAATCAGAATTGAATCGAATAGGGCGTGGATGGCGTGGAAGGGCGCCGGAAGGTACAAATTGAAGTGAATCGCACCCTGGTGATTTCATGGCGATAGGCGACCGGTTTTTGATTGGTGTGAATTACTGGCCCCGCAAGAAGGCCATGTATTGGTGGGCGGATTTTGACGCCGGAGAAGTGCGCGAAGAATTCGCGATGATCCGCGAACTCGGGATGACGCACGTACGGTTTTTTCTGCTGTGGGAGAGCTTTCAGCCTCAGCCAGACCAAATTGATTCCAATGCGCTTCGCGACCTTCGCAGGGTGTGTGACATTGCCGGCGATGTTGGGCTTGGGTTGCAGCCGACGTTCTTCACGGGCCACATGAGCGGGCCCAATTGGGCGCCGGACTGGCTGATTTCAAACACGCCGATTAAGCCGGGGGAACGGCAAGTGGTGAGCCTCGCCCGCGCGACGGGTTCGGCCCGGCAGGTGTTCAATGTCTACACCGAGCCGTTTGTCATCGCAGCGGAGGATTTGCACCTCCGCACGGTTTGCGGCGAACTCAAAGACCATCCGGCGATTTGGGGTTGGAGCCTGGGGAATGAGCCGGACTTGTTTTGCCAGCCGCCCAATGCCCAAGCCGGGAAAAAATGGGTCGCCGATCGCGTGGCGACGATCAAATCAGTGGATCCCGATCATCCGGTATTGATCGGATTGCACTCGGCCAGTCTGGACGGCGACGTCGGATTGCGCGTCGATCATATCGCGCAAGTAACCGACATCTCAGTGATGCACGGCTATTCAATCTATCACCCACTGGCCCGCGAACCGTTGGATCCGGATTACGTCCCCTTCACCTGCGGCCTGGCCGCGGCGCTGGCGGGCCGGCCGATCCTATACGAGGAATTCGGCGTCAACACGCAATGGCCAGACGCCCCGAGCCGCTGGGAAGCCGTTCCCACCTGGGACGGCGGCACGCGGCAAACGTATTTCGCCTCCGAATCCGAAGCCGCCGAGTATTACGCCGGCGTGTTGCCGCGCCTGCATCGAATGGGCGCGCTGGGCGCGTTTGGTTGGTGCTTTGCGGACTATGACAAAAGACTTTGGTCCCGCCCACCCTGTGACCTGCAGCCACATGAGCGCTTCTTCGGCCTCTTTGCGCCCAACGGACGGCTCAAGCCGATGGGCAAGGTGGTGCGGGATTTCGCGAGCGCTCAACCGCAAGTGCGCGCTACGGAGCGCACGGTGGAATTGCCGGTGAGCGCGGATGAGTTTTATAAGAATCCCATGACGCACAATCGGATGATGTATGAGCGGTTTGGGAAGCTTTGACGATCGGCGGCGTTTCTTCGCGCGACGGGAAGATTTGCGCAATGGCGCGAAGGCGCAGAGTCGCGGAGGCGACCGACGTATCAGTCCGTCAGTATCGGCTCCTGTGGCGACGAGTTTGCATGGCGATTTTACTTGTTGTGTTCTGAAATTTGGAACACACCTCTGTGCCTTTGCTCCTCCCTTTCTCTGCGCTAATCTGCCTTGGTTGCGCCGTGCGGCGCTGCGTTTCATGATACACGGCGGCCTACAAGTACGCCTTGATCGCGTTCGCCACCGTCTTCACCTCATCCTCCGTCAATGATGGGAACATCGGCAGGCTGAGAATCCGGCGGGTGTAATCCTCGGTCTTGGGCAGGGATGGGAGTTGTCCGTACAGTTCCGTGATTGCCGGCTGCTGGTGGTTGGGGACGGGGTAGTGAACGCCGGTCTCGATGCCTTGTTCCTTGAGCGCTTTGCCGAGGCCTTCGCGCGTGTCGTGATCGGGCAGGCGAATGACGAACATGTGGTAGACGCTTTCGGTCTGGGCCGGTTCACCGGGCCGGGGCTTGGCATCCTGCGGCGGAAGGATCAGCCCTTTCACGCCCGCCAGCTCCCGGCGATACCAGTCGGCGGCGCGGCGCCGGCCGGCGTTTAATTCATCAAGCACCTTCAGTTGCTCGCGCCCCACAGCCGCCTGAATCTCGTTGAAACGTAGGTTGTAGCCCACCTTTTCGTGCAGATATTTATCCTTGCGGCCATGATTGCGAAGCATCGTCACCCGGCGCGCGATGTCATCGTCCTGGGTGGCGATCGCGCCGCCGTCGCCATACACCGTCAGGTTTTTGCTCGGATAAAAGCTGAAGGCGGCATGCTCGGTGTACGAGCCGGCCCGCTTGCCTTTCCATCGCGCGCCGTGGGATTGCGCGCAATCCTCAATGATCCACAAGCCGTGGTCCTGGGCCACCCTCATCATCGCATCAAGGTTGGCGGGGCGGCCATACAGGTGGACGGGAAGGATGCCGACGGTCCGGTTGGTGATGCGCCGCCGGGCGTCTTCCGGATCGATCGTGTAGGTATCGTCAATGTCGCAGAAGACCGGCTTGGCGCCGGCGTGAATCATCGGCTCGATGCTGGGAAAAGCGGTCAGCGAAGGAACGAGGATTTCGTCGCCGCCCTTGAGCTTGCCGGTCATCGACTGGGCGATGTGCAGCAGATACACCGCAGCCGTCCAGGAAGACGATAGCACGACATGTTTCACGCCGAACCACGCGGCGAGTTCTTTTTCAAACGCCTTGCATTCGGGACCAAGGATATAGTTGCCGCCGTGGACAACTTCGAGAATCCGGCGGTCAATCGTTTCGCTCTGATGAACACGGGAAAGCGGAATCTTCGCGGCCAAACAGCCTCCTTGCGAAAGGTTCACATTAGAAGGAAAACCGGGGCGGGGGGCAAGTACCGCGTGCCCAACCGTGCCGTGGAATCTCAACGGGCTCACACGGAAGATGCAGGATTAACCACGAAGTCACGAAGACACTCAGCGTGGCCTCGCTGCGCTTCGGCCACAACCAAATGTAGGAATACAAAGGCGCTGGCCTTTTCGATAAAGTGAGTTTGGATAAAAAACCACTCACCGAAAGGACAGCGCCA
>DASRLH010000121.1:0-3085 GCA_035648595.1 Tepidisphaeraceae bacterium
CCCCCGGAGTACCGGGAGAGGGGATGTACCGCGGCCCGTTGCCGCACAGCCCAATTCGCCTGTGACGATTGAGTTTGTGCCGCGCCCTGCGATTGCCGCGTATCGGCGATGGGCGCGGGCACAGGGCATCGAGCACGTCGCAGCAAGGATGCTCGCGGATGTCGTGGCGGTGGCCGGCGAAGCCAATCAAATCCAGGTGCAGTTGCATAACACGCGGCAAGAACCGGTGGCGGGCGAAGTCCAGTTCTTAGTTGCCAAAGATTGGCACGCACGGCCTGCCGCGCGCAAGTATCAGTTGAAGCCACGAGAGACGCGGATCGTGCATTTTGACCTGACGCCGCCGGCTTCCGCGCTGGCCGACGCCCCATTGAGCGCGACAACGCAGGTGGGCGGCATCAGGGAGAAAGCCATCGCCAAGGCCCATCCCGTTCCCGCCGTCAAAGTCGCGCGGCTCAAGTCGCCGCCAGCGCTGGACGGCAGCAACAGCGGCTGGGCTGGTCTCGCCACGCATGACATCCCACCGACGAACCTGGTGCAGGGGCGCGTCAAAGACGCCGCCGACAGCAGCGCGCGCTTCCGGTTGGCATACGATGATAAGGAACTGTTCATCGACGTTGAGGTGAGCGACGACGTGGTGGTGTCGAACATCGCACCCAACGACATCCGCGCCCATTGGCGCAGCGATTCGGTGGAAATCTGCATCGATCCCACTGGCGGCGCCGAAAACACGCTCGGGTGTTTCAAGGTCGGGATATTCCCTTTCGACACGACTGGCAAAGTGCGGGCGGCGCGCGACGCCGACGCCAACCAGGGTCCCATCGAAAAGACCGCGCCGGCGACGCGCCTCGTCTCAAAGCGCACTCCCACCGGCTACCGCATCCAGGCCGCCATCCCTTTCAGCGAAATTGGCGTCGCCGCCGCCAAAGGCAAGCGTCTGGGTTTCAACCTGATCATCTACGATGGCGACAAACGCGACGCCGCCATCGGCGAAAACATCAACAAATCCCGCATCGCCTGGTCCCCCCGTCCCGGCGTGCAGGGCCAGCCCGAGGATTGGGGGAGGATCGATCTGGAATAGGCAAGGGGCGAGGCGAATGCTATCAGGGCATGAGGGATCGTTTTGAAGTAGCCTTAGCCGCCCGTGCCGTCGCGCAGTTTTCGATGCGGCGGCGGCTGCACGATGTTCAACCCGAGCTTATCCCGCAACTCTTCGACCACACGGTTGGTTTGCTCCACATGTTTGCGAATGTCGCCGCCGGACTCGCGGTCGAATTGCTCTCGAATACGCCGTACGTCGTCAACGGAGGTCTCTTCCCGTGCGGTCGGCTTGGTTTGTGTTTCAATCATTATCCGTCTCCTGTAGCAAATCCGGCGTGATCAAGAACGGAACATGAAGCTACATGGAAACGCGTGAATAATCATTCACCGCATTCCTGCGATGTTGTTCCAACGGGCCGGGTGTGCTCGTGACGTCCTGCGGTCCTACAGCACTTCAAGCGGATAGGTCGTCATCCAAATATCAAGTTGCTTGAAGCGTAACTTCAGGGTTTCCTTGAATCCGACAAAGAATTGTCGGCTTGCTGAATTATCCGGAGCGTCAACCCATACGCGCATGAGTTCATCGCGATAAACCTGTCCTTCGTGTTGCCAAACGCCTTGGATTGGCTGTCTCTCGGAAGAAACGGCGCCGAACTGCGTGCGCAATTCCAATAATACATCGCCGATCAATTCGTCGGACACCGGTTCATCGTCATTGAACCGTAATCGCAGGAGGATTTCGTACCGTCGGAACGCTCTGCTCATAAGTCGCCCGTCCCACCACGGTGAAAGAAATTCCCTCTATCGCCAGTGCTGAGAGCGCGGTCTCGGGCACCATTGTTTCCCCGCTCGACCAACTCTTGAACGAGAAACGACCCGCCAAAAATCCCAAGGCCCGGCGTTCAGTTGCGACATCCGAAAAGCGAATTTTAATCATTCAATCACCTGCGCTATCTTACGCGCCAGCTATCGCTTTGGCCACTCCGCTGCAAACAATCGACGTAAGTGTCGTTCCGCCCATCAACGGTTACGCTTCCCCGGAAATTCGCACGCCCCTCAATTCAGCCGCCGCATCGGGATGATGGCATAAGCCCGGCATCGTGTTATGATCCGCCCGCCAACGCCGTCATCGGCGCTGGCGACAATTTGAATTGACGCGCGTGCGTCAAGACGCTGGTTCAGCGAAAATCGCCAAGTTTGAACACAGGACCAGTGCCTTGTGCCCGCGCCCCGAAAGGGGCGTCGGCCGGGGCACGTTCTGTATGCCCCTTGGCCGGGGTTCGCTGAGCGTCCTTGGTTCGACGCTCTCTTTTTTGGGGGCCAATTCATGCGCCGCCAGCGAACCCCCGCCACTGAAACCGCCGCTTCAGTCGAAGCGGCCGCCCCTGGCGCATCTGAATTGGAGGCCGCGATCCGTTCACCGCGCCGGAAGGTTTAGCCGGCCCTTGTTGAGGCGCACAGCAAAAGCGCCCGTGAATGGATTTTAAGAGGCATAACTCGGGCGTCCGCGAGGCGCGATTCCATGCGACCTTTTCGCCGGAGCAAGAATCGTGGCAGATAATCCGGCTCATCCGACGCGGGCAGGGCGGAACTCGCCGTCTCATTAGGAGTACCAAAGCTTCGATGAACCCCGCTATCGGACGCTTGAGTCCATGCCTTAAAAAATCCACCCATCAATGGCAGCGGCGCAGCCGCTTCCGCTTCCATTTCGGAAATTGTCTCGCTATGCGCCCAAGTGGTCGCATAGCTTTTTCAGCAAGCGGCGACGTCGCTCCGTCGAGATGGAAATCGGGATGGGAAGGGTCAATCAGTTCATCGAATGTTAGGACAACCTGCTGAATTCGCGTGGGCCATTGATAAGTGGCCCTCACTAAAGAAACTCGATTCGGTCGCGCATCTCCTCGGACGTCACGCGTGTTCCAAGCTCAAGAAGTCTGAGAACCATTTTCCCGACCTTATATTTTTGACTATGGCAATACGCAATTCCCGCATGCGATGTCGCAATCGCGTGCAGGCGGAGCATATCGGGATCATGGCTCACCATGAC
>DASRLH010000122.1:0-2193 GCA_035648595.1 Tepidisphaeraceae bacterium
TCACCACCGGGCCATTGGAAGGCACAAATAACAAGATCAAAACCATGCAACGACAAGCATACGGCTTCCGAGACCCCGACTTCTTCAAACTTAAAATCTTCGCTTTACACGAAACTACCTACGCATTAGTCGGATGAACCCAATATGTTATACTCGCTGGCGGACACAAAAAAATGTGACGAAAGATGAGGCGTCCCGCCCGTGCATGGTGCTTGGAGATGCGAAATATCGCAATTCCTCGACTACTGAGCCATCGGCACGGGCGAGACGCCCGTGATACGTTGGCAGGATCATACTTCAAAGACGTAAGATGAAATCTGATCGCAACGCCTTCAAGGCCGGCTTGTTCATCATCCTTTCCTTCACGGCTGCCCTGGCGGTCATCATCGTGCTGCGCGGCGACGGGGCCGGTGCGGTACAGGTGCGGACCGTCACCTTTAAGCTCACCGACGACCTGGGCGGGCTGGGCGTGGGCGATGAAGTGCGCATCGGCGGCATCAAAGTCGGCACGGTGCGCGCCGTGAACATTGCCGGGCTTGATTCGGCCAATCCACGCGTGCGCGTGCGGATCGCCATTCCGCAATCCTACGTTGTGCGCGAAGGCGCGCGGGTCGGCGTGCAGAGCGCGCTCACCGGCCCGGGCAACCTTAACTTCACCACTCTGGGCGCCGGCAAGCCATTGACCGCCGGGGCGGCGCTGGCCGGCATCCCGGATCCAAAGAACGAATTGCTGGCGAGCCTGGGGCGGGTGACGCCGCATGTGGAAACGATCGCCCAAAACGTGGAAACGCAAACGCTGCCGAAGGTGAACGAAACGGTCGCCGCGTTCAAGCAAACCGCTGACTCGACCAACACGCTGGTTCGGCATGTTGATTCAAAAATCGATCCGGTGGTCGGCAAATACAATGGCGTTGCCGACAATACCGGCCAGGCCATGGCGCAAATCCGCGACCTGTTCGGCGATACAAAAACCGACTTCCGCGGCACCGTCAAGAACCTCAACGAGGCCACCGCAACCGTGCGCGACAAGCTGCCGGGTCTGATCGATAAAGTCACCGGCGTGGTGGACAAAGTGGATGGCATCGTGGTGTCGGCCCGTGCCGCGCTGATCGACGTGCAGAAGACCGCCGCCAATGCACGGGAGGTGAGCGCCGGCGCCCGCTCGGTGATGATCGACAATCGCGGCAAGCTCGACGGGATGATCAAGGGCCTCAAGACCACCAGCGACAATCTCAAGGCGACGAGCATCGAAGTCCGCCGAAGCCCCTGGCGGCTGCTCTATAAGCCGTCGGCGGACGAAATGGGCAACCTCAACCTCTACGACTCCACCCGCCAATTCGCCGAAGGCGCGGCCAGCGTCAGCGACGCGGCCACGGCGTTGCGCGATTCACTCAAAGACCCGAATGTGGATAAGACCCAGGTGCAAAAGCTGGTGGGCCAGCTTGATGAGAGCTTCAAGAATTTCCATCTGGCGGAGGACAAATTGTGGAATTCGGTGAAGCAATAGAACGCCTCGCGTGGAAGACTCGCGCAGAGATCGCGGAGACGCGGAGAGACAGAGAAGACTTATGTAACATTTCAGCCGCTGACAGAGATGATGGGAATAAGGCCGTTGCGGTATCACGGGCGCCTCGCCCGTGCGAAGGGCGCGGTTGGTAGAGAAGCCACGGTATTCTGAACCTTAACGCATCAGGCACGGGCGGGACGCCTCACCTTTCGTCACATTTTTTCAGTCCAGCCGCCCGCGCGCCCATGACCATCAGGTGAAGGTCATTCCATCCGCGCCAGAGGGTGAGCCAGCCGGGTGGGCCGTCGGACTTGCGGTTTTGGTGGCCGCCCAGTCGGCCCAGGGCCATAAAGCAATCATAGATGCTCATGTTTATTTTCGGCTTGCCCCAGCGCCAGCCGCTGAGTACGCGCACATATAACCGGGGCATGACGGTTGTGGCGCGAACCTTATCGGCGTCGGGACGGCGGGCTTGGTGGCGCAAGTCAAGCAGCATCACCGCCGCCACGCTCAGCATCGCGATGATCGGCTCCAGCGCCGCCTTGCTGGTGAACTGCGGGTTCTCAATCCCGCACCCGGTTTTCTGGGCCTTGTGAAACTCCTCCACGATCGGCCGGCAGGCATACCAGTCCACCCGCTCGGCGGCTTCCTCCAGACTGTTGACCGGCACGTTGGTCAACAAAATC
>DASRLH010000123.1:0-9111 GCA_035648595.1 Tepidisphaeraceae bacterium
ATCCGGGGATGTCCACCGCAAATGTGCCGAGCAACGCCGCAGCTGCACTAGCGCCGCGGACGTTCCTGACAGATCCGGCGACGATGGATATTGTGTAGGTGCCATTGTCCGCGGCACCGAACGTACCGCCGGACGGCGCAGCGATGGCATAGGTCGCCGTTATCGTGGCGGCGTTATGCAATGGCGAAATAGATGCCAGGGCGGCCGTGTATTGCTGTCCGGCGGGGCCGCTCACGGTGAGATTACCATTCGCGATTGTCGAAGCCTTGATGGGTACGGTACCGTGATAGACCACCTGGAACGAGTAGGAGGAGATTGCGGAGGTCATCGTTGTGGCCGCCAGGCTGGGAGTCGGCGCCAGATTTTTGATTTGCGACCTAAAGATGCCAACTCTCGCGGGAGTGGCCGAGCTCACGTTGTTGATGTCTGATACGGCACGCGCTGCGAGCGTCACCACATATACGCCATTGCCAGAAGCCGTGAAGGTGGTACCCGAAGGCGGGGGTAGCGTGTAGACGGCAACAATGGTCTTGGCGTTTGCTGCCGGAGAAACGGAAACAAGCACGGGTGTTCTACTATACCCCTGTGGCCCACTCACGGTGAGGCCCCCGGTCGTGATTGTGCTCGCGTTGATGTTTACGGAACTGTGGTAGATAACGTTGAATGAATACGACGTGAGCGCGGTGGTGATCGGTTGGGCGCGGAGTCTGGCGGTTGGCGGCTTGGCCGCGCGAACGGAAGCCCTTATTGCCGGCACGACCGCTGGCGCGCTCTCGAACGGCGCCATAATCGGTGTCGACGCTGAGAACATCCTGCGCGATTCAAGTGTTTCCAAAAGATAAGAATGCATGCTCGCTCCTATAGAGCCGCCTCGTGGAAAGTCGCGACGAAGATTTCCACCGCTGCCACCGCGATAGTGCAAAGGTCGGCGCGAAATCAATGTGGACTGACGGCTCCGGTCTGTGTACTCAGTGCCGGCGACGGATCATCGTCTTCCGAAAATAAATAAATTATTTGGAACATGAATAGGGTCGATCTAAACGGCCCCCTTGGGCGGGTTAATGCCAGCAAGGTGCAGGTATGTAAGCCATTTGCCGTCATCGAACCTGTTCCGCAGGCACTTTTCGTTGCCGCCGTCCAGCGGAAACACCGGCCCGGCCGAAACCTCGGCGGTTCCTGAAACGATTCGTTTCGAAAATGGGCTCACGCTCCAACGATAGGCCGCCGATGAAAGGTGCGTGGGGATTTTCGCAGACAAAGAAAAGGAGCGCGTTCATGACTGTTTCGAATATCGGCGTGGCTTACAGACCCGCCCAGACCAACCAAGCATCCAAACGTCTTGCTCCAGCCCAGACGCAAGCGGCAAGGGTGGCGACGGCCGGCGCGAGCGACACCGATGGTGATCATGACGGCGACACGGCCGCCACTGATGCAAAGGGGCTTGATGCGCGCGGCTAGCGTGGTGCCTTGTCACGCATGGATTTCAGGGTATCCGTGTAGCGATTTACCCAAAAACTGCTGTGTGACAAAGCAACAGCGGGTGATTCATCAGATGACCCGCCGCGCAAGCCCATTGCCGCTCGGCGAAACTAGTCTGCTGCCGGTTAGCCATCCCCCTTGCGGGGTGTGTTCAGATGAGTGGTCTCACGGGGAATCTCGGGTGGTCTGCCCCCGCGCCAAGGGGCGCGCCCCGCCAGCGGGGCGGCTAAACTAAGCGGCAAAGGAGTGCTGCGCACCGGGTTAGACTTATTGCTCAAGCATTCGCCGGCGGATTTTCGGCCACGGCAGCTGGCACTTCGTCAGAAGAAGCGGCAGCGGCCGTCTGTGACGCCTGGCTCTTCTTAATTTTCAGGATGCGGCCGGCGAACTGGTGCTTTCGTTCGTTGCGCTTGCGGCGCAAGCCGGCGCTTCGGCGGACGGCGCCGGTGGGCTTTGACTCATCGGTCAGAAGCTGCAGCAGAACCAGGCTGCCTCCGTCGCCGATGCGAAAGTCGCTGAGCTTGATGATGCGGGTATAGCCGCCCTGTCGGTCCACGAATTTAGGGGCGACTTCCTTGAAGAGCTTGGCGACGATTTTTTCGCCGGTGAACTCCTGCTCATCATCCACCAGCCGCCGGTCGTGCATCAGCGCGGTGACCCGGCGGCGATTGTTAACCGAATCGCTGCGGGCGAGCGTAATCAGCTTCTCGGCAAATGCCCGCACCTCCTTGGCGCGCGGCAGGGTCGTGCGGATCTTGCCGTGCTCGAAAAGGCTTTGGACCATATTGCGGCGAAGGGCCGCCCGGTGCTCGGTGTCGCGGCTCAACTGCCGGCCGCGGATCATATGACGCATGGTAACCTCGCAAAGTGAACTGGCTTGAATGTGACACGGGCGTCCCGCCCGTGCGTGGCATTTTGTAATCGGTCATGCCGCTATTTCGGGTTCCGCCCACACGCATGGGCGAGACGCCCATGTCACGGCAAACAGTGTTGGACAATTCCGGCGGTCTCAAACGTCCCAGGCATCGCTTCACTCATTCTCTTCCCCGGCATCGGCGGTTTCAACTTCACCGTCTTCATCCTCGATTTCCTCGTCGTCATCATCATCGAGCATCGTGGCGGCCTGGCGGGTGGCGGCATCCAGATCCATGCCCAGGCTCAGGCCCATGTCCGCCAGCTTGCGCTTCACTTCGCGCAGGCTGGTCTTGCCGAAGCTGCGAACCTTGAGCAGCTCCGAATCGGTCTTCTTCACCAGATCGCGCACGCTTTGGATTTTGGCGGATTCGAGGCAATTGTTCGCCCGCACACTCAGGTCCAGTTCCTGCACGGTCATGTTGAGCTTTTGCTGCAGTTCGGGATCGATGGTGGCGCGGTTGGCGTCGCGCAGGGCGTTGATCGAATCGTCGTTGGCGGTGTCCGAGCCCAACTCGAAATACTGCACGAACGGGTTGAGATGCTTGCGCAGAATCTTGCTGGCCTCGACCAGCGCCATTTCCGGGGAGATGGTGCCGTTGGTCCAGATTTCCAGGATCAGGCGGTCATAGTCGGTCTTTTGTCCGACGCGGGCGTCCTCGGTGGCGTAACGCACGCGGGTGACCGGGGAGTAGATGCTGTCCACCGCGATCTGTCCCAGTTCCTGCTCCTCGGCGTCGCCGATGTTCTCGGAAGCCGTCACGTAGCCGCGCCCCTTGTTGACGGTGAGCGTCATCTCGAAGGGGAGGTCTTCAGTGAGGGTGGCGATCACCTGGTCCTTATTGACGACGGTAATGGCCGGGTCCGCCTCGATCATGCCGACCGTGATCGGGCCGGCCTTGCGGCTCGTCAACTTCATCTCGCGCGAGTCATCGGCATCAAGCTTGACCACCAGGCCCTTGATGTTGAGGAGGATGTCGGTCACATCCTCAACAACGCCCGGCAGGCTGGAAAACTCGTGATCCGCGCCCTTGATGCGCACATGGGTGACGGCGGCGCCTTCCAAAGACGACAGCAGGATTCGCCGAAGGCTGTTGCCGACCGTGGTGCCAAAGCCGCGCTCGAAAGGCTCGGCGGTAAATTTTCCGTAATATGCAGTAGAAACCTGTTCGTCGCGAACCACCCGCGAGGGCAGTTCAAGGCCGCGCCATCGAATTCGCATGTCCGTTCTCCAAATGGCCAGGATCGAATTGCCCAGGGTTGCCGCCCCCACCGTTGGGGGCCATCTGTCCTGGGCCTCGCCGATCTTGGCTGTGAATTGTCAGTTGTCCGTGGTCAGTTGCTATTGGTCAGTTGTCAGTTGTGGGTTGTCAGTTGCTGATCGCCGCCGATTGCGAAAAACGCGACGCTTTCTTTCGGCGCTATGGCCGGCAATTCTCGATCACTACACATGCGTTAAACGCGGCGTTTCTTGGGGGGACGGCAGCCGTTGTGGGGGAGCGGGGTGACGTCTTCGATGCCGGTGACTTTCAGGCCCGCGTGTTGAAGCTGGATGATGGCCTGCTCGCGGCCGGCGCCGGGGCCTTTCACCTTCACTTCAATTTCCGTCATCCCATGTTTGCGTGCCTGGCTGGCGGCCTGCTCGGCGGCGCGGCCGGCGGCAAAGGGCGTGCTCTTGCGGGCGCCCTTGAACCCCACGGTTCCCGCCGACGCCCAGGAGATCGTTTCTCCGTTGGTGTCGGTGATCGTGATCATCGTGTTGTTGAAGGTCGCCTTCACATGCGCCACGCCGCGCGTCACGCCCTTGCGGATTCGCTTCTTCTGGGCGGCTTTCGCGCCGGTCGCGGCTTTGCCTGTTTGTTCTGCCATGGTCCTGGTTTCCTTGCTCTTTTCTCGCCGCGGATCAGCCGGTCACAACAACCGTCCCCGAGGTCAATTACCATTGATGAGTGATGAGTGAACCGTAACAAGAGCGCAGGCCCGATCACGGTTCACTCATCACTCATCATCCGTAGATCGCGCTCATGCGCTACTTGCCAAGCTCTTTCACGCCCTTCTTCCCGGCGACGGTTTTGCGGGGGCCTTTGCGGGTGCGGGCGTTGGAACGGGTGCGCTGGCCGCGGACGGGGAGCGAGCGGCGATGGCGGCTGCCGCGATAGCTGTTGATGTCGCGCAGGCGGGCGATGTTCTGCTGAATCTGCCGGCGCAGGGCTCCTTCGACCAGGGTGCCCCGGTCGATGATCCCGATGATCTTCGCCAGTTCGTCCTCGGTGAGCTCCTTGGCTCGGCGCTGGGGCTCGATGGCGGCTTCCTTGAGGATGGCCCGGCTGTTTTTCCGGCCCACGCCATATAGATACGTCAGGCTCACCCAAATTGGCTTGTCGGCGGGGATGTCCACGCCAGAGATACGAGGCATTGCGGCTCCGATTGCTAAGGGTCACGGGTCGGTCACTTCCAAATCGCGGGCGCCAAACGGCACGCCGCGACTCAAAACGCAACTCATCCCTGCTTTTGCTTATGCTTGGTATTCGTGCAGATCACCCGCACAATTCCCTTTCGGCGGACGATTTTGCAATTTTCGCAAATCCGCCGAACGCTGCTGCGAACTTTCATGGCTCGGTTCCTCTCACTAGGCCGGTTCAAACCGGCGAATTGGAAATTGTAGCAAAGTTAATTGGACAACACAAGCGGCCGGAAAATGTCAAACCCGCGCCCCGCGCCATTCACCGTGATCCGGTTCCCACCGTAGGCGCCGCTCGCCCATCCGTGAGGATATCGATGCCGCTGGAAGTGACGGCGATGGTATGCTCGAAATGCGCCGCGGGCTGGCGGTCGTTGGTAACCACCGTCCATTGGTCGGGCATGAGATCCACCTCGCGCCGCCCCGCGACCACCATCGGCTCGACCGCCAGGGTCATGCCGGCGCGCAGCTCGAAGTCGCCGCGAAGCTGCTCGAAGGTGACGAAGTTGGGCACCTTGGGGTCTTCGTGCATCAGGCGGCCTATGCCGTGGCCGACGAATTCTCGGACCACACTAAAGCCGTTGCTTTCGACGTAATGCTGCATGAGCCGGGCGATGTCCGACCATTTGCGGCCCGGCTTCATCTGCCCGATGGCCATCTCAAGCGTGCGAGTCGTGACGTCCAGCAATTTGCGCGACACCGGACTAACTCGGCCCAGGCCAATGGTGGTCGCCGTGTCGGCGCAATATCCGTCCAGCGACAAGGCGACATCCAATGTGACCACGTCCCCTTCCTTGAGCACGCGCCCTCCCGGGATGCCGTGAACCACTTCCTCGTTGACGCTGATGCAGGTATAGCCGGGGAAGCCTTCGCCGTCCTTGTAGGTTGGATAATTCTTCGAGAGCGCCAGCGCCCCCACCTTGGCCATTTCAAAGCGCGCCAGTTCATCCAGCGCACCAGTGGTGACGCCCGGCGCGGCGGTGGCGCGCATCCGGGTCAGCACATGACTGGCCACCTGCCCCGCCCGGCGCATCATCTCAATCTCGCGGCGGGTTTTGAGCACGATGGGCATGACGGGACTGAGTGGATAGTGGATAGTGCTGAGAGCTGAGATCAGCGATTATTCACGGAGTTCTGAAATAGGCCAAACGCACCAGCCGCGATGAACAGGATTTATTTATGGTCAGGCTCGGCTTCTGGACACTCAGCACTCAGCACCCTTAACGTCTCTCAATATTGTCTTCCCTTGATGCGGCGTCCATCGCCGCCGTCGAGGAAGCCGCCGTAGTTGCGCATGAGGAGGTTGGCCTCGATGCGTTGGACCATATCGAGCGCGACGCTGACGACGATGAGAAGGCCCGTGCCGCCCAGGAACGCGGTAATCTGGAAGGGTATGCCCATCCAGAGGTTGATGGCGGTGGGGATGATGGCGATCACGCACAGGAACGCGGCGCCGACGTAGGTGATGCGCATCATCACGCGTTCCAGGTAATCGCTGGTGCGTTTCCCGGGGCGCAGGCCCGGCACGAAGCTGCCGTAATCGCGCAATTGGCTGGCCATCTCCTTGGGCTGGAACTGCACGGTGGTCCAGAAGTAGGCGAAGAAATAGATCATGGCGGCTTCGGTCAGAATATAAAGGAACGTGCCGCGCGCGAACTGATCGTTGAGGAAGCTGATGAAGCCGTTGCTCGTTCGCTTGGCGAGGATGCCCAGGATGACGCCGGGGAAGAGCATGAGCGACTGCGCGAAGATGATCGGCATGACCCCGCCATGATTGACGCGCAGCGGCAGGAACTGGCGCTGACCGCCATACACCCGTCGGCCGCGCGTGTGCTTGGCCTGCTGGATGGGGATGCGGCGTTGCGCCTGCGTGATCAAAATCGAGCCGGCCACGATAAAGATGAACGAGAAGATCAGGAAGACGATATGGCCGACGTTCAACGGCTTGCTGGTATCGGTGGTGGCGCGGAGGTTGGTCATGGTGACCAGCATGCCGATGGCCTGGGGCATGCGTGCGACGATACCGGCGAGAATGAGCAGCGAAACGCCGTTGCCAAGGCCATATTCGTCGATCTGCTCGCCGACCCACATCAAAAAGATGCTGCCGGCGGTGAGCGCAATGAGGCCCATCACCCAAAATCCAACAGAGTTCGCCAGCCATCCCTGCACAAGCGATTGTCCGGCGATCTTGGTGCTGTGCATGTAGCTGAGCCAGAACGCGCCCTGGACCACGCACAACGGGACGGTGGCGTAGCGGGTCCATTCCTGGATTTTGCGTTGGCCGGTCTGTCCCTCTTTCTGAAGTTTTTCAAGTGCGGGAACGACGGTGCCCAGAAGCTGGAAGATGATGGACGCCGAGATGTAGGGCATGACGCCCAGGCCGAAGATCGTGCTTTGCTGGAGGCTGCCGCCCGAGAAGATCGAGACATATTGGGCAACGCGGGTGGCGGCGCTGGTGTCTTTGCCATGCGCCTGCTGCTCGGCCATTTTCTTGAAGGTATCCTGATTCACGCCGGGAATCGGGATATGAAATCCGATGCGGTAGATGGCGAGCATCATCAAGGTGAAAAGCACCTTGTTGCGCAGTTCGGGGACGCGGAATACGTTGATCAGCGACTTAAACATTCTGCCATGCGCGGGCGGGAAAGCCCGCGTCCCTGTGGGTTACAGCGATCGGCCCGCCACGCATGAAGATGCCGGCGTGCGCCGGCGTCAAGGGGCTTGTCTACTTTGTGCCAGCCGTCGTGAGCCGGGGATCATCGCCAAAGCCGGTGGAGGATTCAAACCCAATTCTTTTGCATAGGTCAGCCTTTTCTCCCTCTCCCGGTACGCCGCACGGATCCACCGGCACTTTTTAAATAATCTTGCCGATCGGTGTGCCATCCAGAACGCTGCGCTCTTGCGGTGTCGCCCGCGTACGGGCGACGCTTGCCGAGTACGGCAAGCCACGGGCGAGCCGCCCGTGGCACGAAATCTCCGCGTCGCGTCACTTCGATGCCTCTCCGGAAGGCGCAGCGGCTTCGGCGGGCGCCGCGGCGGCGGCGGGCGCATCGCCGACGGGCGCAGCCTCGACACTCTTCTTCACCGGCTCGCGCTTCACGAATTTCTTCTTGGGCTTGGGGAATGCGAAGGCTTCGCCCTTGAGGTTCTGGGCGGTGCCGCCGGCGGCGCCGATCTTCTCGTGGGCGGATTTGCTGTACCAGCCGGCCACGATCGTCAACTTCTTGCTGATCGATCCTTCGCCGAGGATTTTCACGGGCCATTTCTTGTCGGGCACCAGGCCGGCATCGAGCAGCGCCTGGGCATCGAGCATCGTGCCATCCTCGAAGCGATTGAGGTCTTCGAGGTTGACGATATAAAAGCGGCGTTCGAAGTCGTGGTTGCTGAAGCCGCGCTTAGGGAGCCGGCGGTAGATCGGGGTTTGGCCGTGCTCGTGGCCGCGCTTGACGTATTTGCCGGTGCGGGCCTTGGCGCCCTTGTTGCCCCGGCCCGACGTCTTGCCCCGACCGCTCGATTCGCCGCGCCCTTTGCGCTGGCCCTTCTTATATCGAGGAGACAGAGGCGTAATTTCGTGAAGCATGCTCATGGGAATCTCTCAAAACGGAGTGCTGAGTGACTGAGTGCTGAGTGCTGAGAAGGGAGGAATCTTCGAAGCTCTCAGCACTCAACTCTCAGCACTTCCTATGCTCCAACCAATTCTCCGGCGCCCTTTTCCAATTCCACGCCACGTGCGGCTTCGACCATGTCGCGGTTCTGGAGTTGGCGGAGGGCGGCGATGGTGGCTTTCACCAGGTTCTTGGGGCTCGTTGAGCCGTAGGCTTTAGTAAGGATGTCGGTGATGCCGGCGAGTTCCATGCAGGGGCGGACGCTCTTGCCGGCGGTGACGCCGGTGCCGGGCCGGGCCGGGACGAGCACCACGCTGCTGGCGCCGCTGGTTCCCTTGACGGTATGCGGGATGGTCGTGCCCTTGAGGTTGACCTTGAACATCTGCTTGCGGGCGTCCTTGGTGGCCTTTTCGACCGCCGGGGGCACTTCGTTGGCTTTGCCGTATCCGATGCCGATATTGCCGCGACGATCGCCGGCGACGACGAGGGCACCAAAGGAAAAAGTGCGCCCGCCCTTGACGACCTTGGAGCAGCGGTAGATGCGAACGACGGCGGATTCGATGCCGCTTTCGTCATCGCGGCGATTTTCGTTGCGGTCTCGGCGCGGCGCTCCGCCGCGTTGTCCGCCGCGGCCGCCGCCGCCCTGTCCGCCGG
>DASRLH010000124.1:0-13990 GCA_035648595.1 Tepidisphaeraceae bacterium
GGACGGGGCTGGCGGGGAAGCCGATTACCATCATCGTCGATCGTGGCTTTACCATGTCGGCGTTGAGCGACGGCCAGCCGCGATTTATCGCGACGGCGCGGGAGGCTGGCAAGCGCATCGCGACGATTGTGCCGCCGCTCACGCCCGTGGACTTGATCGCGGTGCCCGGCGAGGGTGCTCGGCATACCACCGCGGGCGACTGGGCCGGCACGCTTCGCGCGCTTTCGCGCACCGCGCTCGACACCCGTGCCGCCCTCCGCGACATGGTGCGCGATCGCCTGGCCGGCACTAGCGGGCCGGTGATTGTGATCAGCGATCAGCGGCTGGATGCCGACGATGCGCGCGTGGTGCAATTCGCGCCGCAAGGGCGCGTGGCGGACGTGGCGATATCGTTGCTGTCTGCTCGCGCGGCGCCGACGCCGCAGGTGATGGTGCGCGTGCGAAATGATTCGGATCGCCGTTCCGCGGCTATTGAAGTTCAATCCGCTGGGCGGACGGTTCGCCGGACGGTTGATCTGCCCGAACGCGGGGCGCGGCGGGATTTTTTCCTCGATTTGGAAAGCCTGGGTTCCGTGGTCGAGGCGTCGATTGACGCGACGGACGATCAGCCGGCCAATGACCGCGCCTGGCTCGTGCGCGAGGGGAGCAACCCGAAGCTTGAGGCCCGCGCGCCGCTGCCGGCCGAATTGCAACGGATGATCCAGGTGTATGGCAGGTCGCGGCCGCCGACCGAGGCTTCGAGCGTTCTGGCGATCGTGGCGGATGAAGCGCGACTTCCGAGGGATGGCCCCGCGATCTGGATCGCCCCGTCCACCGGAAGCATCATGCGCGGGGAAACGGACGCGATTGCCCACCCAGTGACGGCGAACATCGATTGGCGGGCGTTCCCGCGCGAGGCGCGGCTGGCCGGGGAGCCACCCAAAGGCTGGAAGATTTTGGCGCGCCTCGCGGGCCGGCCGATCCTGGCAGTGCGCTCCGAACCGGTTCGGCGGGTGTGGGTGGGATTTGACGCGGGGGCTTGGTCGGGAACCACCGATTTTGTGGTCTTCTGGGCCAACGTCCTCTCCTGGGCCGGCGCGTCGGAAGAGCGATTCGCGGGTTACTCATTGGATCGATATGAGCCGGGCTGGAAGCAGGTACGAACGCCGGCAATTACGCCAATCCCCGCAGCCGGGGAATGGCCCGGTTTGTACCAGAGTCCCGAGGGCGGTCAGCGGGCGTTCAATGCGCCTGATATGCCCGCGGCGGGCGATGCACGCACGACTGCCAACTGGCGCAAAAAGCTCTCGGCAGCTCTGGGAAATCACGTCGGGGGATGGGATGTTTCGCCGCTCTTGCTGGTGCTGGCGGTAGCCGGTCTGGCCGGGGCCGCGGCAACCTGGAAGCGGCGCAACTTGACACCCGTTTCGGCGGGCCGTACGTTTTGAGCTTGCCTCTACTGTATTAGCGAAGGAACCTTGGAATGGCCGACTCAAATCCGCCCGTCTCCGTGACGCAGCAAAAAGACATCCGGATCGTCGAGTTCACCAACAACCGAATTCTCGACGAAGCCAACATCGCCGAGATCGGGCAGACCCTGTCGGCATTGATCAAGGAACGGAACAACCCCAAGTTGCTTCTGGATTTCTCCAGCGTCGATCATTTGAGCTCTGCCGCTCTTGGAATGCTCATCAGCGCCAATAACGACATTCGGGAAGCCAATGGGCAGTTGCGGCTGGCGCATATCAAGCCGCAGATCTTCGAGGTGTTTCGAATCACCAAGTTGGACAAGCTCTTTAAGATCCACCCCGGCCGGGCCGAAGCCCTGGCAAGTTTCTTGGCGTGAGTATTCTCTGGTAACCGATGGGCGTCGGCGGCTCGAATCGTCGCGGTGGCGGGGCACGCCGCTCCCGCCTTAAGGGAGGGGCGGCGCCCGACACCGGCGCGCACCTGGCCAATGGCAAGCCCACCGGAGCCGCCGGCGGCCAGGAGGGAAGCCTGATCTTCACGATTCCATCCGACCTGGAGCAGGGGCATCACGTTCAAAGACAGATCCTGCAGGCGGCGCAGGCGAATGGGTTTCACGGCGAAAGCTTCTTCGCCCTGCGCATCGCGCTGGAAGAAGCGCTGATGAACGCCATCAAACATGGCAACCGCCTCGACCCTCTCAAGAAAGTGCATATCGAGGCGCGCGTGGCGCCGGGGAAAGTGGAGATCATCGTCGAGGACGAAGGAGCCGGGTTCGACCGCAACGCCGTCCCCGATCCCACTTCCCAGGAAAACCTGGCCAAAACCAGCGGACGCGGCATCCTCCTCATCGAATCCTACATGAATAAAGTCAAATGGGACCGCGGCGGACGCAGGCTAAGAATGATCCGGGAGGATAAGCCAACCGAGAAAAATTGAGCGATCCAATCGCATTGCGGCGGCAGCTCCAATGCTCAAAACGGTGAGCCGCGATTTGATTCTCGGCCTTTCGCCTTCCAAACCACCGGCACGGGCGAGACGCCCGTGTCACATCATGGCGTGGAACGCATGAACATGACCGGCAACCGACAATCCTCAACCCACCACCAACAACTGACAACCCGCAACTGACAACCCACAACTGACCACTGACCACTGACACCTGACTCAGAAAATGCTCATCCCCATTCGCACCGACAGCCCGCTCCGCAGAACGCCGTACATGAACTGGGGGATCATCGCGCTGAATGTGGTGGTTTTTTTGTTCACGATTTCCCATCCGCTGGCGTCCGATGCCTACGCGCTGGGGGTGCGCCAGCCGAAGCTCTACCAATTTTTCACCTATCAGTTCCTCCATGCCGGCTGGATGCACATCATCGGAAACATGTTGTTCCTCTACCTCTTCGGCAACAATATCAATGACCGGCTGGGGAACCTGGGCTACCTGTTCTTTTATCTTGCCGGTGGCGTGTTTTCCGGCGCGAGCTTTGTCATGACGGCCAGCGTCGATACCTCGCTGGTCGGCGCCAGCGGCGCGATATCGGCGGTGACGGGCGCGTACCTTGTCTTGCTGCCGCGATCCAACGTCACGATCTTTTATTTTTGGTTTTTGATCGGCGTCACGGAGATCGCCAGCCTCTGGTTCATCCTCGGGTTTTTTGCCTACGACATTTTCCTGGCCGCCAGCGCCAATTCGGATCCGGTGGCCCACATGGCGCACATCGGCGGATCGATCTTCGGCATCGTGATTTGCGGCGGATTGCTGTTATTGAAGTTGCTGCCGCGCGATCCGTTTGACGTGATCGCGATGATCCAGCGGTGGAACCGCCGGCGGCAGTATCGGGACATGGTGGCGGGGGGTTACAACCCGTTTGATTACTCGCGGCCTGGCCCTCCGGGCCGGCATGCCCCGCCCCCGCCGCCGGATGCGCGCACCGCCCGCATTCTTGATATTCGCGCCGCCATCTCCGAATCGCTGGCCGCCCACGACCTCGATAAGGCCACGCGCCTGTATGGCGAGCTCAAAACCCTCGACCCGCAGCACGTCCTTGCCCGCCAGCAACAACTGGATGTCGCCAACCACCTGGCCGCCCAGCAATCCCACGCGCAGGCCGCCGAGGCGTACGAGGTGTTTCTCAAGCAGTACCCCAAGTATGAGCAAATCCAGCAGGTTGAACTGATGCTCGGCCTGATCTACTCCCGCTATCTCAATCAGCCCGACCGCGCCCGCGCGTGCCTCCAGCTTGCGATGGGAAAGTTCCATACCGGCCGGGAGATGGAGATGGCCAGGGAGGAACTGATACATCTGGGCGCGGCGCCAACTCCGCCAACGAAATATTGAGCGATTCCAAATGCAATTGGCAGCTGCACAGACGTGGGTGTCGTGGAAAAAAGCCCGTCATGTATCATGGGCGTCTCGCCCGTGCGGACTTGCGCGGTAGTTGAGGAATCACGATTTTCCCAATTTCAACACACCCTGCACGGGCGGGACGCCGCGGGACGCCCGTGTCACGTCGTATCACGGGCGTCTCGCCCGTGCACAGTGCGTTGAGATTGGCAGAACCGTGATTGTTCAACTACCGCGTCATCAGCAGGGGCGGGACGCCCGTGATACGATGACGCTCTTCTTTCTCGAATTTTCGATCAATACGTCGCTTCAAACGCATGCGGCACATGCCGAATTTCCGGCTCGCGGCCATCGGGCCAGACGATCGCAACCACATCAAAACGCGCCGGCGGGGGCGGGCTGCCGTACCGGCCCAGATAGGCCTTGGCGGTCTTGGTGATCTGATGGCGTTTGAAGTCATGCACCTGAACTTCGGGGGCGGGCTCCTCGCCGACGCGTGTTTTCACCTCGACAAAAACCAGTGTGCCGCCATCGCGCGCGATGATGTCGATTTCGCCGGTCTGGCAGCGAAAGTTGCGCACGATGATCTTGTAACCCAGATTGCGCAGAAACCGCGCCGCCAGATTCTCGCCGCGATCGCCAAGGGTGTCGCGCGCGGGAGCGGCCTTAAACAGCGACCGGAACCAATGGAGCATGGGTCGCCAAGGTATTAGCCCAGCGCAGGGCCTGTCCGCAACCAAATCCGAAATCCGAAGCTCGAAATCCGAAACAAATCAAAAATACAAAGCGGAAAACAGACAATCGCCCTCACGAACGCAAAGCCACGCGCATCGTTAGGATACATCGCGCGCCTATTCAATCGGCTTGATATAAACATGCCGGAACTCCACCGGATCAGTATGCCCGGCGAATCCGAATGAGCCTTTGGTGCGCATAAGCCCCGGATGCTTGTTGTGAGCCATGAATTCATGCACCTTGCTCACGTCGGCGTTCACAACCACGTTGCCGTTGAGTTCGACCTTGATGGTGTGGCCCTTGATGATGAAGTGCTCGAAGTTCCATTCGCCCAGGGGCCGCAGGTAGCCCATGTGGGCCGGCACGACGCCGTAGATCGAGCAGCAGGATTGGCGGGGATCGAGATTCTTGTACTCGGGTGCGGTGTCGTCGAGGATTTGCAGTTCGCACATGCCGACGTAGGCGGTGTCGCCGGTGCCGGGGTAGCGGATGGCCAGGCCGTTGTTGCCGGCGGGGGGCAGCTTGAATTCCACTTTCCCCTCGAAGTCGGTGAATTCCTCGTTGGTATGGATGGTGCCGCCTTTGCCGGGCTTGCAGCGGATGGCGCCGTCGTGCACTTCGTATTCATCGACCGGGCCGCCCCAGCCGGTGAAGTCCTTGCCGTTGAACACGCTCTTGTAGCCTTGCGTGCCGGCCAGCTTATCGAGAGCGGCGTTTGCCTCGGCATTCTGGATTTCGCGGATGTAGACGTTTCGGAAACGGATCTCCGAGCCGTGGGTTTGCAGCTCGATGGGGCCGATGGGCAGCACCGGCAAAGTGCGATCGAAGTAGTTATCGAGAATTTGCCCGTCCACCGTTAGCTTGTCGTTGAACCAGACCCACACGCGCGAGCCGATCATTTTGATGTGGAAGGTGTTCCACTGCCCGACGGGATTGTCGGCTTTCACCAGCGGCCATTTGCCGGGGTTGTCGTTGTTGTTGTTCCACAGCGCGCCCGAACCTTTCTGGATGCCGTTGGCGATTTCGCGGGCATTGGAGGGATCCCAGATTTGCACCTGCGGGTAAGCACGGAGGTAGACGCCCGAATCCCCGTTGTGGCTGACCATGAGCCAATCGACCCACATGTCAAAGTCGCGATAGTCTTTGCCGGTGGTGAGATAGACGCCGTGACCATCAGAGACGATTTCGCCCTTCTCCGCGTCCACGCGCCAATGCTGGGCCATGTTGGCGTTCCACAGGGCCTGCTTGTCGGCGAGCTCCGCTTTCGAGAGTTTTGCCTCGGCGTACGGGCTGTAATCCTGCTGGCGGCCGCGCCAGCCATGCAGCGTTTTGCCGTCGAAAAGATTGGTGAAGCCCTCGGGCGGCTGGTTGAGCGGACGGTCGGCGGCCAATGCCGCGCCGCACGTCAATGCCAGAACCATGCCCGCCGCCGCCGCAAATAACCTGTGCATAAACCGCTCCGGTTTGACGTGAAACCCAGATTGCATGGGCAGCCCGATGCCATTCGTGGTTTGGATTCTTCAACGTGACACGGGCGTCCCGCCCGTGCCGATGACTGAAAGCAGAAAAATCGATGTATCTCGTATGCCGCACAACGCGCACGGGACTTCGATGAGCCTCAGTCGAATCGCGGGACGCCCGTGGCACGATTGAGATTGTATCCGCTACGCGCGTTTGCGGAAGCCCAACAGTAACATCAACAGCCCAAGCAATCCGGCCGCGATCCCGCCGACGATGTACCAGGTCGTCGCCTGCGTGAATCTTCCGGTAAACGTGTTGCTCACCTGATCGGCCATGGAATGAGACGAGTTCATTCCGATAACCAGCAGCGCCACCCCGACAACCAAAAGGACGACGCCGATGATGCGCGTTGAGTTCATGTAAGATTCCTACTTCCAATACTTTGCGACGTTGCTCTTCATGAACGCCAGGCCTTTGGTGGCCAGGTGCTCTTCATTGGGAAACATGTTGCGCCAGATGCACGTCGCGCCCGCGATCTCCGGCAGCGCGCAGCCGAAGGCTTCGATCATGAGCCACCCGTCGTAGCCGACCTCGGCGAGGGTTTGGAAGCTCTCGTCCCAGTGAACGTGTCCTTCGCCGGGCGTGGAGCGGTCGTTCTCGGAGATATGCACATGGGCGATGCGCTTGCCGCCGGCGCGGATGGACTGGGGGATTTTCTTTTCCTCGATGTTCGAGTGAAACGTATCGTAATGCAGCCTGAAATTGGGGTGATTCACGGCATCAATAAACTGAGCAGCCGTCGCCGTGTCATTGATAAAGTAGTGCTCGAAGCGATTCAGATATTCCAGCGCCATCGGCACGCCCGCCTGCTGGGCGTACGGCGCGACTTTCTGAAACACCTCGACCGCGCGGTTCCATTCATCGTCGGTGCGGCCCCGTCCGACCAGCGTACCCACCGGGCTGCTGTAGGGCCCCATCATCATGGTCGAGCCAACCGTGTGATTGTGGTCGATCATCTGCTTGAGAAAATCGACGCCCGCCTGCCGGACGGCGGCGCTGGGGTCGAGCGGGTTGGTTTCCTTGCCGACGATCACGCACGTCGTGCATTGCAGGCCGATGTCTTTTAGCTTCGCCCCGAGCTTTTTGTAGCGCGGCTCATCGGCCCCAAACGTGGGAATCTCCACGCCATCAAATCCCCAACCCTTGATCTTCTCCAGCAGCGGGTAATGTCCTTCGCCGATGTTCGCCCCCCACAGCAGCAGATTAATCCCATATTTCATAAGCGTGGCCACTCCTTGGCGGATCATATTAGCGATCCACAAGCCGGATGAAAAGCAGCCAACACTCGCCCGAAGCCATTGTGCCGCGATCCCGCAACTTTAGCCGTTCACAGCTGCTTTGGTTGCCTATTGAAGCGTAAGGAATGAGGGAATGTTCCAGGGACCAGGACGCGAAATCCACTTGCCTCCACTCGCGGGTTATGGTAGATTTACCATAATGCGGCAGCGGCAAGGAGGCGAGAATACGAAGGATAAACCGGTTCGCTGGATCGCCAGCAGCCGGGAGGACCTTCGAGAATTTCCTGACGAGGCCAAGCGCGATGTGGGGTTTGCGCTCTCGTATGCACAACAAGGCGAAAAGCACCCTTCGGCAAAGCCTCTCAAGGGTTTCAAGGGTTCGGGCGTTCTGGAGGTCGTTGAGGATTACCGCGGCGATACCTACCGTGCGGTCTACACTGTGCGATTTGCCAGGGTCGTGTATGTGCTGCATGCCTTCATGAAGAAGAGCAAGACCGGCATCAAGACACCCAGGCACGAGGTTAAACTCATCGAGCGAAGACTGAAGGTCGCCGAAAATGATTATTACAATTGGTTGAAGGAAAACACTGATGAAGACGCAACATAAGCCGCCTCGAATCCGCGAACCCCAATCTGTCACCGCCGGCAGCAACAACATCTTCGAAGACCTGGGATTTCTTAAGGACCAAGCCCTGGACCTGAAGGTCAAGGCGGGCCTCACGATGCGGATTCACAACCGCATCAAGGAACTGGGCCTGACTCAGGTTCGAGTTTCCGACCGGCTCGGCATCAGCCAGCCGGACGTGTCGAAGCTCATGAACGGCCGTCACGTCGGCTACTCCGTCGAACGGCTGCTGGCGCTGCTGAACGCGCTGGAAGTCGACGTGGATATCGTCCTACGACCCAGGCATCACGGCCGAAAGATTCAGCCCGGCACTGTTCGCGTCATGGAAGCCGCCGTCGCGTGAGCCATACTCGGATGCACACCCAAACCAGCGCCGACCTTTCACCGCGCGAGGCATTGCGGGCCATCATGAACGTCAACGGCATCTCCCAGGCCCAGATGGGGCGCATCATCGGGAGCGAGTCGGCGGTCTCCATGTTTCTCAAGAGTCAGCGCGAGTTGTCGAAATCACACATCAAAGCCCTCGCCGCACGATTCGGCGTGGACGCCGGTTTGTTTCTGTAAACGCCGGGAAGTGAAAAACGGGATAGTCATGATGGACTTCCCCACGATTGGTGGGCGCCACCTTTTCTTCGCGCACTTTGGCGATCCGCGCTTGCGAAACGGCATTGCGTGAGTTCCAATTCCAATGTTGGCTTTTCCGCCACCATTGATGGGAGCCTGGTCGATGAGAATTACAAATCGTTGGAGCATTGGAATCATCAGTGTGCTGATTGGCATGGGCGCGTTGGTCGCGAGTTCGACGTCGGCGCAGCAGCCGCCGGCGCGGAGCGCCGGGCCCGCCACTCGCCCCGCCGCGCGCGGGCAGCGCAGGGGGCCGCAGATCAACTCGCCCGAGGTGCGGGAAGACCGTCGCGTCACGTTCCGCATTCACGCGCCCAAGGCGCAGGCGGTGAGGCTCAACGCCGGTGACATCCCCGGCGGGCCTGGTCAGTCGCGCGCATTTACCAAGGGGGACAACGATGTGTGGAAACTGACACTCGGGCCGATCGATCCGGGCACGTATCGCTACACGATTGACGTGGACGGCGTCGCGACGGTCGATCCCCACAACCCGGCCATCAGCGAATCCAACGAAAATGCCTGGAGCGTCGTGCACGTTCCGGGCGCGGCGTTCATGGACGAGAACGACGTGCCGCACGGCGCGGTGGCAGCGGTGCATTACCATTCTTCGGCGCTGGGGCGCGATCGACGAATGCACGTCTACACCCCGCCAGGTTATGAGGCGGGGCAGGACAAATATCCGGTCCTTTACCTGCTGCACGGGGCCAGCGACAGCGATGATTCCTGGACTTCGGTCGGTCGGGCCAATTTCATTGTCGATAATCTCATCGCCGCGAAAAAGGCCAAGCCGATGATCGTTGTGATGCCTGCCGGCCATACCGGGCGATTCAGCTTCAACGCGGCGCCGGGGTCGGGCGGTCGCCCGAACTTCGGCGCCAACGCCTTCGAGCAGGATTTCACGCAGGACATTCGTCCGTACATCGAGAAGCATTATCGCGTGCTCGCGGATCGCGACCATCGCGCCATCGCCGGGCTGTCAATGGGGCGCGCGCAGACGCTCAATATCTCATTGGCGCGTCTAGCCGACTATGGCTACGTCGGCGTCTTCAGCTCGGGCCTGCTCTTCCGCCAGCCAGAGCAGGTCGAGAAGGAACTGGCCACCGAGTTGAATGACGCCTCGGCCAAATCAGGTCTGAAGCTGTTGTGGTTCAGCACCGGCTCGCAGGATTTCCTGCTGAATCAAACGCGCCAGACCGTCGACTTACTCAAGAAGCATGGCTTGAATCCCGTTTTCCAGCAAAGCCAGGGCGGCCATACCTGGATCAACTGGCACCACTATCTCAACGAGTTCGCCCCACAGCTCTTCCAGTGATACTTGCATTCCGCACTATGCGCTTTGCACTTCGCATCCCGCATTCGCCATGCCGCGTGGATGCGGAAAACGGGTTTGACGCGGCCCGACGCGCTTTTCGTAAATTGGGCATATTTTCGGCCTCGCAGCGCGGCTTCGCCTTCTCCAAGACGCCGAGAAGTGGTCGGCACAGGTTTATGAGGTGTTGAGCCTGGAAACGAGCCGACGCCCCGCCGATAGGTCAAACACGAATGCCCGACCCACGAAAAAGCAGCCGTTCGGTTTTCCGGCGTCACCGTCAACGGGTATACCCGGCCCGCCATTTCGTTGGGTCCTGTTCCGGCCCAAATTTGCAATCAATGTTCTGCGGGCCGTTTACGCCCTCCATTGAACCAGATATCAAGTCAACAAGAAGCCCCGGCACGCCGCCGATCAGGATATTGCCGAGAATAGCGCCGTTAAACCCGGTTTTGATAAGCCGCGTTTGTGTTGGGTAGCCTGCAAGCTCCACGCGAACGGTATGATCCTTTGAACGGATAAGCGGAGCAGCAACGGGCGTAACACCGATGCGGTTGTTATCCACGTAAATTGTAGCCCCGGCCGGTTCGCTTTTGAATTGAACCGTTTGGGTGTGGCCGCCACCCGTCACCAACGTGGCGCAACCCGTTGAAAAAAAGCCAAGCACACCCAAAGCAAATAGCACAAGCGATTTCATGCGGATCCCTTCTTCAAGCCCGAACCAAGCGCGGCGGGAAGACGTGACACACCGCCATGTTGCGCTTTGTCTGTGGTGGATTATATTTGCGGCGACATTCTTGCCAACGTGGCCGCCAGCTTGTTCGCGCGCAAATTCGGCAAGAGGATTCGCGAGCTACGCGAAGCCGCCGGCTTGTCACAGGAGAGACTTGCAGACGAGGCGGGCCTACACCGAACGCACATTAGTTTGATAGAACGTGGGCGCCGTTCTGTTCGCCTGGAAACAATCGAGCGCCTTGCGATTGCGCTTAAAACGCAACCGGGCGCGATGATGCCCGTATTGAAATTCGCACGCTAAGGCCGAAACTGGTACGGCGACTGCGTTGGAACCGGAAAAAGGTGGCGCTCACTCTATTGTCCCCAAGCTTGGCGCGTTCTATAGTGAGCAGGGAAGGGTTGACTCATGAGCGCCATTCGCATCCGAAGGACAATCGATTCTGATACGTTGCACTTGCCCGAGTTGGTCTCGTTGATCGGCCGGACGGTCGACATTGTAATCGAGGATGGGTCTGCGGCGGATGGACCTCCGAGTCGAATTACGCCCGGTACCGGCGATTGGGATCACGCGCTCGCCGCAATCCAGAAACTTCACGACTACGACTACGACGCACAGGGCGACCAGGACGCGTGTGACGTTCGCGATGTCCAAGAGCGCTTATCATGATCCTGGTAGACGCCTGCGTGCTCTTCGATCATCTTCGTGGGAAAGACCTGCGTCTCGCCGGATACTTCAGATCGCTTCCCTGCGCTGTGTGCGGCATCACGCGGGCGGAAGTCCTTCATGGGGCGCGTCATCCCGCCGACCGCGCGGCGCTGGTTCGTTGGCTGAATTGTTTTGCGCAGGTCTTAGTTCCGGACAGCACCTGGGATTGCGTCGGCGACAACCTTGCGAAACTCCGGACATCCGGGATCACGGTTCCGTTCCCGGACGTCGTCCTCGCCAGCGTTGCCATTGAGGGCGCCCATGAGGTCTGGAGCCGGGACGCTCACTTTCCAGTTATGCGGCGCGTGCTCACGGCACTTCGGCTCTTCCCAGAGCCGCCGTAGGAATTGAGGCGAGGAAAGCGGTTCGACGCTTTGGCAATATTCAGACAATCCTCCACCCGCCCGAATTTCAGTTTTAGCGCTCGGCAGGCCCCGTGGTGGATGTGCAAAGCGTAGCAACGCCGTCAATGGCGCTTCCGGTGTCCACGCCGGGGTAGAGCGTACTCGCGCCACTCCGGATTGGGGGCGCGGTCTGCGGTTGTGGACGTGAAGGCGCGCCTCCAATCCGGGGCGGCGCGGCTTGAGGCGTATTGGGGCGATTCGCGCGTTTGCCCGCCGCTTTACCCCGGCGTGGACACCGGACTGTGGGCCCGGCAACTCCGCCTGGATTGTTCAATTCTTCAGATGCTTGTCCAGAAACTCGATCGCCGCCTTGTCGGCTTGCCGGGCGTATTCTCCGCCGAAGCCGTGGCCGGCGCCTTTGAGCGTTAATAGCTCGACGTCCAAGCCCATGGACTTCATGCGATCGTACATCCAGGTGGCCTGTTCGTAGTTGACGTACTTGTCCTGCGTTCCGTGCAGCAGCAGCGTGGGGGCGGCGTCGGGGGTAACCCAGTTGATGGGGCTGGCGAGAATGTGTTTTGCCCTGGCGTGCTCGAGATCTCCGCCGAGCCACATCGGCAGCACCTCGGCGGCGTCCACGCTTTTGCCGTACGACTTGGTGAAATCCTCCGGGCCATAGTAATTGATGACGCACTGCACCTTGCTGGATTGGCGGGGATATTGGGTGCCGTCGAAGCGATGCACGTCGCCGGTCACGCCCAGGAACTGCGCCAGGTGTCCTCCGGCGGAGCCGCCGAGGGATGCGATGCGATTGGGATCGATGTGGTACTTGGCCGCGTTTTCGCGCATCCATCGCACGGCGGTCTTCACGTCCTCGATTGCCGCCGGGAACTGGTACTTGGGCGACAGGCGATACTCGACGGTGACGGCGACGTACCCATGCTCGGCAAGTGTGCGGCACATGCCGTCGTAGCCGTGCCGGTCGCCCGCGCGGAATCCGCCGCCGTGGATGCAGACCACCGCCGGCCGAAGCGCCGCGCCCTGCTCTTTGGGTTCCGCGAGATTCAGCTTCAGGTGCTGGTTGTCCGGATTGGCGTACTCGATTCCCTCCTCGAACACGATCGCCGCCGCCGGCGATTGGCGCGCGAACGCGAGGGCAATGATTAAACCCGCACAAAGACACACTGATTTTCGCACGGCAGCCTCCTGTTTACGAGAATGATTGAAGACGCGGCAACTCTCTTACTGCCGGGTGCGGTGGAATGTTGCGGAGAGATCAACGTGTCACGGGCGTCCCGCCCGTGCGTCTTGCATGGGACTGGGGGGACATCGGTTTTCCTACCAACAATTCAAACCTCAATTCTCCATTGTTCGGTAAACTCGACGAACTACGAATGGGTCTCCGCGTCTCGGCGGTTTAATTCCTTCCTGGGTTGAATCGGCAACAAAAATTGCAAAAAATGCAGTCCTCCTGTCGATGTGAGGTGCGCAGTGTGGCAACTTGTAGCTTCCGTCGCCGGCTCCGGAAAAGCCGCGGACAATGGCCCCTGGGGATGAGAAGGATGCGGTTTAGCATGGCAGAGATAACGCGCAAAGAGTTGATTCTGCTTTTGGCCGCCGTCCCTGATCGGGCGTGCGGGAAGAATGAGAAGCTCATCCGGCTCGCCGGGGTGGACCTGAGCGGGCTGGATTTAAGCGGCCTAAACCTCTCGCACGCGGATTTCGCCGGAGCAAATCTGCGCGGCTGCGACTTGAGCGATGCGTGCCTGCGTCACTGCGATTTTTCCCGGGCCGATCTGACGGGTGCAATCCTTCGCGGCGTTCATGGCGAGCAGGCCATTTTCATGGACGCGGCATTGCCCGGCGCGGACTTCCGCGCCAGCGAGCGCGATGTTTTCTATGGCACCCATCTGGCGGGCGCCAATTTCCAGGGGGCGGACCTCACCGATGCGGTGCTTGCCGGCGCGAGCCTGGAAGGGGCGGATTTTGAGGATGCGGTGCTGATTCGCGCAAATCTTACCGAATGCGGAATTGATGATTGCACGAATTTCGAGCGCGCGCGGATGGCCGAGTGCGTGTTTGACGACCCTGCCGCGGGGGTTTTGGATCGGGATACAGATTCGATGCCGCTCTTCCCCGCCCTGCAAAAGCGCTCGCGGCGCGTGGGTGCCGCAGGGCGATGCGACGCGGCATAGAGCCCGGATGATTCACCACGAAGTCACGAAGACACTCAGCGTGGCCTCGCTGCGCTTCGGCCACAACCAAATGTAGGAATACAAAGGCGCTGGCCTTTTCGATAAAGTGAGTTTGGATAAAAAACCACTCACCGAAAGGACAGCGCCATGGATTCGTTTTTACAG
>DASRLH010000125.1:0-5264 GCA_035648595.1 Tepidisphaeraceae bacterium
TCAGAGTTGCGTGTCGCAACCCAACCCTACTCAGGATCGCCCCGGTGGCCGCTGACCGGCCTGCCTGCGCCAGACTCTTGGCGGTCGCTCCGGCGGGCCGGTCAGCGGTCTCCTACACCATCACCAGGGACACGACCCTCGTCGGCGGCGAATAGCGATTTTATTGCGTATTCAGTTGAGGAAATATGCCAGCGCTTTGCAGAACTGATCGACCCCCGCGCAGTCACTCCCCACGGCAACGAGCAGCGCCTGACCGACGCCGTCGCCTCCTGGCTCGCGGACCAGCATCTCTAGCCGATGACGCCACCCGTGCCGACGGCGGCACGGCCACCGGCTCGCCCGCGACCGGCGTACGCTATAAGATGCTCAAACCTATTCCAGATTCATCGTGGGAGCGGCGCAAATCGACGCATCATCTGGGGAATGCGGGTCAAATGGAAACGGAAGGACACGCGCGGCTTCGAGGCTGATCAGGAGTTGGGTTTGAGGCGGCATTCCCTTTTGGCGCCATCATATCGGAGCGATCCCGATGAGCAAGAAAATCACGGCGGGCAACGTCAAGCTGAAGCGAGCGTACGAGCGTCCTGATGCAGGAGATGGCACTCGGGTATTGGTCGACCGGCTATGGCCGCGCGGGGTCAAGAAAGCAGACGCCGCCATCGATCAATGGGTCAAGGATGTCGCGCCCAGCACTGCGTTGCGGAAATGGTTCGGCCACGATCCCGCCCGCTGGCGAGAATTTCGCACCCGCTACGCTGTGGAGGTCCACGAACATCCTGAACAGCTCAACAGGCTGCGGGCCCTGGCAAGACAAGGCCCGATCACGCTGGTGTACTCGGCTCACGACGAGGTGCATAACGACGCCGTTGCCCTAAGGGATTTTCTTTTGGGACGACGGGCGACGCGAAAGCCCGAGACGACACGCCGATAGAGCTGACGCGCCGGCACGCATCCCAGGGTCGCCGGCGCCGGCTCCGGGCGGCTAGGTTCCAGGAAGCGAGCGCGGGACCAAATTCTGAGAATCAGACGTTCCGGCGAGCGCGGACTTTGGTTTGAGCACGATTACGGGGCGGAGAAGGGCCAAGGCCATGACGGACTCGGTGAGGATCAAACTGCCGCCGCACGATCCTGTTGCGTCAACCTTGAGCGCGGCGGACGACCGTATCGTCATGAGCGACTGGCTGCCTCCGCAGGAGGGCATAGTTCCCCGGATCCGCATAGGCCGGCGCTGGATCGGCATCTTGTGGGCGCTGCCAATCGGCGCGGCGGCGCTCGTTCTCCTGGTCGCCCTCGCACAGAGCTTGCGGGATTTGCCAAGCGTCCAGGCCTTTATCAAGGAGTATCCGGGTATCGCGCAGGCCGCGCCCTCGGTCGATACCGGCTTTCCGTGGTGGCTGCAGTTGCAACACTTCCTGAACATGCTTTTCATGATGTTCATCATCCGCGCCGGGATCCAGATCCTGGCCGATCATCCGCGGCTTTATTGGACTCGGGACTGCACCCCCGGCACGGAGTGGTTCCGCTTCCAGCACCCGGTTCCGGAGGGCCGGGTCTGGACCTCCAAGGACGATGCGGTGACGCTGCCGAAATGGCTCGGCATTCCGGGCGTTCGCCACTCGATCGGGCTCGCCCGCTGGTGGCATTTTTCGACCGTGTTGCTGTGGACGATAAATGGCATCGCCTTTTATGTGCTGCTGTTCGCGACCGGTCAGTGGCTTCGTTTGGTCCCGGTGACGTGGGGCGTGTTCCCCGCCGCGCTCTCGACCGCCCTCCAGTATGCGTCGCTGAATTTCCCGGTCGATCAGAGCTGGACCCGCTATAACGGCCTCCAGCAGCTCACCTATTTCATCACCGTGTTCATCGCCGCTCCGGTTTCGATTCTGACCGGGCTGATGCAAAGCCCGGCGATCTCCAATCGGTCGGGCGTGGTCGGCAAGGTGCTAAACCGGCAGGCGGCTCGCTCTATCCACTTCATCGCGTTTTCCTGGTTCGTGCTGTTCATCCTGGCGCACGGGATCATGGTGTTCGTTACCGGCCTGCGACAGAACACCAACAATATGTTCATCGGCGTACGGAGCAACGGCTGGGCCGGGTTTCCGCTATTCGTCGTCGCCATGATCCTCGTGGGGTTGGCGTGGTGGGTCGCCTCGCCGTTCACGATCCGCCACGCCCGCCTGGTGCAGCGGATCGGAGAGCTTATGGTCGGCTGGATCAAGGGGCTGGCGGAGTGGTGGGACCCGAATTCCCAGCTGACGGAGAAAGATATCTCCCCGCATTTTTGGTCCAACGGCACCATGCCGGACTCCCCGGAGTTCGAGGCGCTGGTGGCGGCACAGTTCGCTCACTACCGGCTACGCGTCAGTGGGTTGGTGGAGGCGCCGCGCGAATTCTCCTTCGCCGACCTCAAAGCCTTGCCGAAGCAAGAACAAATCACCACGCATTTCTGTATCCAGGGGTGGTCCGGCGTCGCCAAGTGGGGCGGCGTTCCGATGCGCGATATTCTGGACATCGTGAAGCCGACGGCGGAAGCCCGATATGCGGTCTTTTACTCGTTCTCCGAGGGCGCCGCAGGGGGCGGCTATTACGATGTCCACGAGATTCACAATATGCGACACCGATTGACCATCCTCGCCTATGAGATGAACGGAGTGCCCGTCAGCGTTCTTCATGGCGCACCGCTGCGCCTGCGCTGCGAGAACGAGCTGGGCTTCAAAATGGTCAAGTGGATCGCGGCGATCGAGTTCGTGCACGATTTCGCCGATTTGGGCGCCGGCCAAGGCGGCTACAACGAAGACCATGAGTTTTATGGCTATCGCATGCCGATTTGACCCGCGCGGGTGGGAGCGCACCCATCGCGCCGATCGAGGCGTGTCCACCGGCCCTCGCTCCCACATGTGCCCGCCGAAGCAAGATCAACGCGGAGAGGTCGAAATGAACCCAGCGCCGTCTACAATGTCCCCCGATTATCGGTAACGACCACCACGTCCCAACCAACCTACCCTCCTCCCCAAGCCCCCGCCAACGGCGGCGGCACCGCAACTTCGACCCCCTGACCAACCGGCGTTTCGGCCATGCACCGCTTGGCCGAATGAGATTGGGTTGTCCAAAATCCGTGACCTACTCGCCACCAACCAATCGTCCAATTTTCATGGCCTACAAGTCGGCAACCCGCGATAATTGCGCTGACAGCTTTCATTGATCTTCTCCCGTTGAAGGAAAACGTCCATGTCAGACACAACTGTCATGCCGACACCGCCAAAAAAGCGCCTTGCGCTTTTTCTGGATGGCACCTGGAATACAGTGAGCAGCAATACCAACGTATGGCGGCTCAAATCTTTGTGCGCGCCACTTGGATCTGACGGAATACGGCAGCAAGTTTATTATAACGCCGGCCTTGGAACGACTATGGGCGAGATAGTTCGCGGAGGCGTTTTCGGTTACGGAATCGATGATGTTGTTATTGACGCCTATGAATGGCTGATTGAAAATTATGAAACTGAGGACGAGATATTTATTTTTGGTTTTAGTCGCGGGGCCTACACAGCAAGAAGTTTATCCGGCTTTATTTCCAGATGCGGCTTGCTGACGCCCGGCGCACCGTTGTCGATACGACAACTCTATGAACGATATAAGCGGGGCAATGATGTTCCGAGCATACATGAACTCATTAACAGGGCTGATAAAAGTGGCTTTAAAAACGAAGAGAAGTGGATGCTCACATACAGTCTTCCAATTCTGGTAAAGTTTACCGGGGTCTGGGACACAGTAGGTGCGGTTAGTGGTTCAAACCATTTTGCGTTATTGACTGGAGGCAACCACGAATTTTTAGATACGAATTTGAGGCGGTCCGAAGAATTTGTATTTCATGCTCTCGCAATTGACGAGCATCGCAAAGCCTTTGCCCCGACGCTCTTAACAAAGTATGTTCCCAAGACCGGGGCTACAGTTCCGCCACGCCTTTTGTCCGAAGTTGAACAGCGTTGGTTTGTAGGAGCTCATGCAAACGTCGGCGGTGGCGTTGATAACGATCTATTGGCCCAAATCCCGCTAAAGTGGATGATGGGAAAAGCAGCTTTACACGGTTTTGTATTTCGCCGGGAGATAGATATCGACGACGGCGTGAGTTCATCTCCAATCGAAGATTCTTTCGCGGAGTTTGCCGGCGGTGCATATAAGGTGATCGAGTTTGGAATACCCTATTATCGCGAAATCGCGCGACCTCCCGAAGAAAGAAGTATAACAATCGTGCATACGATAAATGAGTCTATTGACTTGTCGGTGTTCAATCGATGGCGCCAAGACGAAAACTACCGACCTAAAAACCTTGTCCTATGGGCATCGACTCATGGAGTCAAAATAGAAGACCTAAAATCCTCCGTCGAAGCGGACAATCCACAGGAAGCAGTTGATGACTAATCGAAGCCGCGACCTCCACCCCCTAACCAACCCGCCCAAAGCGGCCCTATCGCGCGTTCCACGAACGACAACCGTCCAGTATCCGTAACCCATTCGCCGCGACCCTCGCGTCCTAAATTCAGCGCCTCGCCGTCCAATTTTCGTGCCCCGTCCCGCGGACGGAGCTGATTGACGTTCGCTCCGGGAGAGCAGGTACGCCACGCTGCAAATCCGCAACGAGATCCAGCGCGCTTGGTGGAGAGGGAGGCTATCGCACGAGCAGAGTGATGCCGCTGAACAGCATTAAGGCCGCTACCAATCGAGAGAACGATCGAGCGCTGAGCCTGTTCACAAGTCGGTCTCCCAGCCAGGAGCCGACTATCACCAGAGGTAGTCCGACCGCCAGGAGGGCGATGGTCGAGCGCCCGTAGAACCCAAAAACTTTCATATCCTACTATGCGCGCGGCCCCGCCCAGCAGCACGACGGCGCTCATAGTTGCCCGGAAGACCGCTTTCTCCAGACGCAAGATATCGAAATAGACCACATATATCGGTCCAGCCCCGGCTCCGAACAATGCGCTGCACAGGCCGCCGACGAAGCCAACTCCTGCGCCCAGGGCGCCGTGCCAACGTCTCGGTAACAAGCGAGAGGTATCTGTCGCTGATAAGGCGTAAATAGAATACAGAATCAAAAATGCTCCCAAGCAATGCCTGAGGATATTTTCATCCAGGAATTTTATAAAATACAATCCGAGTCCAATACCCAGCATTGAGTATAAGAAAATAACGGCAAACTGCCGCCAGGCGATTTGGCGCCACTCGCGGCTTACCTGCTGTATTGAGCTAAGTGTGGTGAAAATCGTCGCAAC
>DASRLH010000126.1:0-10650 GCA_035648595.1 Tepidisphaeraceae bacterium
CAAAACCGCAAGTCCGACGGCCCACCCGGCTGGCTCACCCTCTGGCGCGGATGGAATGACCTTCACCTGATGGTCATGGGCGCGCGGGCGGCTGGACTGGAAAAAATGTGACGAAAGATGAGGCGAGACGCCCGTGATACGGCAACGGCCCCTCGATTACTGGACAATCCCGGCGCATTTGCGATATCTTCCGCGTTCTTTCAAAGAAGGATGAGCGAATGGGCCAGTTGCATCTGCTGTCGCCCCTTGGGTTTCGGGCGGCGGGGATTTATGCGGGGATCAAGAGCCGGCACCTGCCGGACATCGGGCTGCTTGTCTGCCAGACGCGGGCCACGGCGGCAGCCGTGTTCACCACCAACAAGGTGTTCGCGGCGCCGGTGAAGGTGGGCCGCGAGCATATCGCCGATGGCCGGCTGCGCGCGGTCGTCGTCAACTCCGGCAATGCCAACGCCTGCACGGGCCGCCAGGGCGAGAAGGACGCCCATCGCATGTGCGAAATCGCGGCGGACGCGGTCGGCTGCCTGCGCGGGGAAGTGCTTCCTTCCAGCACCGGCGTCATCGGGCATCATCTGCCGATGGAAAAAGTCGGTCGCGGCATCGCCGAGGCGGCTCAATATCTGGGCGACAGCCTCGAGCACGCCCTGCTCTTCAGCGATGCCATTCTCACCACCGACACCAAGCGCAAAACCGCCGCCGCGCAATTCAAGGTGGGCCGGGAAAAAGTCACCCTGGCCGGCGTGTGCAAGGGCAGCGGCATGATCGGACCGCGCATGGTTTTACCAGCCGCAACGAAGGGCGGGCGCAAATCGAAAAAGCCGCTTCACGCGACGATGCTCGCGTACCTGACCACCGACGCAAAAGTGCCCGCCGCGATGTTGCGCAAATTCATGGGAGCGGCGTGCGACGCCAGCTTCAACGCGGTGACGATAGATGACCACATGAGCACCAACGACACCGCCGCCCTGCTCGCCTCGGGCCTGGGTGCCGCGATCGATTCGACCAAGGCGCGCGATTCATTCGCGCGGGCCCTGGATGAGGTTTGCCAGTCGCTGGCGTACCAGATTGCCGCCGATGGGGAAGGGGCCACGAAGGTGGTTGTGGTGAGGGTGAAAGGCGCCGCCTCCGACGCCGCCGCCAAAGCGATGGCCCGCGCCATCGCCAACTCGCCGCTGGTGAAATGCGCGATGCACGGCAACGATCCAAACTGGGGCCGGATCGTTTCCGCCGCCGGGCTGGCCAATGTCCCTTTCGATCCCAACCGCTCGTCGCTCAATCTGCAACGCACGGTTGTTTTCCGAAACGGCCAGCCCGTGGAGTTCGACCGGGCAAAAGTGAGCGAATCGCTCAATTCGCCGCAAGTGCAAGTCGAGCTATCCTGCGGCATGAGCTGCCACCAAGCCACCGTCTGGACGTGTGATCTTTCCAAGGACTACGTCACCATCAACGCCGACTACCATACTTAATTGTCTCGCCAGGACAGCCGGTAAAGTCAGCCACGAATGAACACGAATGGGCACGAATTAAGGCAAGTTGACGGGATGAATTTCTTTCGTCGTCGTATCACGGGCGTCCCGCCCGTGCCTGGTCCTTTTAGATTGGGAATATCGTCGTTCGTCTACTGCCGCGCCATCCGCACGGGCGAGACGCCCGTGATACGACAAACGTCTTGTTCTCATTAGCTTAAGGCGCTGCGATTGCCTCAATCGCTACAAATAACAAAGCCGCTGCCACATTCATCTTTGCGACTTTGCGCCTTCGCGCCTCTGCGCAAATCTGCCCGTCTGGTCAGCAAGTCGGCTGGAGCTATCAAACCAACGCCGCATGAGGAGCCGGCTTATGCCACATCCAACACCAGTGCCGGCTCGATCGGCGCTTCCGCGCTGGCGTTGCCTCCTCCCCTGAGTTCCACGCTTTTTCCGCTCGCCGCGCTCTTGTAGATCGCGTCGATCATCGCCATGAGTACCACGCCCTGGGCGGGTCCGACCGCCGGGGTTGAAGTACCGGCGATGCACTCCTTGAAGTGCCGCATCATCGCCGGGTAATGCACGACCTTGGGCGTCTTGAGCGGCGTTTCCTTCGCCTCCCCGTTGGCGCCAAACCCCCGATAGAGCAGCGGCCCCTGCGGGTTATAAACCACGATCGCCCCCTTCTCGGCGTACACCTGGCACTTGGTTCCATGCTCGCGCGGCGGCTGATTGATCGCCCAGCTCGCCGACAACTCCATCGACTTGTCCCCCTCGAATTTCAGCAGCGCGAACCCCGCGTCCTCCACGTCATACGGCACCTCCGCGGGCAGCG
Organism: Tepidisphaeraceae bacterium; assembly: GCA_035648595.1. GTDB lineage: Bacteria > Planctomycetota > Phycisphaerae > Tepidisphaerales > Tepidisphaeraceae > RYN-428. The sequence continues at coordinate 2,299 of DASRLH010000126.1, forward strand.
CGCCGCGAAACCGCTGGTTGAAAACCGCATACGCATTGATAAGCCGGGGCTGACCCAGGAGTGACCAGGCCAGATCGAGCATTTGAATGCCCAAGTCCATCATGGCCCCCCCGCCGGATTTGGATTTGTCGGCGTACCAACCGGTGCCGGTGGGGATGCCGCGCGTGCGCATCCAGGAGGCGCGGACGTGATAGGCCGCGCCGACGTACCCCTTGTCCAGCGTCAGCCGCGCCGCCTGCTCGGCGCCGCCGAAGCGGCGTTGAAATCCGTATAGCAAAGCCTTGCCGGCCTTGGCGGCAACCGCCGCCAGCTTCCTCGCCTCGCCGCTATTTAGCGCCGGCGGGGTTTCGCAGAGCACATGCTTTCCCGCCTTCAGGGCCGCGGTCACGATCGGCAGATGCATCGCATTGGGCAGGCAAACGCTCACCGCATCCACCTGCACATCCCGCAGCAGATCATTGGCATCGCCGTATTCGCGCGTGGCTCCGAAATCCTCCATTATTTTCCGCCGACGGCCCGGAATAAGATCGGAAACCGCCGCCAGTTGGAACCCCCCCGCCGCCTTGTACCCCTCGGCATGCCGAAGTCCCGGCCAACCCGCCCCAATGATCCCAACCCGAATGCCTTGCGCCATGCGGGTGTTATAGGCAAGCGGCCGGGGAATGGAAGGAAGCGGCCGCGGGTACGCTTTGCCCCGGCGTGTAGAGGCGGACCCGTCCATTGTGGCGGACGTTTTTCCCGAATGGCCGATTTCGGTTTTCCGCCCTCCGCTGCTGGATCCCTTTTACCTCCGGCATCCAAACCCCTATTGTCTATCCAAAGTGTCCCTGGCCACCCTTTCCAACATCGAGAAGACCTTCGGCAAGCGGGTCATCTTTGACAAGCTAAGCCTCAACGTCGAGCGCGGCGAGCGCATCGGGTTCATCGGCGCCAACGGATCGGGCAAAACCACGCTCTTTCGCGTGCTCATCGGCGATATGCCGGTGGATGTGGGGATCGTCGCCATCGCCAAGGGGGCCAAGGTCGGGCATCTTTCACAGGATCCAAGTTTCGACGAAACGAACACGGTCATCGATGAAGCGGAGCTGGCGTTCGCACAGCTCCATGAGCTGTCGCATCGGCTCCGCCAGATCGAGCACGATATGGCCGGCCGATCGGGCGATGCGTTGGGAAAAACGCTACAGCGTTACCAATCGGCGCAGCATGAATTCGACCTGGCCGGCGGATACGCCTGGCGGCACAAGCTCGAAGCGACCCTGCAAGGCGTCGGGCTGGGGCCGCAAACCTGGGAGCAACAAGTTGCCACCCTCTCCGGCGGGCAGCGCTCGCGTCTGGCGCTGGCCAAGCTGCTGATCAGCGAGCCGGACTTGCTCCTGCTCGACGAGCCGACCAATCATCTGGACCTGGCGGCCATCGAATGGCTGGAAAAATATCTGCTGGCCTTCGGCGGCGCGGTCGTGCTGATCAGCCACGATCGCTACCTGCTCGACCGCCTGGCGACGCGCGTGGTTTGGCTTACGGACTGCCGGCTCAAAAGCTACCCCGGCAACTATTCCGCTTTCGTTGCGCAACGCGAGCTTCAGGAACTCAGCCAGCAGCGCGCCTTCGAGCAGCAGCAGGCGGATGTGGAGAAGCAAAAGGAGTTCATCCGCCGATTCGGCGCCGGCCAGCGCAGCAAGGAGGCCAAGGGGCGCGAAAAACGCCTCAACCGCCTGCTCGCCAGCGATCTAATGGTGCAAGGCATCAGCGCGCAGCGGAAGATTCATCTTTCGCTGGGCACCGATCAGCGGGCCGGCGATCAAGTATTGTCGGTGCGCGAATTGTCGAAATCCTATGGTCCGCAGGACCTTTGGAAATCGATCAAATTCGACATCGTGCGCGGCGAGCGGATCGGCATGATCGGCCCCAACGGCGCGGGAAAGACCACGCTTCTGGAAGTGTTGCTGGGCCGCGAGGACGCCGACGCCGGCAACATCAAATGGGGCGCGAACCTCAACATCGGCTATTACGACCAGCGGCTCGATGAATTCGATCCCGACAGCACCGTGCTCGATGAAGCCTGGGGCGATCGCGGCGCCAAGGAGCAGGAAGTCCGCAACGTGCTGGCCACGATGCTCTTTCGCGGCGAAGACATTCACAAGCCCGTCGGCCTGCTCAGCGGCGGCGAGCGGGCCCGCGTGCGGTTGGCCCAGCTTCTGCTCGACAAGCCCAACGTGCTGGTTCTCGACGAGCCGACCAATCACCTGGACATCCCCTCGCGCGAAGCCCTCGAAGCCGCGCTGGCCGGCTTCGAGGGCACCATCCTGTGCGTCAGCCACGACCGCTATTTTCTCGATCGCGTCGCCCGCCGGCTGCTGATTCTCGATCCGCCAAACCTGATTGACTTTGCCGATGCCTACAGCGCCTACGTGAGCAAATTGGCGCAGGATGCGCAGCAGCGGTCCGCGGAAAACCAAGCGAAATCGAAGGCCAAACCCATGCCCAGCCCAAAGGAAGCCGCCGCGCGGGAAGCCCGAAAAAAAGATAATCCCTACATGCGGCCCTTCGGCCGGCTGGCGCTGGAAGAATTGGAACAACAGATTACCGACACGGAGATCGCCATCGCCGAGTGCCAGCAGAGCTTCGGCGACTCGGGCAGCTTCAAGGATCCAACGCGCGGCAAAAGCCTGCAGGAGGAGTATGATGCGCTGGCGAAGAAGCTGGAGGGGCTGGAGGCCGAGTACTTTGCGCGCGAGCAGTAAAGCAAGAAGGATTGAACACGAAGGCACAAGGTCACTGTGCGGGCGAGCCCGCAACCGAAAGAAAGAGGGGAGCCACGAATGGGCACGAATGCACACGAATGCACACGAATGAAGACAAATTATTCGTGCCCATTCGTGCTCATTCGTGGCAGTCCTCTCCGTCGATCTTACAAATATTCTGCGAAGCCTCGAGAGGATTTCCCAGGATATCGTTGATGGATGTGCCTCTGCGTTGTGCAAGTGATAGAATGCGTCGATGCCGTCATCTTTTCATGCGCCTCTGGCTCGTCTTTTAGATCCGGTTGTCCAATGCCTGACGCCAGGTGTCGCAAGACAGATCATCGCCCTACAGCCCGACCCAGAAACACAGGCGCGCATTGATCAACTGGCGGGGAAGGCCGCCGCTGGGACGCTATCTCCCAACGAACGTGTGGAATACCAGGGGTATGTCGAGGCGATTGACGTTGTATCCATTCTTCAGGCCAAGGCCCGCAAGATGCTGACATGAGGCAAACATGCGGTTGGTAACACGGGGTGTCCCGCATGGTGATTGGCAGGTGGGCAAAAGGTGATTTTTTAACTTTGATGCCGCCAGCACGGGCGGGACGCCCGTGATACGATATGCCGTTCATTCCCGAAGCAGACCACGCCAGTACAATGGCTGAAATGCTAGATTTTCCGCATTTTGGGAGTTCCGCAAATGGTCGCAATCCAAATCTCCTACGAAGGCAAGCTCCGTTGCTCCGCGACGCATGAGCCGTCGGGCGCGAAGCTCATCACCGATGCGCCGCGGGATAATCATGGCGAGGGGCAGAGTTTTTCGCCGACCGATCTGGTGGCGACGGCTTTGGGAACGTGCATGCTGACAATCATGGGCATCGTCGCTCAAAAGCACGACATCGACTTGTCGGGCGCGACGGTTCACGTCACCAAGGAGATGGCGACGGCGCCGGTTCGGCGGATCGGGACGTTGGCCGTGCATATCATCGTGCCGCGACCGATGGCCGACGAGCATCAGCAACGGCTGCGCGAGGCGGCCATGCACTGCCCGGTCCATCGCAGCCTGCATCCGGATGTGCGGATGCCGGTGACTTTTGAGTTTGGAGGTTGAAATGAGGCGTCGATTCCTGCCGTCTTGTCCCGCGATGATTCAGCCGTTGGAAGGCCGGCGGCTTTTGTCCGCGGCGCCGGGATTCGCGCTGGCCGATCTGCTCGGCACCGCATACCAGGGCACGGTCCAACTGCATGTGACACATGGCCGGCATCCCGCCCGCGCGGCCTTGCGCATCAGCTTCAACCCCACGGTCAACCCGGCCGGCCTGCTCACCGGCACGTTGAATCTGCCAAACGAGCCGGCGCTGAACTTCGCATTAACCCTGCGGCACCATGCCTTGCGCGGATCGCTGGTCGGCTCGACCGGCGCGATCCGCGGCCAGTTCTCAATTGATGGAGACACGCTGAATGGCAGTTTTTGGGATGCCGTCGATGGGCAGCGCCTGATCGGTCAATTCCACACGAGCAACCCCGCGTTGGCCCCGCGCAAGCCCGGCACGCCAGGCGGAAAAGCGGTGGCGCCCGCCAGTTCCAACTCCCCGGCCGCCATTCCGCTGTCCGTGGGATTCAGCCAAACCGCCATCGGCAGCACACCGGGCGGCGCGAACGGTGCCGGCGGCAATGCGATTTCGACGACAACGCCAACCAGCACGAATAGCAGCACCGGCACTTCATCCACCGGTGCCGGCTCGTCCACCGTCGCCGGCGGCTCGAATCTGAACGGCGCCAACACGATCGACCTTCCCGCGCTTGGTCTGAGCATCGGCAATCTCAGGGGCAACACGGACCTGGCCTCGGGCGTAAACGGCTCAACGCGGGCCGGCGCCGGGCTGACCGCCGCCCAGCAAAACGCCAACGCATTCGTCGCCAACGGCGCGAGCAATACCTCTTCCCCCAGCGCCGCGGGCGGCACGACCGCCGCCGGCGCCGCGGGCCCGGCCGGTTTCAACGGCGGGGTCAACGCCTCCACCGTGCAAGGCGCTTCGGGCGTCAGCGGGATCTTCACCACCATCGATACCTTCACCGGCCTTCCCGCTGTCACCGTCGCTCCCATGACGTTTGTCACCGATTAACGCATGGCGTTCAACCTCGAACCGTCGTTTGAAATGAAATCCGCGCTGCTTCAGTGGACCCTGGTTTTGGCAGTGGCTGCGGTGGCCTCCGTCATTTTTGCCTTCATTGCGTCCCGCGCCCAGAACCGGCGCGTGGCGCGATCGCGCCCGAAAAATAGCCTTGCGCGCTCGTGCGCTTTTGGCGTCCTGCGGCTTATGAGCCGCGTCCCCAGTTCCAAGTAAGCGGATTATTGCCATTCGTGTCATCGGATTTTCTAACGTGACACGGGCGTCCCGCCCGTGCCGATGGCTGAAAAGTAGGGAAAATAGATTCGTCTCGGGCTCCATACAACACGCACGGGCGGGACGCCCGTGTCACGATTGAGCTCGCATATTCCCGCTCCGCGCCCCTTTTAGTTTTGGCGATTCGTGAACAGCGCGTAGTCGCGCACGGCTATTTATTTAGCATTTGCGGGACATGCGGATACGATCTTTCCGGCAATGGCTCGGCCATGCCCGGCATGCTGGGTGGCTGATCCCGGAGTTTTTTGAGAGAAATCCCATGCATGTTATTAAACGCGGACACAGTTGGCTCACGCTTATTGTCGCTCTTTTTATCGGTTTCCTGGCGGCACTCATTTCGCCCGTCCGTGCCGATGGGCCGGCAAGCGCTCCTTCGACGCGCCCGGCGCGGGAGCTGAATGTGCTGGCGATGGGCGACTGGGGGGAAGGGAAGCCGGCACAGAAGAAGGTTGCCGACACGATGGCGGGTTATGTGCGCGCCGAGCACGCGCCGTTCGCCGCACTGCTGTCGGCGGGGGATAACTTTTACGTGCCGCTGGCGGGCGTGGATGACCCGGCGTGGCAGACTTTGTTCGAGAAGATGTACGACGCCAAGACGCTCGACTTCCCCTTCTATGCCGCGTTGGGCAACCATGATTACGATCAGGATAAATACAAGGTCGAGTTGGCGTACGCGAAGCAGCATCCCGAATCGCGCTGGAAGATGCCGGCGCGATGGTATCGCGTGGACCTGCCGGCGAAAAAGCCGCTGCTCACCGCGATCATGCTCGACAGCGATCATGACAACCTGACCGCGGCGCAATGGGCACGGCAGCGCGAATGGCTCGCCGACGAGCTGGCCGGCCCGCGGGCGGCGTGGACGATCTGCTGCGCGCATCACCCGCTGTTCAGCAATGGAATCGCCTCCGACAACGGCATCCTGCAGCACGACTGGGGCAGCCTGTTCAAGAAATACGATGTGGACATCTATCTCTGCGGCCACGAGCACAACCTGCAGCACCTGGAAATCCCGGGGTGGAAAACCAGCTTTGTTTTGGCCGGGGGCGGCGGCGCGCATCAGCACCCGATGATCCGCGACAATCGCGGGCCATTCTCGCGCTCGATTTACGGATTTGTGCATTTTGATTTCACGCCCGAGCAGGTGACGGTTCGCTACATCGGCTCGGACGGCACGGTGTTGCATGAGTTCGTGCGCACCAAGGCGGGCGCGGTGCGCGTGACGAAAACCACTCCTTCCGATCCGGCGATCGATCACCCGCTGGAGGCGATCCAGGGAATCTATGACAAGATTCACGGAAAGAAGGAAAAGCCGGATCATTGATTGATCGTGTTTTTGCAGGAGATCGTAGAGCAGTGCGCCGTTCGGGAAAGAAAGCCGTTATCGTATCACGGGCGTCCCCGCCCGTGCGGATGGCGCGGCAGTGCAGGAATGACGGTATTGCCGATCTCCAGGCACCCTGCACGGACGGCTGGCCAATTGAGTTCCATTGAAATAGTGCACTCGGTGCCACTTAGGCTTTCACGCGTCTACGAGGTATTCTTGAGCCATTTCATTCGCCATGTCGCGTTGGTCCTGACGCTCGCATTTTTCGGCGCTGCCCGCGCGGACGCGGCTCCTTCCGCGCTCCAGAAGGCGGGTTATTCCCTGCTGCCAGCGCCGCGGCGGGTGACGCTGGCCGGCGGGAATTTTCGGATCGACTCGACCTGGCGATTGCAATTGGACGCACCGTTGGCCGAGGATGATGTCGCGGTGGAGGCGCTGAAGGAGGGGCTGGCCGAGCGGCATGGAATTACACTCGCCGCGCGAAACGGAGACCAAGCTGAGATTCGACTCACCGTCCGCGCCGGCGCGGTGGAGATCGGGCCGGCACAGGATCGGGACAAGGATGCCATCCGCTCGCAGGCCTACCGAATTGAACTGGCCGACCGCAACGTGCATATCACCGCCAACGCGGCGACCGGATTGTTCTACGGCGTCGAGACACTCGTTCAATTAATTACCGAGCGCGGCGGCGCGGACAAAGGCCATTGGCTTCCCGCCGGCCAGATCACGGATTGGCCCGACCTAGAGTTGCGCCAGATCTATTGGGATGATGCCCATCATTTGGAGCGGCTGGATGGGCTCAAACATGCGATCCGGCAGGCCGCGTTTTATAAGATCAACGGGTTTGTCCTGAAGCTGGACGGCCATTTCCATTACCATAGCGCCCCCGCCGTCGTCGAGCCACAGGCGCTGACGGCCGGGCAGTTGCAGGAGTTGACTGATTACGGCTTGCGATACCATGTGCAGTTGATCCCCTACCTGGATGCGCCGGGCCATGTGTCATTCATCCTGAAACACCCGGAGTATGCCGGCCTGCGGGCATTTCCAGATAGCAACTACGAATTCTGCACGACCAACGCTGCCACATATGACCTGCTCTTTGGGATGTATCACGAACTGCTCGAAGCCAACAAGGGAGTGAAGTATTTCTATCTCTCCACCGATGAGCCGTACTACGTTGGCAAGGCAGACACCGCTTCGTGTAACGAAGGACAGCGCCTGAAAGCCCTGGGCAGCCCGGGCAAGGTGCTCGGCGAATTTATCGCAAAGACGGCGGGGTATCTTCACGACCACGGGCGGGCCGTCGTCTTCTGGGGCGAATACCCGCTAAAAAGCACGGACGTGCCGGCCCTGCCGGCGTATCTCATCAACGGCGAGACGGTGGATCCACAATTCGATGCCGCCTTCAAGGCGCGGGGCATCCGGCAAATGTTCTACACTTCGACTCAAGGAGAGGAAAAGCTATTCCCGGATTACGCGATTCTGCCGGCCACGAGGCGAATCCATCCCGACCCGGATCAAAAACCCGGCCCGCCCCGCCCGCCGCGCGTTGCCGAGGCGATGGCGACGATTCAGTCGGGCGTGACCCGCGGAAACGCGGATTTGATGGGGATGATGGTTGCCGGTTGGGCGGATGCCGGCCTGCATCCCGAAACCTTCTGGCTGGGATACGCGACCATCGCCTCGGCCGGCTGGAACCCGCGCGACTGCGACTCCGCCGAGGCCTCGGCCGCTTTTTATCGGCAATTTTATGGAACTGGCGGCCAGGAGATGGCGCGGGTCTATGAATTGATGAGCCATCAGGCGCAGTCCTGGACCGATACATGGGAGACGGAGCCCTCCAAATCGCGGAAAGGGATCTGGGGCAGCTCATCTGAGA
>DASRLH010000127.1:0-20304 GCA_035648595.1 Tepidisphaeraceae bacterium
GGTAATACCACGGCCCTTGCGCCATAATGCGGGCGACCTTGCGCAGAGAGGCAGAGACCCAAAGGCACAAAGTAGCGGCGTAAAATATACATAACACTTCAGCCAAAATGCAGAGCGGGCGCGTTTATCGCATGAAATGGGTCAACGTATCACGGGCGTCTCGCCCGTGCCATTGGCGCGGTAGTAGAGCAAATGCAATACTTTTAATCCTAACACACCGGGCACGGGCGAGACACCCGCGATACGTCGACCTTATTTGGCATTCAATCGTTGCAGGCTGCCCGAGGCGCATTTAGCCGACGGCTTGGACTGCTTGCGTTTTCAAGATCGTCAACCGTCACATGTCGAAAGACCCCGCCGGTTTCCCTGGCGATGGTCTTGAGCAATTCGAGGTACGCGGTATCCGAGTCGCCGTCGGTCAGCAGATAGATCAATTGCGGATGTTGCTCGAATGCGAACTTGATGCCCGGCAGAGGATCCGTGGTGCCGGATGTAGTGACTCCCTCCAGGAACGTGTCGGCCTTTGCTTTGTTATTTGCGGTGGCGCGAAGGAGCCGGTGTCCCGTGGGAAGCGCATCGCAGTCGCCGTCCTGAAAAAAAATGATGCCGAACGATTGGTTGGACTGCATCGCGTGAATGGCTTTACCAATCTGCACTTTTAATTGGGCAATCTTGGTAATCATGGACCCGGAGGCATCGCAGGCGAAGACGATTTTGCGCGCGTTGCCGCCATCCGAGAAGAGCGGTCCACGCCGGAGGGCGGGGCGGGTGGAAGGGCCGGCTTGTGCGGCCGGCGGTGTCCTGTCAGATGACGACGAATCGCGAGTCTGGGCCATGGCGGATATTGCCGCGACCAACACGATCACGCCAAAGCAAACAAATAGCCTCAACCTGCGCATTGAAATGCCTTCCTAATCTTCTTGGCGCCCTCTGCGCCCTTGGCGGTCTTGGCGCAATTCCTCCCGCCCATCCGCGCAGGCCGCGCATGACACCCCGCCGCGTTATTTCCCGGCTTCAATCGTAAGCGTGGCCAGATAATCCTCAAACTGCTTTTGCAAAACATCACGCGCTTTCTGAGTGTCGGCGATTTGTTTCTGCGCCTTCTCGATGTCGGTTTCCTGCACATCCAGCTTCTTGACCAGCCGGGTGTAATAATCGGTGGTCGGCGAGACGGTTTTCATGTTCTCGCGCATGCGCGACTGCTCGGCGGTGATATCCGAAATCCCCTGCCTCCATCCGGCCAGATGCGCGTCCAGCGCTGCCAAATCGGAGCGCATCTGGATCGCCTTGCCCAGGGCATCGCGCACGTTTTGAGGGATGCCGCCGGTTTTGAAAAACGTGAGCAGGCTGTCGGTGGTCTGCGAGAGAAGCTTGATGCTCTGAACGCTGACGCCTTGCGTGGTGACCGACAAGCTGTCGAGTTTATGCGGCCCAATCGTACGCCTAAACCGGTACACTTCGGGGGTTGTCTCATCGGGCTCTTTGGGGGAAACCAGCTTCCAGTCTTCGCCGGCGCGCGCCTGCTCGATAATCAGCGTCTTGGCGTGGTTGGATTTGTTGTCCGACAGATACCGCAGCTCGGAAATCTGCCGGGAGGTAATTTCGAGCACGCCTTTCACGATGATGGCGGTCATCACGCGGGAGGTGTGGGTTCCCTGGGTTAAATCCACCAGCAGTTGCTGATCGATGCCATAGCTGACCAGCCGCTGTTGGCCCGGCGGCAAATCCTCGATCCGCGCATCGCCGGCGTAACGGCCCTGGTCGAGAACGGTGATGGGGCCTTCGAGGAGAAATTTCTTCGTGTTGTTCTTGAGCCGGGCCCCCAGCAGCGGATGCTCGCCCAGAACGCCGGGGTTGTAAATCGACAGCTTCTCGGCATCCACATCGTCGGTAACGATTGGGATCATGGCGGCCTGCTGGCGCGCCAGCGAGACGTTGCCGATGGTGTACTGGAACAATTCCCCGACGTTTCCCGCAGACGCCGCCGAGATGATGGAAGCGGTTGGATCGATGCGCCCGGCCTGCCCGCTTTGCGAGCCGCTGCCGCCAAAAAGATCATTGGCTTGAGTCACCTGGTTGGCGCCGATCCCGCCGCCGCCCTGGGGCGCCTGGCTTCGTGCCTGGGCCTCCTCGGTTGCCTTTTGAAGTTTCTCCATCTCTTCCCTGGTGACACCGCCTGCATACGTTTGTGGCACAAGGCTGGCGTAGGATTGCGGCTGAATGATGGGCCGGGCGATGTACCGGGAGTGATACAAATCCAAAATGAATGACAACGGCCTGCCGCTCACCAATGAAAGCTCCACGTCCTTCCAATCGTTGTCCGTTTGGTTTTCCACGATCGCCCAACCCTGTAGCTTTGCGCTGCCGCCGGCATTTGGCTTCGCCGCCCCATTGGCCTTCGCGCCGGCGACGGGTTTGGGCTGTATCGCGTAGCTTTGATCCGCGCCGATGGGGCTTTTCGCATCACCTTGTGCCCCAGCCCGTCCCTGGTTGTCGGTGTCGGCCAGCACGAGCCGATAGCTGGTTTTCCAGACCGGGGTTTCGATGACATAGCCGATCCGCACCCGCCGTTCGCCCTGCCCGCGGAAATGGATGGTGACGGGCTTCTTGTCCTGATCGCGCGATCGTGCCACCACGCCCAGCGCCTCGTCCAACTCCGTTTGCAATTTGGGATCATCCAACTCCAGCGATTGTGTTTCTTCGAGGGGGATCGACCTCAGATGGTTCCCCTCCTTGAGATTCAGGACCGGCGTTTCGATGGCGTCGCCGTTACTGTTGATGGCTTTGACCTTTTTCTCCACCCCGACGATTGTGCCGGTATAGCGGCCCGATGCCATGGAGACCGTGAGCCGGGCTCCGCGCAGTTGGTTGAGAAGGTCCGCCATCGTCGGGTTCGCGGTGATGTCCACGCCAAAGCTCTTGAGCGTCCGCGCCAGCGGCGCCTGCCCGGCATAACTCACCGTCCCCACCTTCCCCCCATCCATGTCCTGTAGCAACAGGCTCTTGAGCACATCGTTGATCTGATCGGTCTTGAAGCGCAGCTCGGCCGAGCCATTGCCTTTCACGGAGCCGAAATGCTCGAAATACCCCACGCCGCTGCTGAACAAGACGACTTCCCTGATCGGCACCTCGACGCCATCCGCCGCCGTGCGCGCGGCTCCTGCCTGTGCGGTGACGGGCGGCGCAATTTGCGGCGGCGCCGGTGCGCGCGTTTGCGCGTTCACATAAGTTCGCAACAGACCCGCCGACGCAACGGATGCCGCCGCCATCAAGACCGCGATTCGCTTATGCATGAAAAAGCCTCGGAAAGGGCGTTGGAGTGGGGCGCGCAGCCGCCAAGCGTGAAACAACATCGCCGCATGCATTGGACTGCGTCAACGCATGTGCGTGGGCTTACTGGAATGCCTGACACTCCAAGGAGAAGAAAGATAGTGAGCGGCACAAATTTGAGAGCGCCCCGACGTTTTGGAAGTCAAAACTTTCGGCTGTGCGAAATACGCGTCGAATTGTTGTGTCCAGTCCTTGTGGCTGTACTCTTGTCATCATCCCGTATCCAAGAGGACATCCATGACTCGAATATTATCAATCGTATCGTTGCTGTTGAGCCTCGCCGCGCTTTGCCTTGCGATGGCGGCATATCGAGGCGCCGACAAGCGGGCGGCGGCGGCAGTTGGGGCGCGGGAAGAGGCGATGGTGAATCATCTCAAGCCACGGCTCGACAGGCTCTACCGCGACTTCGGAACAAACCTTTCCCCAGCCCAGCGCGATCCCAGGACGTTGGAGGACTTGCTCGCTCCATTGCTTCAGTCGCTCGAACCCATCGCGACCAGGCCCACGCCCGCCGAGGTCGGTCCGAATCCTAAAAAGTGATGGCGGGCAATTGTCCGATGTCTTGCACGAACTCGATCTCTTCGGCAAGACGATCCTCAACGAACCCCGCGATAAAGTCAGCCAGCGATTCCCGCCCGGCTTCGCGGCGGGGAAAGGCACGCTCATAGGCAGTCCTGTAATCTGCCGCGAGCTTGGCGTCGATCTTTACGGTCAGTAGTTTTGCTTTATCGGGCATAGTGATCCCTTCAAATGCATCGAATGCGCACGATCAAACGAGCACGAGAAGCATACTCGGTTTCAACTACACTGATAAACGCTGGAGCGCGTGCAGCATCCGACTTTTCTCAGCGAGTTCATCCTGCGACCATTTGCCACACGTTTTTCGGATTGACAGGCGGAGGATTCGCGTAATGATATGCCGCTTTGCGGGAAGGAGGCTGTCCCGCGAGTTGTGCCGGACTTGCCCGGGCGGCCCCGATTCCGGGGCGGGCGGAGACGGAAAACCTGGACGGGATGGGCCTTGGGCCTATCGTGCTATGGCGGATACTACTTCCACAAACCCGGCGCGCTCATCGAGTCCAGCGCCCTCATCGAGCGCGGCGCGGTTCGTCTTTCCGCGGTGGGCCAACTATCTTCTGCCGGTCGTGGTGATCGGGACGATCGGGGGCGGCGTTTATCTTCCCGTGCTCTTCGGGTTTGGGGCGTCGCCAAAGACCATGTCGCAGGGATATCGGCCCATCCAGCCGGTGCCTTACAGTCATGCCCTGCACGTTGGGAAGCTGGGGCTGGACTGCCGGTACTGTCACAACACCGTGGAGAAGACGGCGTTCGCGGCGCTCCCCGCCACGCAGACCTGCATGAACTGCCACACCAACATCAAGGCCAAGAGCGAAGCGCTCCAACCCATCCGCGACAGTTGGGCGACCGGCAAGCCGATGCGGTGGACCAAGGTGCACGATCTGCCGGACTTTGTTTATTTCAACCACTCGGCCCACGTAAATCATGGCGTGGGATGCATCGAATGCCACGGGCGCATCGACCGCATGCAGGTGGTCGAGCAGGCCAAGCCCCTGAGCATGGGCTGGTGCCTGGAGTGTCATCGTGATCCGGGCCCGCATCTTCGGCCGCGCGATGTCGCGGTGACGAACATGGATTGGACGCGCGACGAGAAAAATCCCAGGCAGTCCCCGGCGGCGCTGGTGCGCGAGTATGGCATCCGCGACGTCACTTACATGCAAAGCTGCTATACGTGTCATCGATAAACCACCACGTTTCCGGCGTCGAGTATTGGCGCAGCCTCGAGCAACTGGCACAGTCTCCTGAGATTCAGGATGCGCTGGGCAAGGAGTTTCCGGGGTACGATGCGGACACTATTTCCACCAGCTCCCGCCGCGCTTTCATGAAACTGATGGGCGCGGCGATGGCGCTGGCGGGCGTGACCCTCACCGGCTGCCGGCGCTGGCCCAAGGAGCAGTTGGCGCCCTATTCGAGCAACCCGCGCGAGCATCTGCCCGGCATTCCTGAGCAATACGCCACCACCTGGGAACTCAACGGCGTGGGCCACGGCCTGATCGTCAACAGCTTCGATGGCCGGCCCATCAAAATCGAAGGCAATCCCTCCCACCCCGCCTCCTGGGTGATCAAAGGCAAGTACGGCTCCGCCGACGCCCTCTCGCAGGCCACCCTGCTGGAGATGTACGATCCGGAGCGCACGCGATCGGTCGTCGATCGGCGCAACGGCTTGGAACTGCATCGTACGACGAGTTGGGAGGCGTTCCTTCCCATCGCCGCCGAGCAATTCAAGGCCCTGCGCGATAAAGGCGGCGAGGGATTTGCGGTTTTGTCCGAAGCCAGCGCGAGCCCCAGCGTGTTGGCGATGCGCGAGGCCTTTGAAAAGGCCTTCCCGGAGGCGAAGTGGTACGAATATGAGCCGATCTCCTTGGACAATGAACGCGAAGGCGCACGGCTGGCGTTCGGCGCGCCGTTGCGGCCCATTCTGCATCTGGATAAGGCGCAAACCATCGTGTCGCTGGATGGCGATTTCCTGCTGACGCACCCGAATCACACGCGCTATTCCAACGACTGGTCGCGGATGCGCCGGTCGGCGGATACCGACCAGAAGATGAACCGGGTGTACATCGCCGAAAGCGTTTTCAGCATCACCGGCACCGTTGCCGATGTGCGGCTGGGCGTTGATCCGGCGCGCATCTATGTCCTGGCCCGCGCCTTGGCGGGGGCGGTGAAAGCGCCGGGGTTTGGCGACGAAAAACTATCGGCCGGCGAACGGCAATTTGTTTCTCAGGCAAGCCGGGATTTGCTGGCCGCCGATGGGAATGCGGTGGTGACGGTCGGGCATTCCGCCCCGCCCGAAGCGCACGCCGTCGCTTTCGCGATCAACGCCGCCCTTGGCGCGATTGGCAAGACCATCACGTTCATCGAGATGCCGGCGACTTCCGCCAACAAGGACCGGCCCACCCACCTGCAATCGATCGCCGAGCTGACGGCCGCCATGAACGGCGGGCAAGTCAACACGCTGCTGCTGTTGGGCGGCAATCCATCGTTTGATGCTCCCGCCGACGTGCCCTTTGCCGCCGCCTTGGCGAAGGTGCCGACGAGCATGCACCTGACAATCTACGACAACGAAACCTCCAAGGGATGTAAGTGGCTTTTGCCCAGGGCACATTACCTGGAATGCTGGGGCGATTCGCGGTCCTGGGATGGCACGCCCACGCTCGCCCAGCCGATCATCGAGCCGTTGTTCGGCGGCAAATCGGTGATCGAGTTGCTGGCATTCATCAGCAATCATCAGATTGACAACAAGCTCGCCACCGGCGACAAAATCGTCCGGCAAACCTGGGCCGGGCTGCTCGGCAAGGTGGAGGATTTCGACAAGGCCTTCCGCGGGACATTAGAGACCGGCCTGCTGGCGGCGCAAACGCCCAAGGCGGCCGAGGCGCAGCTCAAGCTGGCCGACCTGCCGGCCGTGACGCAAGTCGCGTCGGCGGGTGTGTTCACGCTGCGGTTCACGCAGGATTCGCATGCCTATGACGGGCGATTTGCCAATAATGGCTGGCTTCAGGAGACGCCTGATCCCCTGAGCAAATTGATGTGGGACAACGCCGCCTTGATGAGCGTGGCCGATTCCCGGCGGCTGGGCATCGACACCGGCGACATGATCGAAATCTCCGTGCCCGGCGTGAAAGAGGCGCTGAAGATCGCGGCGTTCATTCTGCCGGGACAGCCCGTGGGCGTTGTCGGCGTGTCGCTGGGCTTTGGCCGAATCTCCGCGGGCCATATCGGCGATGGGCTGGGCTTTAACGCCTATCCCGCCCGCACCCGCAGAAATCCCTGGAGCGTGGCCGGCATCGGCGTGAAAAAGACCGGCGACTCCTACGTGCTGATCGGAACGCAGGAACACCATATCTTCAATGCGCTAAGCCATCGCACCATCGAGGCCCGCGTCGGCGAGAAATACGAGAGCGGCAAGATTATCCGCGAGGCCACGCTTGCACAGTACATCGACGATCCGCGCTCGGTGGGGGCGCCGCGCAAGGTGGGCCTGCAATTGTTCCAGCCCCCCACCGCCACCGACAAAGAGGGCCGGCTGTTTTCCGATGTGCATGCCTGGGGCATGAGCATTGATATGAATGCGTGCATCGGCTGCAACGCCTGCGCGCTGGCCTGCCAGGCGGAAAACAACATCCCCATCGTCGGCAAGGCGCAGTGCTCGAACCATCGCGAGATGAACTGGATCCGCATTGACCGCTACTTCAAGGGCGACGTGGACGATGTGAATCCAGAGGTCGTCTTCCAGCCGATGCTCTGCCAACATTGCGAAAACGCGCCCTGCGAGCAGGTGTGCCCCGTCGCGGCGACGGTGCATGATTCCGAAGGCCTCAACACGATGGTCTACAACCGGTGCATCGGCACCCGGTACTGCTCGAACAACTGCCCCTACAAGGTCCGCCGATTCAACTACTTCGATTACCACGCGGAGGACCCGCGATTTGGCAATCGCTGGCTCAAGGTTCCCTGGCCCAACATCCCCGATCTTCAGCAGCTTGACCCGGAATTGGTCAATCCGGTGAAGCGGATGATGTTCAACCCGGACGTGACGGTTCGCATGCGCGGCGTGATGGAAAAATGCACGTTCTGCGTACAGCGCATCCACGGGACGGTCATCGCCAAACGCCGCGAAGGCCCCGGCCCCGAGCATGATGTGCGCGACGGCGACATCCTCACCGCCTGCCAGCAGGCCTGCCCCACGCAAGCCATCGTCTTCGGCAATCTTAAGAAGGACGTGAACGGCAAGTCGCAGGTCGCGGACTTGCACAAACACCCCCGCGCCTTCGACGTGCTCCAGGAAGAACTCAACACCATCCCCCGCATCCGCTATTTGGCTAAGCTGCGAAACCCAGCGGAGGAAAACAAAGAAGGATAACCGCGGAGACGCAGAGGGCGGAAAGATGAGAAAAAGATTTTGAATGGGATGATGGAGAAGCGAAAAGCGCAAGGAGAATTGAAGCTATCGCAAAGGGCAATTTGCAAAACCAGTGGCACGGGCGGGCCGCCCGCGCCACGACGAGGCGAAGCTCGCGCTCGAAACTATTCGGAGCTTAAACGGTCAAGTTTTTCTCCGCATTTTCTTCTCCGCGTCTCTGCGTCTCCGCGGTAAATCTTACTTTTTTCCCGTAGCCTCACGGATTTAGACAATGACAACGTTGACCGGGATATTTTCGACGCCGACTTCACCCGATGAGGTGAACAACACGGTGGATGACCCTCGGCATCGCGCGCCGCTGATTTTGCATCGCCGCAGCTTCGCGCAGGTGACCGACGAGGTGTCGGCCATTGCCGAGCGGCCCACGACCCTCGGCTGGAAGATCGGGTTCGCCATCGCGCTGTCGCTGCTGAGCATCCTGGGCCTGTGCATCGGGTATCTGCTCACGACCGGCGTTGGCGTCTGGGGCAACAATCAGCCCAACTCCTGGGGCTTTCCCATCGTCAATTTCGTGTTCTGGGTCGGGATCGGCCACGCCGGAACGCTCATTAGCGCGATCCTGTTTTTGTTCCGCCAGAATTGGCGCACAGGCATCAACCGCTTCGCCGAGGCGATGACCATCTTCGCCGTGATCTGCGCCGGGATGTTCCCGGGGATTCACGTGGGCCGGGCGTGGATGGCGTACTGGCTTTTCCCGCTGCCCAATCAAATGACCATGTGGCCGCAGTTCCGCAGCCCGCTGCTGTGGGACGTGTTTGCCGTCAGCACCTATGCCACGGTCTCGGTGGTGTTCTGGTACGTTGGCATGGTCCCTGATCTGGCGACGCTCCGCGACCGCGCGGTGAACCGGGTTCGGCAGATTCTTTATGGGATTTTTGCCCTCGGCTGGACGGGCTCAAGCCGGCATTGGCATCGCTACGAGCGGGCCTATCTGATCCTGGCCGCCCTGGCCACGCCGCTGGTGCTGTCGGTGCATAGCGTGGTGTCGTTTGACTTCGCCACCTCGCAGTTGCCCGGCTGGCACACCACCCTCTTCCCCCCCTACTTCGTGGCCGGAGCGGTATACGGCGGATTTGCCATGGTGCTCAACCTGGCCATCCCCGCCCGCGCGTTCTTCGGCCTCAAGGACATCATTACCCTCCGCCACATCGATAACTGCTGCAAGGTGATGCTGGCGACGGGATTGATCGTGGGCTACTCCTACATGCTCGAATTCTGGGCGGCTTCCTACAGCCAGAATCACTTCGAGGCATTCACGTTCTACAACCGCGCGTTCGGGCCCTACAAGGTCACGTTCTGTTGCATGATGTGGTGCAACGTGATCGCGCCGCAGTTTTTGTGGATCAAGAAGTTCCGCACCAACATGCTGCTGGTGTTCATCATCGCGTTTTTCGCCAATTGCGGAATGTGGTTCGAGCGGTTCGAGATCATCATTACCTCGCTGACGCGCGATTTCCTGCCGTCCAGCTGGTATCACTTTATCCCCACGCCCGTTGACTTGCTGATGCTGGCGGGCAGCTTCGGATTGTTCTTTACGCTGTTCCTGCTGTTTTGCCGGTTTTTGCCGGTGGTGGCGATCGCGGAAGTCAAGACCGTGATGCCCCAGGCGCATGCTCACCCCGCCGAGCATGCCGGCCATATTTCACGCGATGTTCGCAAGAGCGATTTCCAGCCCGACGAGGAGCACGATCCGGCGGAAGGCTCCGAGCCGACGTTACGCGGCGAATGACGAGCGGCGTTTGACGAAGCGAAGGGAGCGCGTAGGGTTCGCTTCAGCGAACGCGGTCCTGGATTTCGCGGGTCCTGGATTTCGCGGGGCCGCGTTCGCTAAAGCGAACCCTACGGCGGCGCCCCACGAAGCGCGTAGGTTGCGGATGGGTTTCGGCGTAGGGTTCGCTTCAGCGAACGCCGTTCGCGGACCCGCCGAAGAGCGTTCGCTGAAGCGAACCCTACGAATTTCCGATCGCGGAGCGTTCGGAAATTCGGTGAACGGAAGGTTTGAGACGTTGACGGATATGAGTGGCCGACCATGAGCACACTGACCCACCCCACACGGATCCACGAGGACGCCGATCAATCGGCCGTCGAGGCCGAGCCCATTGAGTTGGTCGGCTTGCTGGCCGAGTACGCCGACGTGGACGCGATCATGGATGCCGCGCGCGGCGTGCGCGCGGCGGGGTTCACCCGCTGGGATGTGCACAGCTCGTTTCCCATCCACGGCATCGACGCCGCCATCGGCATCAAGCCGACCGTCCTTCCCTGGCTTGTCTTGGGCGGCGGGCTGTTCGGGTGCTTCGGCGCAATGTGGCTCCAGTGGTACTGCAACGCCTACGACTACGCCTTCATGATCAGCGGTAAGCCGTTCTGGAGCCTGCCGGCCAATATCCCCATCATCTTCGAATGCACGATTCTCCTGTCGGCTTTGACTGCCGCCGGTGGGATGTTCGCGCTGAACCGGCTGCCGATGCTGTACAACCCGCTGTTCAAAAGTGATCGCTTTCGCCGGGCCACGACCGACCGGTTTTTCGTGGTGATTGATGCGTCGGACCCCAGATTTGACGAACTGGAAACAACCGAGCTCTTGACGAAGCTGGGTGCGACAGCGGTGGAACGGGTGGAGGATTAGCCACGATGAGCAATACGAAGGCGATTAACCACAAAGGCACAAAGTCACGAAGGAAGAAAAGTGCATGAGTGGGAGAAAGCAAACATCACCTACGCGCCAGGGAATTCATCGTGTTCCTCTTACAATAAGCGGTGAGGTCGCCATGCCTTGCGATGATTTCTTTGTGGCTTTGTGCCTTTGTGGTGAATCCTCTTCGCAGTGAATGGTCCGAGCGACACATGACACACGACCCCAACATCCCGACGAACCTGCCTCCGGTGACGTACGAAGTGCGTCCGCCTCGCCTGCGCCGGCCGCCGTTCTGGCTGGTTTCCTTTGGGCTGGTTTTCATCATTGCCAGTTGGCTGCCGTTGGTGCTGTTCGCGCGGGCGCGGGTGCGGCCAAATGACAACACGCATCTGGCGCTGATACAGGACATGGGTACGCAGCCCAAGTTCCGCGAGCAGCAGACCAATGAGTTGTTCGCCGACGACCGCGCCGACCGTCTGCCAATTGTCGGCACCGTCCCTTTCAGCGCGGACCCGAATCATTACGATCACCGGAATCCCAGCGCCTATGACCCGGCCCAGACTGACGATCACTACTGGCGCGGCTACAGCAGCAAAAACGGCCCGGATGGAAAGCCGGTGGTGACGTGGTTCGATTCGTATCCCGAGCAGCTGCTCGACAATGGCAAGCTCACCGAGGCATTCCTCAAGCGCGGGCAGGAACGCTTCAACATTTACTGCTCGGCATGCCACGGTCTGGATGGCCGAGCCTCGGGAACCGTCAACTACACCGCCGTCGAACTCAAGGAGGGCACCTGGACGCCCGCCGCCTCGCTCCCCTCGGCACAGGTGCGCGCCCGGCAGATCGGGCATATTTACAACACGATCAACGTCGGCATCCGCACCATGCCCGGCTACGGCGCCCAGGTGCCCGTCGAGGACCGCTGGGCAATCGTCGCCTATGTAAAAGCCCTGCAACTGGCCCAAAACGCCACTAGGCGCATGGTTCCTCCAAGCGAACGGCACGGGAAATAGACGGCTGCAACCCACAACAATCAACACACAACCAACAACTGCCAACTGACAATGCCCGGAGATCGAACGTGGTGATTCATTCGTCTGACAACTTAAGCCGATCCGACGACCGCACCGATTGGCGCGGCGCCTCGAAGGCCACCGTCACGGCGGCCGTGCTGGCCGTTATCGGCATCGGCGCGGGCATCGGCTTGAGCCTGGGCGGCCGGTTCCCCTTCCGTGGATTCCTGTTCGGCTACCTGGCCGGCTATGCGTTTGTCCTGGCCATGGCGATCGGCTCGATCGCGTTCGTGCTGCTCCAGCATGTCACGCGCGCCGCGTGGAGCGTGAGCATTCGGCGGATCGCCGAGAATTTCGCGGCCACCATGCCGCTGCTCGCAGTTCTCGCCCTGCCGATGCTCATTTCCGTCGCCTCTTCCAGCGGCAGTTTGTACCGCTGGGCGTTGCCCTGGGATTTGAAGCATGCCCCGATGGCCGATCGCATCGCGGCAGCAAAGGGAGAGGATGAAGTCGCCCCCAGGCACGTCAAGGCCAACGTCGAGCTTCAGACGCCCACCGTCGCCGCTCCCTCCGATCCCAGCACGTTCATCCTCGATCCGCTGGACGTCAATAAGCGCATCGCCGGCATGCACTGGCTCAATCCGTGGTTCTGGATCGGGCGGGTGATCTTTTACTTCGCCTGCTGGATCGGCATCGCCTGGTGGTATCGGCGGCTCTCGATCGAGCAGGATCGCACCGGCGACGACGCCCTCACGCTGCGGATGCAGGTAGCCGCGGGCCCATGCCTCGTGCTGCTGGGCTTAACCGTCACCGGCTTCGCGTTTGATCTGCTGATGTCGCTCGATCCGCACTGGTACAGCACGATGTTCGGCGTTTACTACATCGCCGAGTGTTTGATGAGCTCCTTCGCCATCTTCATCATCACCGTCTATTTCCTGCAGAAGGCCGGCTACCTGCGCGACAGCATCAGCATCGAGCACTACCATGACATGGGCAAGTACTTGTTCACCTGGACTTTTTTCTACGGATACATCGGCTTCGCCCAGTACATGCTGATCTGGTACGCCAACATCCCCGAGGAAACTCAGTGGATGGCCCGGCATGGAGTGAGCACCGCGGTTCACAACGGTTGGAACGGGGTGATTATCGCGATCTTGTTCGGGCACTTTCTCATCCCGTTTTGCGCCCTGATGTCCCGGCATCCCAAGCGGCGGCGCGGGGTGCTGACGATGCTGGCGTTCTGGCAACTGTTCTTCGTCGCGGTGGACATGTACTGGATCGTGACGCCGGAGATGGGCCCCTCCGGGCCCGATTGGCGCAGCATTGTCGAGGCGGTGCTGGGCGTGGCGGGCCTGACCGCCGCGTTCTTTGCCGGCTTCGCGTATCTGTCGGCCCGGGCGAGCCTGCGGCCTTTGCGCGATCCGCGGCTGGCGGCTTCACTGGTGTTCCAGAATATTTGAGGTGTTCCCATGGCAATGAAACAGGAAGCCAATACGCCCGTCATCCTCACCGTCGGCGCGGTCTCCTCGCTGCTGGTCCTGGTGGTAGTGTTCGGCGTCGAGGCGTGGTTTCGCTACGAACAGCGCGAGGAGCTCAACGAACAATACACCGAGAATCCCAACACCTGGCTCAACGACCTGCGCGCCACGCAGAACACCAACATCACGACCTACGATTTTGACCGCGAGGAACACTCCTGGCGCGTGCCGGTGACGGTGGCGATGAAGAAGCTGATCGACGACAGCGCGAAGGAGGCCGCGCAACGGCCCAAGACTCCGCCGCAAACGCAGCCCGCCGGGCAGACACCTGGCGCTCAGACGCCTGGAACAGAAGCGCCGGCCAAGGGATGAAGGGCCTGGCCGGATATAGTGGCACGGGCGGCTCGCCCGTGGAGTCGCGGTATGCCGCGATGTTCGACGGGTACTCTTAGTCGAAGGCGCAAGAGCGCAGCGTTCTTCGTGTGCGCCAAGCCATCGGTCGCTGCGCTGGAGGTGGTTTGGCCGGAGTTACCGGCCAACGCCGCGGCGTACCACGGCCACGGGCGAGCCGCCCGTGCCACGAAAGATGGCCGCAGCCAGGGTGAATAAAAGTTTTGAAACGACTCGTCGGCAAAAAATCGCCGGCGTACATTTACTTATGCGAGGCTTAATTTCCCGACATCTTCCATTGCGAATGCTGGCCGGCTTGGCGCTGGGGCTTGTGTGCATGGCCGCGCCCCTGAAGGCCGGCTTTGCCGACCCTGCCGGGCCGGGATTCGATCCCAACACCCTGTACATTCCGGCCAGCGCCAAGCGAGTGAAGGTGGCCGAGCATCTGGGCGCCAGCCTGCCGATGGATGCAACCTTCCTCGATGACACCGGCAAGCCGGTGCATTTGGGCGACTACTTCACCAAAGGCCGCAAGCCGGTGCTGTTGCAGATCGGCTATTTCCGCTGCCCGATGCTGTGCGGGTTGATCTCGCGCGGGCTGGTCGATTCGTTGAAGACCGTGAAGCTGAATGCCGGCCCCGATTATGATGTGGTCTTCCTGAGCATCGATCCAAAGGAAACGCCAACGCTGGCCGCCGCCAAGAAAAAATCGTTCCTGGAATCGTATGGCCGCGAAGGCTCCATCGACGGCTGGCACCTGCTCACCGGAACCAAGGAGCAGATCGACCGCGTCACCGAGGCGGCGGGCGTTGAATACAAATGGGTCGGCCAGGCGCAGCAGTATTCCCACCCGGCGGTCGTGGTGCTTTGCACGCCTGACGGGCACATCGCGCGGTATCTATATGGCGTGAAGTTCAACCCGACCACCCTGCGGCTGTCGCTGGTCGAAGCCTCGGGCGGAAAGATCGGCACCCACACCGACCAGTTCCTGCTCACCTGCTTCCAGTTCGACGGCCACCAGGGCAAGTACGCATTGGCCGCCATCAACCTCATGAAAATGGGCGGCGTGATGACGCTGCTGATTATGGGCTGGATCTTTTTCCACCTGTACCGCAACGGCGCGTTCTCCGGCTCCGACGAGCGGGAGGAGGGTGCACGTGCCGCTTCGCTCGCTAAACTTCGACCGGAGTACCGGTCGAACATCGCGGAGTACCGCGACTCCACGGGCGAGACGCCCGTGATACTTTAATTTTCCAAAGGGGTCGTGCGCCGCCGCGAGACGTATGCCCCCGAAATTCGAAGACGTTTGTTGACGGAAGAACCGATCCATGTTGCACGCACTACTGGCTGAAAACTACTCTTTCTGGTTGCCCGAACAGGCGTCCAAGGTGGCGCCCAGCATGGATGCCCTGTTCAACTTCATCCTGGGCATCAATATCTTCTTCTCCTCGCTGATCATGGCGGGGTTGATCTACTTCGTGATCAGGTACCGCCATCGCGGCGAGAACCGCGCCCACGATCCCACCGCCGGCCACAGCACCGCCCTGGAGCTCACCTGGACGATCATCCCCACGCTGCTCACGCTGGTGATTTTCTACTACGGCTTTCGCGGCTACCTGCACGCCAGCGTGATGCCGCCCAACGCCTACGAAATCACTGCCGACGGAAAGACCTGGAGTTGGCAGTTCCTCTATCCCAACGGCCACAGCGATCCCGAACTGCATCTGGTGAACAACAAGCCGTGCGTTTTCGCGCTGCAGTCCGACGACGTGATTCACGACCTGTTCATCCCCGCGTTCCGCATGAAAAAGGACGTGGTGCCGGGCCGGTTTAACCGCATGTGGGTCGAGCCGACCAAGGCCGGCACGTACGATGTGTACTGCGCCATGTATTGCGGCACCAATCACTCCACCATGCGGGCCCAGTGCATCGTGCATAACACCCAGGCCGAGTTTGACGCCTGGCTGGCGCGCGTGTCGGATTGGGAAAAAATCACGCCGTTCGTCACCGAAGGCAAATTGCTTTACAGCCAGAACTGCGCGCAATGCCACTCGGTCGATGGCAGCAAGATTGTCGGGCCGACCTGGAAGGACATGTACGCCTCGATAGTGCCCCTCGAAGGGGGTAAGACGGTATTGGCCGATGATGCATACGTTCTGGAGTCGATCGAGTATCCGGCGGCAAAAATAGTCTCGGGATTCCCGAACGTGATGCCGTCGTTCAAAGGTCACTTCCCGCCCAACGAGATCAAGGCGATTACCTGGTACATGAAGTCAATCAGCGGTCATGTGCCCCGGTCGGCATGGGAGCGGGGCCTTACGGTGGGCGATCCAAGCGGGGCTGCCAAGCCGGCCGCGACACAGCCGGTGAAGTCGTCCCTGCCGGCGACTTCCCCGGTGACACAACCGCCGGCCATCCCGGCGCGGTCCGGCGGAAACCCGGCTACTCAGTAAGCGCGGGGCCGAGTTGAAAAGAGCCGGTCGATAGGAAACGACCGCCAATCCGCGACTCCCATCGGGGCGCGGGCGAATGTGAAGAGACGTACAAACATCGGAGTGCGAAGATGTCCGCGATAACAGGACCATTCCCCCACGACCAGGCCAGCACCGCTCCGGCATATGTGGCCGGCGAAGCGCCCGTCGATAATTACCTCACCCACGGCAAGGGCATTCGCTCCTGGATTTTCACGCTCGATCACAAGCGCATCGCCATCATGTATATGGTGCTGGTGCTCTCCAACTTCGCGCTGGGCGGGATGTTCGCGGTGGGATTGCGCACGATGCTCTGGAACCCGCGGGTGGCCATCCCCGGCAACCCCGCCAGCCAGGCCGCCGCCAATGCCTCCTACGATCTCTACAACCACTTTTTCACGCTGCACGGCGCGGTGATGGTGTTCCTGTTCATCATCCCGGCGGTGCCCGCGATCTTCGGCAACTTCGTCATGCCCATGCAACTGGGCGCCAAGGACGTGGCGTTTCCGCGATTAAATCTGCTGAGCCTTTGGCTCTATTTCCTGGGCGGGTTGTTCTTCGTTTACCTGCTGCTCAGCGGCGTGCTCCATGCAATTCCCGAGACCGGGTGGGCGCGTCATTTCCATGTAGACATGCCCGGCGGCTGGGGCCTGGATACCGGCTGGACCTTCTACACGCCCTACAGCAGCGCCCGCGCGCAGGGGGCGGTGACTGCCGCGGTCCTTGGCGTTTTCATCCTCGGCTTCAGCTCCATCCTCACCGGCGTTAATTTCATCGCCACCATGCACATGCTTCGGCCCAAGGGCATGACCTGGTTCCGCATGCCGTTGTTTTGCTGGGCGCTATATGCGACCAGCATCATGCAGATCCTGGCGACGCCGGTGTTGGCCATTACCGTGCTGCTGCTGGCCGCCGAGCGCGTGGTGGGAGTCGGCATTTTCGATCCGCGCAACGGCGGCGATCCGGTGCTCTTCCAGCACTTCTTCTGGTTCTACAGCCATCCGGCGGTCTATATCATGATCTTGCCGGCGATGGGCGTCATCTCCGAGGTGATCGTCGTTTATAGCCGAAAGCATATCTTCGGCTATAACTTCGTCGCCATGAGCTCTCTGGCCATCGCGCTGGTCAGCTTCCTGGTGTGGGGCCATCACATGTTCGTCAGCGGCCAGTCGCCGCTGTCGGCGTCTGTATTCAGCCTGCTGACATTTGCCGTCGCCATCCCGTCGGCGGTGAAAGTGTTTAATTGGCTCGGCACGCTCTACAAAGGCGACATCCGGGTGGAAACGCCCATGCTTTACGTCATGGGATTCCTGTACCTGTTCACCATCGGCGGGCTGACCGGCCTGTTCCTGGCCTCCCTGGCCACCGATATCCCGCTCACGCATACGTACTTCATCGTGGCCCACTTTCACTACGTGATGATGGGCAGCACGCTGTTCGCGTTTTTGGCGGGGATGTATTACTGGTGGCCCAAGATGTTCGGGCGCATCGCCAACGATAACGTCGGCCGGATCGGGTTCCTGCTGATCTTCATCGGGTTCAACCTGACGTTCTTTCCGCAGTTCGTCATGGGGGCGCGGGGCATGCCGCGCCGATACGCCAGCTACCCGATGCAGTTCCAGATCTTCCACCGCCTCTCGACCGCCGGCGCGTATACGATGGCGTCGGGCCTCGTGCTGGCGGGCCTGAATCTGGGCTACGCCCTCAAGCGCGGCAAGCGCGCCACCGACAATCCCTGGGGCGCCAGCACATTGGAATGGGCAACCAGTTCGCCCCCTCCGCATGACAACTTCAATTACACGCCGGAGGTCGGCGATCCGTACGACCTGCACGGCATCGAGTACGATCCCAAGACCGGCAACTGGTCCCGCAACCCGGCGGTTGCCGCCGCCTCCCGATCCGCGTCAGGCCACGACGGCGGGCCGGGGTAATCGGGGAAGAATTGAACCACGGAGGCACGGAGACGCCGAGGCGCATTCGACTCCGAGCCCGTTTCCCAAAATCAGTTTTTAAGTTGTTGTTTTGATGGACAGTCAGTTCCTAAAAGTGAAATTTTAGTTCTGTTGGATGGATTGCAGTCAACCCTTGGATCATCGAAAGCGCCTCCGTGCTTCAGTGCCTCCGTGGTGAATCTTCTTTCGTATCCAGTGACCTTGCCCTGTAAGAAACGGTAAGAGCCCAATGAGCAACGCAGCGATCAATCCTTCCGGAGCGACGGCCTTGGCGCCGGACCTTCACAACCCCCACGCCGGCAACGGGCATGACCCGCATCTGGCGCACCATTTCGACACGCCCGAGCAGCAGTATTCCTCGGCGAAGCTGGGGATGTGGGTTTTTCTGGGCACCGAAATCCTGATGTTCGGCGGATTGTTCTGCGCCTATTCCGTCTACCGCCATAACCATCCGGAAGTCTTCGAGTTTTCCGAGCAGTATCTCGACCGCCTGCTGGGCGCCATCAACACGCTGGTGCTGATCACCAGCAGCCTGACGATGGCCTGGGCCGTGCGATCCGCGCAGCTGGGGCATCAAAAATCATTGCGCTGGCTGATGGCCGTCACGATCATCGGCGGGTACGTCTTCCTGGGCATCAAATCCGTCGAGTATCGCCAGAAGTGGGAGCATGTGCTGTTCATCGGCCCGCACGATCAGTTCATCGCCGACTATAAGGGCGTCAACGTGATCGAGCTGGAGGAGAAGGAACACGCGGCGGCGACCGCGCTGCCGCCGATTCCGCCGGCCAAGCCGATGGCCAACTCGCTGGACAATGTTTCGCTGATTCCCCCTGATCCCAACGCCGACACGCCCGACGCCGCCAAAATTCGCCCGAGCTTCGC
This sequence comes from Tepidisphaeraceae bacterium, assembly GCA_035648595.1. GTDB lineage: Bacteria > Planctomycetota > Phycisphaerae > Tepidisphaerales > Tepidisphaeraceae > RYN-428. The sequence continues at coordinate 19,154 of DASRLH010000127.1, forward strand.
GGGGCCGACGGCCCCCGTTATTCTGCCGACCAAGGGCGAAGTGGAGCTCAGCGACCTGCAAAAAACCGGCGAGGACAAGCACGTCTACACGTTCTTCGCCATCTACTTTTTCATGACCGGCCTGCACGGCGTACATGTGGTGATCGGCATGTCGCTGATCGCCTGGGTATTGTTCCGCGCTTCGGGACGCCGCGCCGGCGCGTGGCTGCTGCCGATGTACCTGGCCAGCCTTGGATTGTTCCTGGCGGTGCTGGGCATCATCATCTACAACCCGCATCTGCCGCGCGGGCAACCCACCGGCATCGCATGGCTCGTGCTGGTTGCGATCGGCTGCGCGATCGTCGCCATCTCAGTGCTGTGGGCGATGTGGCGCGTCTCGCGCCGCCGGCTGGCCAGCGAGGAGGGCGAGTTTGGACCGACGTATTTCACGCCCGTCGATCTGTCCGGGCTTTACTGGCATCTGGTCGATCTGATCTGGATCTTCCTGTTCCCCATGCTTTATCTGATTCACTGATTATTTTTGCAGCCAAAAGGAAACGCCATGGCCTCTCATGCCATCACTCCCGACCCCGGCGCCCGCCACTACGCGGCCCCCGATGACAAGCCCGAAGACCTCAGCTACAGCACCGGCACGGGCAGCGCGCATGTGCACGTTACGTCGCCGATGATATTGCTTGCCGTCTATGGCGTGCTGGTCGCGCTTACCATCCTCACCGTGACGGTCACGAAAATCGATTTTGGCGCCGATTTCAACGTCTGGGTCGCAATCGGAATCGCCTTCGCGAAGGCGACACTGGTCGGCCTGTACTTCATGCACCTGCGCTGGGAGAACCCGTTCAACGGGATCATTCTCCTGATCTCCCTGTTCTTCGTCGCCTTGTTCATCGGCGTGTGCGTAATGGACAGCCATGAATACCAGAAGAATTACCTCAAGCCGGGCGTCGCGGGCAGGCCGTGACGGAAATTGGAGTGCGCGACGGCGTGGGTTGGGTACGGGAAAAAACGGCGCGACGTATCACGGGCGTCTCGCCCGTGCTGACGGCTTAAGCTTGCAAACTGCGAGTTTCGCCGACCATAAGCAACTCGCACGGGCGGGACGCCCGTGATACATGGCGCGTATCGGTACGCGACTTCGCCCACCCCCCATGCCC
>DASRLH010000128.1:0-4434 GCA_035648595.1 Tepidisphaeraceae bacterium
AGTCCCCGGACATCCTTGGCCGTCAGTTCCTGTTCCATGGGCCCCGGATCGTGCCACGAACCCGTCGCTGGCGCAATACGGCGTTTGTTAGGGGCGCGGGAAACTCATCAATCGCCGTGCCGAACGGTATTAACAAAGCGCTACAAAGTGTAAACCTCGTCCCTGCGCCCGTCCCTTTAGGCGGCATGTGGCTTGAGACGCGTTGCACGGCCTAGCGTCCCTACAATTCCGCCATGCCCGGCGAGTTCGACCTGATCGAGTGGATCAAATCTCAGCACTCCCCCAGCGCGTTCGTGAAGGTTCCTCAGGGAGATGATCTGGCGGTGTTGGATTGGGACGCCGGCGATCTGCTGCTGGTCGGTGTGGATCAGGTGCTCGACGGCGTTCATTTCGATTCGACCATTCACGGGCCGCGGCTGATTGGCCGCAAGGTGATGAATCGCAATCTTTCGGACTGCGCGGCGATGGCCTGCCTGCCGGCGGCGGCGGTAGCCACCGTCGCCCTGCCGCGAGGGGTGGGTCTCGAATATGCCCGCGAATTGTATCTGGGCCTGCGGGAGGCGGGGGATGTTTTTAATTGCCCGATTGTCGGCGGCGACACCGCTTCATGGCCGGGGAAACTGGCGATGACGCTTACCATTCTCGGCAAGTCCGCCGGCATCGCGCCGATCACCCGTGCCGGCGCAAAGGCAGGGGATGGTCTTTATGTTACCGGACCGCTCGGCGGCAGCATTCTGGGCCGGCATATTACCTTTTTGCCGCGCATCAACCTGGCACGCGAGTTGGCGAGCACCGGCGCGATCACAGCCATGCTCGACCTGAGCGACGGCCTGTCGCGCGATCTGCCTCACATCTGCCGGCAGAGCGGCGTCGGGGCAATCCTCCAAGCCCGGCGGATCCCGATCCATCCCGACGCCGGCGAGTTAAGCCAAAGGACGGGCACCGACCCGCTCGAACATGCTCTCCATGACGGTGAAGACCACGAGCTGCTCTTCGCCGCGACCCGCGACCCTGGGTTGCCGGGCATCGTTCGGATTGGCACGGTGCTTCAGGAGCCGGGCGTGTGGATCGAGCATCCAGACCGCCGAGAGCTACTGGCGCCCAGGGGCTGGGAGCATTCGATCTGAATCGGCCATGGAGTTCCCGGCTGTTGAACCGCACGTCGTGCATGTGAGTGAGCGTGAGGGATCAGAGCAACGCTGCGGCGGCGTTCATGTTGCATCCATGCAACATCCGGCATAACCGGACATCCCCCGCGTCGCCCAGGAAAACGGCGAATAATCATTTCGCACTGGGTTTCGTGGCATTTTTCCACCGTTTTGAAGCCCGTCGATTGGCGCCGATTCCCCATGCCCCGCGTTTGCATTGACGCCTGGCGTGAGCTTGCTGGACCAGGCCAACCTGATCGTCGCCGCGTTGGACCTCAATTTGGTTCGGCTGCTTCGCGCGGCGATGGCCCCCATCGAACTGCCCGGCGCGCCCGCGGGCCCGGGCGCCGTTTCCGCGGCGGCAACTTACGAGCCCCCCCAGCACATCCATCTTGATCCGATCATTGAGCCGCGCGAGCACATTTACCTTAGGCCGCTGATCGAACCGCGCCCGATCATCCATTTGAAGCCGGCTGTCGAACCGGATGGGCCTTCGTGCGTGGCAACTGAAAGTCGGGACGCACGCGCCACCGAATGTCGTCCGGATGCAACATTCCCGATCCAGCCGCCCTGGGCCATTTTGCCCTGGCAGGAGGCGCCCAAAGCGCAGGTGCATGTAAAGGTGGTGCGTTATCGCACCGATATCATTAGCAAGGGGTCGCTGATCGACTGTTTCATATGAGCGCGCGTTCGGCCGCACTTCCGCCGTCGCGTGCCGCGAGGCGAGAGGAGCCGGCCATGTTTCAGTCCGAGCAGGTTGAAGAGTTGGTTTGCCTGATTTCCGCCCTGGATCGGCCCGCCCTCACCGGCCAGATCCTCGAATTCCACGCGGCGTTTCCCATCGATTTCACGCGCGAATTCCTGGCCGTCCAAACCACCGAGCGCCTGCGCCATCTGCTCTTCGCGCTGTGCATGCAATGCCAGCATGGGCTGAACGCGGCAGCGGACATGATGGTGGCCTGCCGATAGCCGCCTGTCAGAATCGAACTGACAACCTACGCTTTACAAAAGCGTTGCTCTGCCAATTGAGCTAAGGCGGCGTAGCGCCGAGTTGATTCTAAGGGTGGAGACATTTCCTTTCAATCAGGCCCGCCAAAGCCAAATGATGATCTCGGTCTGGGAACAGCATTTGGCAGTCACGTCAGTATGTAAACTGCTTGAGATAATTCCGCTTGAAGGCTCGATAGTCCGTCAGGTTGATGGTGCCGTCGCCGTTCGTGTCGAACAGCGGGTTCCAATTGGCGGACGTACTGATGCTCAGGTATGCCTTCTTAAAGGCGCGGTAATCAATGAGGTTCACTGTTTTGTCGCCGTTGATGTCCCCGAACAGGCGGTGGAAGGTGAAGTTGCTGTCTGCCGCCATCGGCACCAACCCGCTGGCGGCGTCGGTGACCTTGGCGGCATGCACCGTCAGGGAGTAGATGCCGTCCAGAAGGCTGTGCGTCAAGTCGGTATTGGCGCTGAAGGTGATGATCCAGGTTTTGCCGCCGTCGGCGGAAGTCCACGAGAGGCCCGCCGATTCATCGGTTGGAGCACTGCCGTCGTTGGTTCCGCTGCCGCTGCCCGCGGTATTCAGCAGAGCAAGCGTGAATGCGCCGGGACCGAGGATGACGGCTTCGCTAAAGCTTACCGTGTAGCTGCGCACTTCCGATCGCTGGGCGGTGCCGTCGCCGACGATTGAAGTAACAATGCTGGGCGGCGGCTGCGGCACCACCGTGAAGGTGCGCACATAATTCCCACCCGGCGTCCCGTTGGAATCTCCGTCCAATTCCAGGCCAGATATATCATGAATTCCGCCGGATGGCAGCGAGTACACCGTAAGGCGGTAAAAGCCGGTCGGCAGCGTCCCCGTCCAAGGCGCGGGAACTCCGCCGTTGGTGACGGCCCCGACTATGACAAGGCTTACCGAAGTGGAGCCGCCGACGTACGTCGGCTGAAGAATGTAGCGCACGTCGTCGGCGGTGTCGAGTTGCCCATCCGCCCCCGCGCCGCGCAGCTCGTATGCCGCCGGCGCTTGGGCATCGATGCTGTTGACCGCTTCACTGAAGCTCACAATTATGGTGCCCACCGGCGGGATCGTGCCGCTGGAACTCACGCCCACCGGCGCGGTGCTGGTCACCGCGGGCGGCGTGGTGTTTGTGCTTGTCCCGCGGTACTCATAAGCGCCGATGTCCGCCGAACCTGGCGAAAGGATGAACTGCTCGCTTGAGGCATTGTTCAGGCTGGAGACGCCGTTATTGGCGGAAATCAGGAAGCCGCTCTGGTATGCCGCGTTGCCCGATGAAATGCCAACGGTTGGCGTGAGATTCGCATTGCCAGCCCCGTAGCTGAATACAAAGTGCCCGTCGGCAAACAGCGTCACGGAGAAGTTGACGGGGCTGTTGTTATCCGAAACATTGCTCGCCGCCCAACGGATCGTCACCTGGTTTGCGACACTGGTATCCACAAAGATGTCATTGCCCGTCTGGTCGGTGCGGATATTCCCCCATAGAGGCGCGATGCGCGTGTTGCCCAATAGACTTGCCGTGCTGTTGTTCGGATCGCCCGTCCAACCATTCCCGGCAAATTGAAGGAATCCGGAGCTCGAAACGATTACCTTCGTGTAGCTGTTCCCATAGAAGGGGAACGCGAATGGAAGCGTGTAATTCCAACTGTTCTGGAAAGACCGCCAATTCTGGGCAACGCCCGACGCGGCAAACGTGCCGGCCGCCGGCGATTCGCGATAATCAGGAGAACCGGTGTTGGCCGTCCCCGCGTCGTCGGCACGGGCAAACCCTTCGATGTCGGTCGGGGGAGCGTACCAACTATTGCCCGAATCAATCGCCGGCGAACGCTCGTTCACATAGAAGTTATCATCCTTGCCGCCGTCATACCCGCCGTTGGCGGGGCTATAACCCAACACATTGTCGGCGCCGTTGATGTCCACCCAATTAGGGTCGGCGCCCGTGCTATGGTTGTCCTGCGAAGTTGCGGTCTGCCAGTCGGAGAGCTGCGCGCGCGTCACATTGCCCCATTGTCCAACGTGCGCCCGCGGATCGTTACCCAGGGATAGATCGTTATAGTCGCTGGCAAATCCGCTCTGGCTGCTGGGATCCACATTCACATCAAAACCCGCGGTGACTTGAATAATGTTGTTCTCAAGGAGCAGGTTGGTGACGCCATTAAGCACGCGTATTCCATCCCCCACCGGCTGATACAGCGTGTTGTTGATCACCTGCTCATTGGCGGCGCTGGCGTTGATCTGGATCGCCGACAGGTTGTTGGAATACACCAGGTTGTTCTCCAG
>DASRLH010000129.1:0-4394 GCA_035648595.1 Tepidisphaeraceae bacterium
GCATTCGCTCTCGGTTGTCGAACTGCTGATCCGCCAGCCGTTGTGTTTGCATGTGTCGTACACGATCATTTCCTTGCGGGTGGAGACGTAGTTCAACACCCGGTCGGCCTCCTGACGTCTGGGGCCGCGCCGCTGGGTTCCCTTTTCCGCGTCGGTGATGTGGGTGGCATCCACAGTCCCTGTCAAGAGCACGACCCGCTATATTACAAGGAAATCACGCCGCCCGGAAATTTGTTCACGCCAGATTCAACGATACCTGCTCATACGTCTTGCGATGCTCGGCGGGAGCGGCCACGATGTCGATGTCGTCGGCAACCGATGTTTGCTCGACAAGAATCTTCTTCTGGCGGATCAGTTCCAGCAGCGCCAGGAACACGCCGACCATTTCGCTGCGGCTCTTTCTGCCGACGATCAGGGATTTGAGCGTCAGCTTTCCCTCGCGCTTGAGGCGGTCCTCGATATCGGCGGCGTGCAGGTCGATGGGGGTGTCATCGTAGGTGACTTCGTGATAGCGCGGCTTGCGGACGCCGACTTCCTTCATCAACCGATCAAAGGCCCGGAGCAAGTCCCACACCTGCACCTCTTCCAGATCGACCGGCGGGTCTTCCTCGGCCTCCCCCTCGCGCGCCGCCGGGTAGCGGGGGAAGCGGCTTTCGTGGGCTTTGTGTTGTTGCTCGAGCAGGGCTGCCGAGTCCTTGAACCGCTTGTATTCCAAAAGTTGCTGCACCAGTTCCATGCGCGGATCGGCCAATTCCTCGGCGGCGGACCGGCCCTCGCCTTTCTGGGCGACTGGTTGGCGCGGCAGCAGCATGGCCGACTTGATTTCCATCAGCGTGGCCGCCATCACCAGGAAATCGCCGGCTACGTTGATGTCCAGGCCCTGCTCGTTGTGCAGGCCGCGCAGCATGTGAATGTACTGGAGATACGACTCGGTGATCCGCGAGATGGGGATGTCGTAGATGTCCAACTCATCGCGCTTGAGCAGGTACAGCAGCAGATCGAGCGGGCCGTTGTAAACGTCCAACTCCACGCGATATTCGGCAGGGGCGGCTTGTTCCACGAACCATCCTTGGTGAGGGCTGGAGGGATTCTAATCATTCGAATGCTGTTGTCCAGAAAAGGCTGAAATCCGAAATCCGAAGCACGAAAATCCGAAACAAATTCAAAATCCAAAACAGAAAATCCAAAAGCATCGAATCAGGGGCCTTTTTGTTTTGAATTTGTCCAATTGGAATTTTGAAATTGTTTCGGATTTCGCCATTCGGATTTCGGATTTTCACGCATATTCGGGTCGGTGGCTTCTGCGATGACCCACCCTCCACCGGGGCGCCAATCAGTCTTTCCCGTTTCCCTCGACCGGCGCCACGTCCGCGCTCTCGGTGGATCGGGTTGGATAGCCCGCGCCTGCCTCGCGTTGTACCGGCGCATCGGCGGCGGGGTCGCTGGGGGCGGTTGCTGGAGCGGGATCGTTCTGGTGCGCGGTCAATGCCGCGCCGTTGTGATGATGCCCGCCGTGTGTCCAGGCGATCCGCGCCCCGACCCCGGCTCCGCACAGCAGCGCGAGCAGGATGGCGGCGAATTGCCACTGCGCCCATAAACGCGCCATGCGCAGGCGCATCTCAAATGAGCGGCTCAGTTGCACCTGCGGGCCGCGCTGCTGTTTGCTGGAGTGGCAGGATTGGCAGATGAGCCGGCCCACATAGAGCTTGAGTTGGCTGGAATAGACCGGCGTTCCGCACGCCGCGCAGGGCGATTTCCGGGGCCGCGCCGGGCCGGGGCGGGGGGCCTGGCCGTGGGCGACGGCGTGTTTGTAATCGTACCGGCGGCGCTGATCCCCATTGGACAGCACCGCGTAGGCTTCCTGGATCAGGGTGAACCGGCCCAGATCGCCATGCCCGTCATCGGCGGCGTCGGGGTGATACCGCCGAACCAGCGCGCGATGCGCGCTGCGGATTTCCTCCGCGCTGGCCAGGCGGGACACCCCCATGATTTCATAGTAATCGCGTTTGGGCACAGTCTGATTTTCTTCGAGGATATCCCACAAATCTTTCGGCGCGGTTTTGATTTTTCCGCTTTTCCTACTTTTGAATTTGTTTCGGATTTCGTGCTTCGGATTTCGGATTTTCACCCTTCACTTGGGTTGCGGGCTCGCCTACGCCGAAAACCTCCCGGCTTCGACAGCAGGCCCCAAAGCCCGCTCCGCCTTTGCCTGGGCCGCGCCTTCGCTTACCATGCCCATTTCCTCAGTCGGCGTCTACTCACAAACAGGCCCGGACCACACGATGAACGACGACGAGATCCGCCAGTTCGCTCAGCAGGTGCTCGCCGCCGAGGCGGCCGCGGTGGCCGGCGTCGCGCCCGATGGGCAGTTCGTGCGCGCGGTTCGGCTGATTCGGGGCTGCGAATCTTCCGTCCTTACCAGTGGTATCGGCAAAGCCGGGCATGTGGCGCGGAAGTTGTCCGCGTCTTTCAGCAGCACCGGCACCCCCAGCCACTTTTTAAGCCCCGCCGATGCATTGCACGGCGATTTGGGATCTGTTCGCCGAGGGGATGTGGTGCTGATCCTCTCCTACAGCGGCGAAAGCGATGAAATTCTCCGAATGCTCAGCGTCGTGAAGAAACTGGGCGCGCCGGTGATCGCCATCACTTCGACGGCCAATAATGCGCTGGCCCGATTCTCGGACGTGGTGCTGAAGCTCGGAAAAATCGAGGAAGCCTGCCCGCTCGGATTGGCTCCCAGCGCCAGCACCACCGCGATGACCGCACTGGGCGATGCGCTGTTTCTGGCGGTGATGAACGAACGGAATTTCACTGCCGACGACTTCGCGCTTTATCACCCCGGCGGCCAGCTTGGCCGCAAGCTGATTCGCGTGAAGGAGGCGATGACCTTTAAGTTTGGCGAAAACCTGCCGCTGGCGTCGGATACCCTGACCGTCGGGCAGGTGCTGCACGAGGTGAGCCGAATCAAGCGACGAAGCGGGGCGGTGGTACTGGTGGATGGGCAGGGGAAAATCAGCGGCATCTTCTCCGACGGCGACCTCCGCCGCGTCATCACCGACAACGACGGCTCGGCTCTCCGCCAGCCCATCGCCAATGTCATGACCCGCAACCCCAAGCGCATCGGCGGCGAGCAACTGGCCAGCGAAGCCATGGCCCTCATGCGCCGCCATCGCATCGACGAACTTCCCGTCGTCGACGAACTTGACCGCCCCATCGGCGTTATTGACATTCAAGACCTCGTGGTGTTGAGGATGCTCGATGTGGAGGGGTAGGGTGGCATTGCCGCGAGGGGCCACGAGCAAACTGAAGGTGAAAATCCGAAATCCGAAGCACGAAATCCGAAACAAATCCAAACGAAGAAAGCGGAAAAAAGAAAAGAAAGCTGCAACTTACAACCCGCAACCCGCAACCCGCAACCCACAACCAACAACTGACCACTGACAAGCCACAACTGACCACCCACAATCATGCGATCCTTCGTCTTAGTTACCCTCGCCTGCCTCGTCCTGGGCGGTGCATTTTTTGTTTACACCTGGATGCAGCCCAAAAACATGGCTGGCGCGACGGGCGGCGCGCTATCGACCGATCCCGCGCCGCCTTCGCCGGCCACGCGAAGCACCGGCATGGGCGCGATGGGGCCCGGCAGCGGGGCGTGGGTGCTCGACTTCGATCAGCAGACGGGGCAGCTCAAGTCGCGGTTTCGCTCCGATGAGTATCTGCCGCAAAGCAATGGCATTGTGAAGGTCACCGGGCCCGAAGCCGAGTTCTTCATGCCCAATCATCAGAAGATGCGCATCGTCGGTCTGACCGGCGAGGTCGTCGTGCCGGGCACGACGGAAAATTCCAAAGGCTCGCTCGACCAAGCGCCCGCCGCCCCGCCCAGCCGCGGCAGGATCCATACCGTCACCATCGAAATCTACAACCTGCAGCCCGACTCCAACCCGGCAGTCCCCGATGAAGTCATCCATACCGACAACGTGCAGTTCGATAACGAAACGCTTTTAATCACCACCGAAAGCTTCACGGATTCCGCCGGAAAAATTGTCGCGCCGGATCAGGTGCCGGTGCATATGCGCTCCACCTCGCCGACGCGCGGCTACGACATGGATGGCTGGGGCCTGCGCCTGCGCTGGAACGAAAAGGACGGCCGCCTCGAATTGCTGGAAATTGCCCACGGCGAAAGCCTGACGATCAAGGACACCAGTTCCGTTTCCGGCACGTTCGGCGGCGCCAAACGCCTCGCGCGGACACCGCCGGCGCCGGGTACGCCAACCCAGACTTCGGCGCTATCGCTGAGTGCTTCCGCTTATCGTGGCACGGGCGTCCCGCCCGTGGGCTTGAGGTATTCGTCAATCGTCAGCGGATCTGTTCTCCCTCTCCCGGTATGCCGGGGG
>DASRLH010000130.1:0-6866 GCA_035648595.1 Tepidisphaeraceae bacterium
CGCCGTCGTCGGCGGTGTGGCGGGGGCGTCGCCTGCGCGCAGCGTAACGCCCATGGCCAGCAAGAGGCCGATGCCGGTCAGAAGCATCAGGATGGTCCCGCGCCGCGATCCGCGCAATGCCATACAGTTTGGAAGTTCGGAATGTAACATCGGCTTTTGGAATTGATAGTGTTGCGGAGCAGTCTCGTTGAATTTCGCAAGGTGGACACAGCCGCTTAACGTATCACGGGCGTCTCGCCCGTGCTGGGTGCGTTGAGGTCGGCAAACGGTGATTCTTCAACCACCGCGCCATCCGCACGGGCGAGACGCCCGTGATACGACAACGGGTTTCCACTGCTCATGCCACCTCTGCCGCTTTGCGTCTCCGTGACTCTGCGCAATCGTTGCCGTCGTGGCTTGAGAGCTGGAGAGTTCGCGAACAACATCAGCCCTTTCTGCCGTCCTCCCACATTTCCAACCTCTTCCCACGATGCTAAGATCGCCTTTGCCGCGCCTTTCGCGCGATCTGGAGCTTTGCATGAACCGTGAGAAATTTGCCTGGCTGGTGAGCGTCGTCCTGATTGCCGTGCTGGCGTTTCAGATTCCGCGCACGCTGGCGCATCGTGATGATGAATATGCCTTCGTGCGCACGCTGCTGGATATTCATCGGCAGGTCGCGGTGAATTACGTCGATACGGTGGACGAGCCCAAGCTCGAGCAGGGGGCCATCGACGGCATGCTCGGGCAGCTCGATCCGTTCACCGCCTACATCCCGTCGGCCAAACAGGAGCAATTCGACAACATGCTCGAAGGCAGCTTCCGCGGTGTGGGCATTGAGCTCAATCAAACCGAGAAAGGCGAAGTGCAGGTCGTTACGCCGATTGACAACAGCCCCGCCGCCCGCGCCGGCGTCGAGCCCGGCGACATCATCATCAAAGTTAACGGCGACGACATCACCCGCCTCAAGATCGACGAGGTGATGAAGAAAATCAAAGGCCCCATCGGCACCCCCGTCACCCTCACCGTCCATCACGAAGACGGCAAAGATCAGTCGCTGACGATGAACCGCGAAGACATAGTCGTTCCCACCATCAAGGGGTACCGCCGGCGGCCCGATGCCAGGGCCAGTGATCCCGATCCCTGGGATTACTGGGCGAGCAATAGTCCTAGAATCGGCTACATTCGCATCACCCAGTTCACCAGCGACACCTTCGCGAGACTCAAAAGCGTGATGGACCGGCTGCTTGCCGGGCACATGCAGGGCCTGATCCTGGACGTGCGCTTCAACCCCGGCGGCCGGCTCGATCAGGCCAAGGACGTGGTCGATCTGTTCGTTCGCCAGGGGGTGATCGTCAAGGTAAAGGGGCGCAACCGGCCCGAGGAAATCTCCTACGCCCACGCCCAGGGAACGCTTCCCGACTTTCCGATGGCGGTGCTGGTCAACGAGCACTCGGCCAGCGCCAGCGAAATCGTATCCGGCAGCCTCAAGGACAATCATCGCGCCCTCATCGTTGGCACCCGCACGTTCGGCAAAGGCTCCGTGCAGGAACTCATCCAACTGGGCAACAACGAAGGAGAGCTCAAGCTGACCGTCGCGTATTACTACCTGCCCAGCGGCCGGCTGGTGCATCGCAAGAAGGACTCGACCGATTGGGGCGTCGATCCGCAGTTGGCCGTCCCCATGACCCCCGAGCAGGAAAAATGGCTCATGCAGCAGGAACTGGCCCTGGACATGATGCCCGGCCACCCCACCACAAAGCCCGCCACCCGTCCCGCGACCCAGCCGATTGATCCGCAACTCGACGCCGCGCTGGGCGCCTTGAACAGCGACATCCGCGCCGGCGGCAAGCAAAACGTCCCCGCGATTCCGGCAAGTCAGCCAGTCATCCAACCTGCCGCTGTCCAGCGGGCGCTCAAGTGATCGGCAACTGGGTGCGTGACGAGCACCGGGCGCGGGAAAAAGAGACGCTGCCCAAACTGTTACGCACCCCCGGCAACTTCGACTGGCCGCTGGGATGCTGTCGCCGGCGGGCCAACGTCTGTACAGAAAGTCATCATCCTGTAATATCAGCGGCGATCCGATGGCTCGCGGAAAGCCTCGGGCAAGTTCCAATCTCTCGGAGGAGCCTTCAAGTGATACGATCCAATTTGCGCGGGATGCGGGGAATACGGGCGGTGTTGGGTGTTTGCGCGGCGCGGCTGGCGTGTGTCGGCGCGTGCGCGGCTTTCGCGGTTGCCGGGTGTTCTAAACACAATGCCGCCAGTTCTTCACCGGACAAGGACAAGTCGATGGCCAATGTGCAAGAATCGGATTTTGGCAAAACCAAGGACGGCAAAGCCGTCAAGCTCTTCACCCTCACAAATGAGCATGGCCTGGTCGCCAAGGTCATGACGTTTGGGGCGACACTGGTCGAAATGCGCGTGCCGGACAAGAACGGCAAAATGGGCGACGTGGTCTGCGGCTTTGACAAGCTGGTCGACTACGAACCCAAGAGCGATCCGTACTTCGGCGCCGTCGTCGGCCGCGTCGGCAATCGCATTGCCAAGGGCGAGTTCACTCTCGACGGCACGACATATCACCTTGCCGTCAACAACGGCCCCAATACCCTGCACGGCGGAAACGTCGGCTTCGACAAGCACGTCTGGGACGCCAAAATCGTGCAGAGCCACGATGGGCCGTCCGTGGCGTTTCATCGCGTCAGCCCCGACATGGAAGAGGGTTTCCCCGGCAATCTCGATGTAACCGTCACCTACACGCTCACCAACGACAACGCCGTGCGCCTGCATTACAAAGCCACCACCGACAAGGACACGATCCTCAATCTCACCAATCACTCGTATTGGAATTTGAGCGCATTTGAGACGCCGACGATTTTGGATGAAGTGCTCATGCTTAACGCCGACTATTACACCCCGGTGGACGCCACGCTGATCCCGACTGGCGAGATTCTGCCGGTGAAGGGAACCGTGATGGATTTCACCAAGCCCACGCCAATCGGCGAGCGCATCGAACAAGTGCCCGGCGGCCCGCCGACCGGTTACGACCACAACTACGTTTTGAACGGCCCGGATGGCAAGATGAAGCTGTGCGCCCGCGCGTATGATCCGAAGTCCGGCCGTCAGATGGAAGTGCGCACCACCCAACCGGGTGTGCAGTTTTACAGCGGCAACTTCCTGGACGGCACGAATACCGGCAAGAACGGCGTCAAGTACGTCAACCACGGCGCCTTCTGCCTCGAAACCCAGCATTATCCCGATTCGATTCATCAGCCCAAATTCCCCAGCTCGGAGCTGAAGCCGGGGCAGACATTTGATGAGACGACGACGTATAAGTTTTCAACGCGATAGAGGCGGCCGGCCTCTCGCTCGCTCCTTCGGTGCACGTCACTTCTTGGAACGCCGTGCCTGCGAAGAAGAAACGCGGCGAGGATGCCGCGTCCATGTAGAAGCGACGGCCTCGTCGCTTTCGGGTGCGCTGTGCCCGTGGAAGAGACACGCGGCGAGGATGCCTCGGCTACGCAGAAGCGACGGCCCCGTCGCTTTCAGGACCGCTGTGCCTGTGGAGTAGACACGCGGCGAGGACGCCGCGGCTACGTAGAAGCGACGGCCGCGTCGCTTTCGGGAGCGCTGTGGCCGTGAAGAAGACGCGCGGCGAGGATGCCGCGTCCATGTAGAAGCGACGGCCTCGTCGCTTTCGGGAACGCTGTGCCCGTGGAGAAGACGCGCGGCGAGAATGCCTCGTCTATGTAGAAGCGACGGCCCCGTCGCTTTCGGGAACGCTGTGCCCGTGGAGAAGACGCGCGGCGAGGATGCCGCGTCCATGTAGAAGCGACGGCCTCGTCGCTTTCGGGAGCGCTGTGCCTGTGGAGTAGACACGCGGCGAGGACGCCGCGTCTACGTAGAAGCGACGGCCTCGTCGCTTTTGGGAGCGCTGTGCCTGTGGAGAAGACACGCGCCTACCCGGAAATAAACGACACTCAAGCGGAGAAGCAGCCTATGTTTCGCAATCCGACCGCATTCTTCACGGCATTACTCCTGGCCGGCGCCCTGCCGTTCGCCCCCGGCTGCAAGAGAACCACCGCCGGCACCGGCGGACCCACGTCCGCGGCCCGTACGCGGCATGTATTCCTCGCGCCGCCTGGCCAGCCTCTGAAGCTGGCGTTTGTCTCCAACAATGCCAGCGATTTCTGGAAGCAGGCCGAGGCGGGGGTGGACGCCTACAGCAAGGAGAGCGGTGTTCAGGTTGTATTCAAGAAGCCCAACTCGACCAACCTGCTGGCCGAACAGAATGGCATCCTTGAGGATTTGCTGACGCAGGGCTACAACGGGATCGCCATCAGCCCGTGGTCACCGGCCGAACAGACCCGCGAACTGAACAGGGCAGCTGCACAGACGAATTTGATCTGCGCCGACAGCGATTGCCCCAAGTCCAATCGCCTGGAATACATCGGCACCAACAACTATGAGGCAGGCAAAAAATTGGGCGAGCAAATCGTAAAACTCCTTCCAAAGGGCGGAAAGATGGCGGTTTTCGTCGGCACCTTCTCCGCCGACAATGCCCGCCAGCGCCTACAGGGAATCCAAGATGTGATCGCGGGCCACAACATCGACATTGTCGCCAAGAAGGAAGATTCGCACGATGCAATTAAGCAACGGGCCAATCCCGAAGACGTCATCAATAACACGAGCCTGGGTGTGAATCTGCTCTGCGGGCTGTGGTCCTACAACGGCGGCGAGATCGCGGCGGCCATCCGCGCCAGCGGCAAGCAGGGGCAACTGATTGAAGTTTGCTTCGATGATGACAAGGACACCCTCAAGGCCATTGAGGAAGGAATCATCTCCTGCACCGTGGTGCAAAAGCCGTATCTTTTCGGCTATGACTCAGCCAAGCTTCTCCACGATCTGGCGGTGAAGGGGCAATCAGCGCTGCCGGCCAATGACGTTATGGACTTGGGCGTGGAGGTCGTCGATGCGGAAAACGTCAAGGCGTACCAGCAAAAGATCGGCAAGATGTTCGACGCCGTAAAGCCAAAGAAATGACATGCCGCCGCTCGATCCCATGCTCCTGTCCATGCGCGGCATCACCAAGCGCTTTCCGGGAGTGGTGGCGCTTCAGGATGTTTCATTGGATCTATGCCCGGGTGAAGTGCTCGCGCTCATGGGCGAAAACGGCGCGGGCAAGAGCACACTGATGAAGATTCTGGGCGGCGCGTATCTGCCGGATCTGGGACAGATCACGCTCGATGGCCGGCTGGTTGTTTTGCACGATACAGCCCACGCGAAGCAGGCCGGCATTGCGCTGATCCATCAGGAATTGATGCTCGCCCCCAACCTGGATGTTGCCGCCAATATCTTTCTGGGGAATGAGCGGGCGGCGCACGGATCCGGAGTTGTGCGCGTGCATGGAGCGGCACTTGGAAACGGAGCTGCGCCGGGAGACGCGGCTAAAAGCGTTAGCCGCACCCTCGGCGCTGGGTTAATGCGATCCCTCCCTCGCTCGGCGATGCGGGATCGGGCGGCGGAACTACTGGCTCGCGTGGGCCTGCGCCGTTCTCCCGACACGCCCGTCTCCGCGCTTAGCGCCGGGCAAATGCAGATGGTGGAGATCGCCAAGGCTCTGGCCCTGGATGCCCGCATCATCATCATGGACGAGCCGACCTCCTCGCTCACCTTCGGCGAAACCCGGCAACTGTTCAAAATCATCCAATCCCTGCGCAGCGCAGGCATCGGCATCATCTACATCTCGCATCGGCTGGAAGAGGTGCTGGAATTGGCGGACCGGATCACCGTCTTGCGCGACGGCAAAAACGTCGGTGATCTGGACAGATCGCAGGCCACGCATGACAAGATCGTGGCGATGATGGTGGGCCGTGCGCTAAGCGCATGGTTTCCCGAGCGTCCCGAGCAGCCGCCGGGCGAAATCGTGCTGGAGGCGGACAGCCTGATTGTCCCGGGCGCGCCGGCGGGCGTGAGCTTTACGGCGCGGCGCGGCGAAATCCTTGGCTTCGCGGGATTAGTCGGGTCGGGCCGCACCGAACTGATGGAAGTGCTTTTCGGCGCTCGTCGGGCCCTGGGTGGCCGGATGCGCCTGGGCGGCATCCCCTACCAGCCGCGCAAAACGCGTGACGCCATTCGCAATGGAATCTACCTGGCGCCCGAGGATCGCAAGCGGCACGGGTTGGTCTTGCCGATGAGCATCGCGCAAAACGTGTCGCTGCCCGACGTCGGCAATTACAAGCCGCGCTGGCGCCTGGGCCTCCGCCAGGAAGCGCGGGCGGCGGCGCTGGAAATGACGCGCCTGCGGATCAAAGCCCCCTCCGCCAGCCAGCGCGTGGTCAATCTCTCGGGCGGAAATCAGCAGAAGGTCGTGCTGGCCAAGTGGCTGGCGATGCGCCCAAAAGTATTGATCCTTGACGAGCCGACGCGCGGAATCGACGTCGGCGCCAAGGCCGAAATTTATCGCCACATGGCGGAGTTGGCGCGGCAGGGAATTACCATCATCATGGTCAGTTCCGATATGGAGGAAGTGCTGGGCATGAGCGACCGCGTCGCCGTCATGCACGAGCGCCGAATCGTCGGCGTCTTAGCGCGCCGCGAATTGAGCCAGGAACGCGTTGGAATGCTAATGGCGGGCGGAGACGCGAGAAAATGATGGAGGATGAAGGGCGTTGTCGTATCACGGGCGTCCCGCCCGTGCCGGTTGCGATAAATGTCGAAAACTGCGGTTTTTCCTACTTTTGATGCACCAGGCACGGGCGAGACGCCTCATCTTTCGTCACATTTTTTCCAGTCCAGCCGCCCGCGCGCCCATGACCATCAGGTGAAGGTCATTCCATCCGCGCCAGAGGGTGAGCCAGCCGGGTGGGCCGTCGGACTTGCGGTTTTGG
>DASRLH010000131.1:0-3030 GCA_035648595.1 Tepidisphaeraceae bacterium
TACCTGAGCGAGGACGGACGAGCTCAGCGCTACTGGGAACGCCCGCGTCCCTACCAGCGCGCCGTCGGCCACGGCCCACTTCCGGCGAAGAAAGCCGCCTGAGAAGGTCAAGCCGCCGACGGCAAGAGCGGACATGCACCCATTCCTCACGGATAACAACGTCTTGGGCATGATTCATCGTCAACACGACGATCGTTGCGCGCCCTTCGGGCGTGACTCCGACAATTTGCAAACGCGACCACTTGAAATGATCGAACCACTGGTCCTTGCGCGGATGAAACAGCCGCGCCAAGGAACCGTCTTGCGGATCAATTCCAGCGATATTAGGCCCTTTATTAAGATTGTAACGTCCGCAACAGAGGGCCAAGTTTTCATAGACGGTCAGGCCGCCATGCTGGCGGGCGACAATATGATCGATTGGAAAGCGCAACCGTCGAACGGCCTGCGGCATCATGCAATATTCGCATCGATTCCCCGCACGCGCTCGTACGGCTCGATCCAATGCCTTTTCCATCATTAGCCCGCGTTGGCAATGGCCAAAGATCGCTCTGCCTTTAGGCGCATCACCGTCAGCAAACTGTCCACATGTAAAAATCCCTCAAGCTCTTCGCGCTCCTGTGTTGAAAGAGCCCCATCCTGTGCTTTCTCCGACAGCACTTCAAACCTTGCATGATCTTCGGCCTTGAAATCCAAGGACATCAAGTATCGCGCCAAGTCCGGCGCAAGCGTACCAGTCTCGGGTTCGATGACCCGCCGGAATAGAGTGGTGCTATCAAAGCCTGTCGCCATTGATGTAACGATAGCATCGAACTGCGCCCTCGTCGAGATCATGGACGGATTCCTTGACACACGATCTGCTGAGGCGGATAACGACGTTTAGCAGGGGATTCGCCACGGAGGCTGCCACGATGCGTTCACATTTCTTAATCGCCGTCACCCGATGCCTGCTGGCATCCTTCGCCTTATCCGCCACCCTAAGTCTCTCCATTGCCCACGCAAAAGATGCGCCGACGAAACATGTGTGTCACTACGTTTTCTTCAACCGGGACCGCGAGCGGATAGCCGATCCCCCGTTCCTCCAAACCAAGGCGTTTGAGGGCGCGCAGCTCAAATACACATGGCGCGAGCTGGAGCAAGGCAAGGATAGCTACGATTTCAGCGCCATCCAGCACGATCTGGCGTTTCTCAGGTCCAAGGGCAAACGGCTGTTCATCCAGATTCAGGACGTCTCTTTCAATGTGGCCGTCGTTCCGATTCCCCGCTACCTGCTCAATGACCCGCAATACCATGGCGGCGCCGACAAGCAATACGACATCCCCGGCGATGACGAAGCGCGCGCAACGCCGGCAGGCTGGGTCGCCCGGCGATGGGATCCGGCGGTGCGTGAACGATTCCAAAAACTTCTTCAGGCCCTGGGCAAGCAATTCGACGGCAAGATCGAAGGCATCAACCTTCCCGAAACCTCGGTGGAATTTGGCGAGAGCGGTAAACTGTACCCAAAGGGGTTCACGCCGGAGATTTATCGCGACGCCATAGTTGACGACATGCGGGCGTTAAAGCAGGCGTTCCCCAAATCGGTTGCCCTGCAATACGCCAACTTCATGGTCGGCGGCCCGCCCGGCGAAGAGACCCGCTCCTACCTGCGCGATGTCTATCGCAACGCCAAGGAATTAAAGGTTGGCGTCGGCGGCCCCGACCTCAAGCCCTTCAAGCCCTGGCAATTGCACAATTCGTATCCGCTGATTCACGAATATGCGGGAAGCGTGCCGGTCGGAATCGCCGTGCAGGATGGAAACTATGAATTGCCAAATCCCAAGACCGGCAAACCGGTGACGATCCCGGAGTTAATCGGGTTCGCCACGGATTATCTCCATGTCGATTACATTTTCTGGTGTACGCAAGAGCCGTATTATTCCAAGGAGCTGATACCGTATCTGCAACGGTTCCAGTAAGCCCTATCCCAGATTAAAGTCATGGCATGCCACCTCGTCCCTATATCTTGATGGAAGCCAGCTTCTCGCAGTTGAAGAAATACGCCCCCAATGTCGCGATCCTTCCATGGGGCGCGACGGAAGCGCACAACTATCATTTGCCGCATGGCACGGATGTCATTGAGGCAACGGTGCTGGCCGAGCGCGCTGCGCGAATCGCGGACGAGGCCGGCGCGAAGGTCATCGTGCTGCCGACGATACCGTTCGGCAATAATGCCCAGCAGCAGGATCAGTGTGCCACGATCCACTTTGGGACCGCGACCGCCGCCGCGATTCTGCTGGATGTTTGCCGGTCGCTCAAGCGACAGGGGATCGACCGCCTGCTGCTGCTCAATTCGCACGGCGGCAATGATTTCAAGCCGCTCATCCGCGACGCGCAACTCGAAACGGGAATGCTGATCGTGCTCGCCAACTTTTTCCAGATGGTTCCGGCCGACGAAAAACGCATCTTCCCCAACCCCGGCGATCATGCCGGCCAACTTGAAACCAGTTT
Source organism: Tepidisphaeraceae bacterium (assembly GCA_035648595.1). Lineage (GTDB taxonomy): Bacteria > Planctomycetota > Phycisphaerae > Tepidisphaerales > Tepidisphaeraceae > RYN-428. The sequence goes on from DASRLH010000131.1 coordinate 2,485, forward strand.
CCTCCTGCATGTTTGCCCCGACCTGGTGCAAACGGATTTGGCCGGCCCGGGGAAGCGCATTGCATTTGAGGTCACGGAGCTGGCACAGCCCGGCGTCTGGACGCCGCGCCCATGGTCGGCCAGTCATCCCGACACCGGCTCGGGCGATCCCGCCGGAGCAACCGCGGAAATGGGCGCGGAGTATTGCGAGGCGGTGACGAACGCGATTTCGCGGGTGCTGATCGCGCTATCGGCCGCGAAGAAAGGGCAAAGCCCATACAGCCGCTAATCGAGCGGGAAAAACGTAACACTTCAGCCGAGTGCAGCGCAGCGCGCCTTATGGGCATATGGCGTTATTGTATCACGGGCGTCTCGTCCGTGCCGATGGCGCGGTAGTCGAGAAATTGCGATATTTCCACTCCCAAAGCACCCTGCACGGGCGAGACGCCTCATCTTTCGTCACATTTTTTCCAGTCCAGCCGCCCGCGCGCCCATGACCATCAGGTGAAGGTCATTCCATCCGCGCCAGAGGGTGAGCCAGCCGGGTGGGCCGTCGGACTTGCGGTT
>DASRLH010000132.1:0-3730 GCA_035648595.1 Tepidisphaeraceae bacterium
GCATTCGCTCTCGGTTGTCGAACTGCTGATCCGCCAGCCGTTGTGTTTGCATGTGTCGTACACGATCATTTCCTTGCGGGTGGAGACGTAGTTCAACACCCGGTCGGCCTCCTGACGTCTGGGGCCGCGCCGCTGGGTTCCACGCCACCGCGGCAGCCGATCCCAGAATGGGCCGTAGCCCTCGTGTTTGACCTCGTGCATCACCTGTGTCGCCCACTGCTGGCCGGCGGGGTTGTTCTCGCCGAAGGGGCGTTCCACCGCCTCGTCGTGAAACTGCACCACCTTGAACTCCTTGTAACGCTGGTCGGCTCCTCTCTTTCGCCGCGGCAGTGGCGGGAGTTTGGGCTTGTCCTTGGCCCGCTTGGCCCGTTTGGCGAGTACCTTATCCCGCCGGGCCTTCTTTTCCGCGTCGGTGATGTGGGTGGCATCCACAGTCCCTGTCAAGAGCACGACCCGCTATATTACAAGGAAATCACGCCGCCCGGAAATTTGTTCACGCCCGCACATTCTTGTGCCCCGTCGTGCACTTTCCTCCATCAACCAAGCCGGTATGATATCCCCGCGCATGGCTTTCCGCACAAGGAGCGGGAATTGTCGTAAAAGCATTCGGGCTTTGTCTGACACCACGGATTAGCGGCGAGGGCACACACCGATGAAACACACTGCATTGTTCTTGTCTTGCATGGCGGCGCTGAGCGTTCCCCTGGCATGGGCCGCCGTTCCCGGCGCGCCGCCGACCGGGCTCGGCGAGTTGGCGCCGGCGGCAACGCAACCGGCGCCGTCGCCAAGGCCGCTGCCCTTGCCGGGCGCGGGACAGCCGGCGGAATCCGCGGCGGTGGATGCCGACGAGCAAGGCGAAGCGCTAGGCGACATTTACGAAAGCCAGTCGGCGGGCGTTTCCTTCCGACCGCCCGCGAGGTTGCGGCTTTCCAACACGCCCAGCTCCAAGTACATCGCCGAGTGGACCGATCCGGCGCGCGGCTGGACTCTGGCGCTGGGCAAGATGGTGCTCAATAATCCGGCGCCTTTGATCAGCACCAAGGACAACTTCGGCAAAGACGTGGAAGGTATTCTCGAACGCACCATCAAGAACCTTCAGATCGCCCTGCCCGGCAGCCGAATCCTCCGGCAGGACGTGACCAACACCCGCGACGGCGGCGCGGTCGATCCGATCCATCCCGACCGCGTTCTTCCCAACGTCGGCTTAATCGCCATCCGATACACCACTCAGGGCAAGCGCCGGCTTTCGCAGCAGGCCATTGTGCAGGCCAATGAGGATCTTTACTACCTGCTCACGCTCACCACGCCCGGCAGCAACGCCGCCATAAAGGATGCCGCCAGGAATGATCCGGGCGAGGCGGTGGCGGCTGATGTTTTCGGGAAAATGCTCGACAGCGTACGCCTGCTCGACCGCTCGGCCATCAAGAAAGACCAGGACAACCGCCTGTATCGTACGCGAAGTTTGCTGGTGAATTTCACGCCTCGCCGGCTTCACGCCGCCCTCATCAGCGAGCAGTGGGTGCGGATCATCAAGGCCGGAAAGGATGTGGGGTATAGCTATATCACCGAGGAGCAGGCCGCCGCCATTCCCCGGCCCCTCACCAGCCGCGAGATGCAGGAAGGAAAGCGGGAGATCGATCTGGTAAAAACCGGCGATGGAATATTGATCGGCGTGCGGGCGCGCATGCTGACGCAGGGCCTTCGCTCCGATCATTCGCGCGGCCCGATTCAGGTGGACAGCGCGAGTTGGTTTTTCGTGACTGCCGACAAGAAGCACGAGAACTTTTCGCGCATCGTCGTCAGCGATGATCACATCCGATCGCAGAAGGGGCATATCGAGGAGTTCGGCATCAGCGAGCGGCGTCTTCGGCGCACGTTTATTAAGCCGCCGATCGATCCCAACGGCGGCGTGATCCAGCCCGACCGCGATCCGATCCCCACCATGAAAGATGATTACGAATTGGAGGTGGATCAGACCAGCGGCATCGGCACCGCCGAGCAGATCAAGCGATCGCTTCCGCCGTTTTATCTTCCACAGGCGATCAGCCATTTGCTGCCGCGCCTTTTGCCGCTCAAGCAGCCCAGGGGGTACCTGATCGCCACGTATGTTGCCGATGCCCGGGAAGTGATGATGCGATACGTGGACGTGCAGCCCGAGCAGGATGTGACGTTCGCCGGGCAGAATATTCGGGCCATTCCGATCCAGGACCGCCTGGGCCTCGAAGGCTCGATCACCATGCACTACATGAGCCCCGACGGCGTGTACCTGGGCAGCGAGAACAAGGATCAAAAGCTGGTGATGCTCCCCACCGACGCCGGCACGCTGCAGCACATTTGGGCCAACGCCAACCTCACCCGCCCCGGCGCCGTGAAGCGCCCGCCCGCCGAGCGACCGTCGATTGTCGGCGGCGCGCCGGCTATCCCCAGCGTGTTGCCGCCGGGAAGATAGGCAGGGGAACGCGCTGCGGCCGCAGTCGGCCGCGATCCCGAAGGCGAGGTTATCGGACGCATCAAAACAATCCGCGGGGTGCGGCCATTTATTGTTGCATGGGCAGCCTGCCCCCCAATCCCACGCGTTCCGCCGGATCCGGGTTGACTGGCGCGCCGGCGCGGGCATAATCAGGAGTCGAGGGGATCGATTGTGTTGCATCCCCAAAAAACCATGCCCTTCCGCGAGGCGGTTGTTGGCCAGAAAGGCGGTACCTCGTCATGGCAGGTCCCCAGTTTTTCACCCCCCGGTCTGTCGGCGCATCGCGCCCGCGCCGGCGATTTACGCTGCTGCAGGCCAATCAATCGCTCCCCTTGGTTAGACGCATCGTGGGCGACATCGTGCACACGCATCAGCAAGCCGTCACGCTTCAGGATGAGATTGCCGCCTGCGGCCCCAAACGCCAGAATGAACTCAAGGATCGACTTGAGTCGGCGATGCATCATCTGGAAGATTACGTGGATGAATTGTCGGAGGTAGGGTGCGAACTCAAGGATTATGAGGCCGGGCTGATCGACTTCACCGGACGCCATCGCGGGCACGACATCTGCCTGTGCTGGAGGCTCGGCGAGGAGAACGTCGGTTTCTGGCACGAAAGGGATGGGGGATTCGCCGGCAGGCAGCCGGTTTCCACGCTGGATGAGAGGGAGTGAGGGGCGTCGTTGTCAGGCAGCGATCGGGAGCAATTTCCATCGTGCCAGCCCCAACGCGATGAAGATCGCTCCCGCCGCCGCAAGCCATGACGTCAATGGCACATTCCTGCGCGGCCAGCGAAAGTCGATTGGCCAGACCTGTCTTGGCGGAATCACCTGCCCGCCGCTGCGGCGGGCCAGTTCGCGCATGGCTTCATGATCGTTGCGGATCGCATCAAACTCCGGCGCGTATCGCCCCGCGACCTCGATCCGATCGGCCACATGCCCATCCACCCGCAGCGCGGCAAAAGCCGGGGAGCGCGGGGCGGGCGCGTCCAGCTCATATCGTCCCGGCCCCGTCTGCGGCAGATCGAGGATTTGCGGCGAGGATGTATTCTCTGCCGCCTGTGACAGTTCAAGGCGTACTTGCAGTCCATTCAGATATTTGAGGCCGTCGAGGGCATCGAATGCAACGTGCAGCCGCGGCCCCGTTTCCCACGTCACGCGAAACCGCGGGTCGCGCGGCAATCGCCCCGCCGCCCGCGCCAGCGCGCCGGCAGCTTCCGGCCCGGCGTCAAACGCCAACGCCAGCACGCGCCCTTCCCCCACG
>DASRLH010000133.1:0-8576 GCA_035648595.1 Tepidisphaeraceae bacterium
AACGCCTTCGTACCTTGTTCGCTCTGGCTTCCATGCCAATACTCCTTTGAATCAATCGAACGATAATGCCACCAATATGTTATACTCGCTGGCGGACACAAAAAAATGTGACGAAAGATGAGGCGAGACGCCCGTGATACGTCGAGCCATAGACCGGCTGATTCGGGCCGACTATATATTGGGCTCCGCAATGCCCGGCACCCAAATCATTGACAATCTCCTTCAAGCCGCCTTCGAGCGCATCGCGGCCCAGCGCTTCCTTCCAGAATCAACGTACCGGCTGCAATTCCATTCCGGATTTACCTTTCGCGATGCCGCTCAAATCGTCCCATACCTGAACGATCTTGGCATCACTCATTTGTATGCCTCCCCGATCCTCAAGGCCCGCCCCGGCAGCACGCATGGCTACGATGTGATCGACCCCCGGTCCCTCAATCCCGAGTTCGGAACCGCCCACGATTTCGCCGATCTGACACACGCCTTGCGCGAGCATGGCATGGGGCTGATCCTCGACACGGTGCCCAATCACATGGGCATCGCGACCAATGACAATCCGTGGTGGAATGACGTGTTGGAGAACGGGCCCCAGTCCAAATACGCAGGTTGGTTCGACATCGCCTGGCGCGGTTCGCCCCGGCCGGAGTTGCATGACAAAGTCCTGTTGCCGGTGTTGGGCGAACCGTATGGCGAAGCGCTGGAAAAAGGCCTGCTTCGGCTGACTCTTGAAGCCGGCGCGCTGGCCGTTGGATATTACGATCGGCGCTTCCCGATTTCTCCGCAAACGTATGCCGCCGTGCTCTTGCACCGCATCCAGGAATTGCAAAAGAAGCTGGCGTGGGATGATCCGGTCCTCGCGGAGTTTTCCGCGCTGGCAACCCAGCCGGGCGCCGCTTTGATGCGCGAGAAGCTTGCCGCGCTGATCCAACAGAATCAGGGACTGCGCGAACATGTCGAGCAAAACCTCGCCGAATTCAACGGGACGGCCGGCGATCCGGCCAGTTTCAATCTCCTCGACGATCTGTTGAACCAGCAGTTCTATCGCCTGGCGCATTGGCGCACCGCGCCCGATGAAATCAACTATCGGCGTTTCTTCGACATCAACGACCTGGCCGCCCTTTGCATGGAGCGGGAAGATACTTTCCAGGCCGTCCACGATCTGCCCCTGCGCCTGCTGGCCGACGGAACGCTTCACGGCTTGCGCATCGACCATCCCGACGGCCTCTACGATCCCGACAGCTATTTTCTCCGTCTGCAACGGCATTACGTGCTGGCCGTCGCCCGCGCGATCATTGCATCCGACGAACGGTTTGCAAGTCTGGACGCGGACTCGAACCGGGACGCAGCTAGAATTTCAGGCGTGGAGATGAACGGGGACGCAGATAGAATCTGGAGCGAACTGGAGCGTCGGCTCAATGAACAGACGTTGCGGGAATCCGCCGGCGCGGCGAGATGGCCGCTTTATGTAACCGCGGAAAAAATTCTCGGAGCCGATGAGGAACTGCGCGAACAATGGGCGGTGCACGGCACCAGCGGGTACGACTTTCTCGCCCGGCTCAATGGCTTGTTCGTTGATGCCGCCAGCGCATCGATCTTCGATCGCAATTATCGGGAATTCATCGGCAACGACACGCCGCTGGGCGATATCGTTTACGACAGCAAAAAATTGGTTCTCCGCATCTCCCTTGCCAGCGAGTTGCAGATGCTGGCACACCAGCTTGATCGTCTGGCCCAGCGCAATCGCCATTGGCGTGATTTCACGCTTGGCAGCTTGCGACATGCCCTGCGGGAGGTTATCGCCTGCTTCCCGGTTTATCGCTCGTACATCGCGACGCAAAAGGTGAGTGACCCGGACGCGCGCGATGTGGAGCGCGCCGTGCGCAAGGCGATGGCTCGCAATCCCGATGCGCAGCCGGCGGTATTCGATTTCATCCGCGATGTCCTGTTGCAGAGATATCCGCAAACCTTCGGTGACGAAGATCGAGCCGCCCAGCTTCGATTCGCCGGCAAATTTCAACAGGTAACGGCTCCCGTCACCGCCAAGGGGATCGAAGATACCACCTTCTACATCTACAACCGCTTCGTTTCGCTCAACGAAGTGGGGGGAGACCCCAACCGCTTTGGCACATCCCCCGAAGCCTTGCATCGCTGGCTGCACAACCGCCAGTTGATGTGGCCATACGCCTTGTCCCCGCTCTCGACACACGACACCAAGCGCAGCGAGGACGTGCGGGCACGGCTGAACGTGCTGTCGGGAATCCCCGACGAATGGTGGCAGCGCGTGGCGCGCTGGTCGCGGCTCAACGCGCCGCTGCGCCGGATGGTCAACGGCCTAGCCGCCCCCGATCGCAACGATGAATACCTGCTGTATCAAACGCTCCTGGGCGCGTGGCCCATCAGAGCCGGCGCGATTGCCCAACAGCCCGATTACGCGGCAAGAATCCAGGCCTATGTGCAAAAGGCGCTCCGTGAGGCGAAGGTGCATACAAACTGGACGAGGCCCAACGCCGATTATGAAAACGCCGTCCATGATTTTGTGGCGGCCATATTCGATGAGCACAAGTCCGCCATCTTCCTCCAGGATTTCCTGGGGTTGGAGCGGCGCGTGAGTCATTTCGGCCTGCTCAATTCTCTTGCGCAGACGACGCTCCGTCTTGCCGCGCCCGGCGTTCCAGATACCTACCAGGGCGCGGAACTTTGGGACTTGAGCCTCGTGGACCCCGACAACCGCCGGCCCGTTGACTATCGCCGTCGCACACAGATGCTGCGTGAGTTGCAATCGCGCGCTGCCCAGGCCGGCGCGGACTTCGCATCCCTCGCGGCGGATCTGATCGCCTCAAAGGAAGATGGACGCGTCAAGCTGTGGATCATCTGGCGCGGCTTGGCTTGTCGGCGCGAAAATCCGGGCCTCTTTTCTACCGGCGATTACCTGCCGCTCGAAATCGTCGGGGAACATCGCGATCACGCGTTTGCATTTCTGCGCCGCGCCGGCGATCAATGGGCACTGGTGGCGGCGCCGAGGCTGATGGTGGGCATCGTTCCCGCCGCCGGCGCATTGCCGGTGGGGAAGAGCGTGTGGGGAGACACGAAAATCCTGCTCCCGACGCAAGCGGGACAGGTGCGCTTTCGCAATATCTTTACGGAGCAAACGATTGCTTTCGATCCAGGTTCGCCAGCCTCTGGCATCCTGTTGGCCCGGCTGTTCGATCCATTCCCGTTCGCGCTGTGCATTTCCAGAACAAGCCCAAAACTCGAAGCAGGAAACATGGAAAACAGATCCGACGGATTCGCTCTTTGAATTTTCCGCTTTTCCTGCTTTTGGATTTGCTTCGGATTTCGTGCTTCAGATTTCGGATTTTCACCCCTTATTTGGGTGGTGGGCCAATCTTCGCTGAGAGTCTTCATGTCTTCGTGGTTAATAGTCCGAGATGTCGCACGGGCGTATCCCCTTCGCTCCACCGTCAACTCATAGACTTTCCATCGTGCATCCCCGGGCGCCGATTTCATCGGCACCCGCCGGATGTCTGTGAGCCACGCGCCGCGCACCCAGCCCTGGAATTTTCCGATCATCGGGAGGGCCGGCGTGGGCAAGGCATGGCGCGTGCGATATCGAACGCCGCGCTGATCGTCCAGAATCACCAGCACATGCGTGGCGAACTCGCGCACCGCCGCGTTCATCGGCACATAGACCGCCACCTCCTCGGGCAGCCGGCTCGTCAGCAGCGTGCGGCCCGGCTGCCGGGAAAGCGCCATCAGCTCACTGGCGACCGGTCGCGGCGAACGCTGATCTTCCAACGGCGTGATATACAGCCGGCCAAACGCCGCGAACGCCAGCACGTAAACCGCCGCCTGCGCCAACACCCACGAGCCGCCATCGGCCCGTAACATCGCCCGCACGGGAACAAACGCGACCACCAATAGCAGTGCAGCCACAACGCCCGCCGCCACATGCGCGCCGTGATGCAGACCCGTGAAAACGAGAATCGGCAGCGCGATCACAAACCCGATCGCCAGAATCGCCTGAAACGCAATCAAGCCGCCCGCCCATCCCTTGAAGCGCATTCGCCGCGCGCCCGCAAGCGCCCACGCCAGTCCCTGCGCGATCAGCAACGTCTGTGCGGGCAACGCCGGGAGGAGATATTGGTTCTTCTTGAGATGCACAAAAGAGAAAAATAGCACGACCGAGCCGTACCAAAGGAGCGGGAAAAAAAATCGCGGATCTCCATGCCCATTGGGCACCGGCGACAAGCGCTTCGTAGGGTCCGCTTCAGCGGACGCGGGTGGATGCGCCCCCTGGCCATCAGAGGGAACGCTTTCCAAAGAATTGAAACCATCCTCGTGCCCCGCGGCGTCCGCTGAAGCGGACCCTACAAAAAGCCCGGCGCCGGCCTCTGCGCCAGATTTTCTGCCGCAGGCTTTGAGGCCCTTTGCAGACGGCTTTGCGCCATCCGACTCGAGCAGCCGTCGGCGAAGCCAATCGATGAATCGTTCGCGCAAGCCAGAGAGATTCAAACCGATTCCCACGATCAGCAGCGCGGTCCATGGCAATGATAGATAAAACAACTGAGGCAGATAAAACCACCAAGGCCGCGCGTTTTCGGTGTTGTCGGCCAACTCCCCCAGCGATTCATATCGCCACAATTCCAGCGCGTGCGGCACCGTCTTCCAAACATACAGCGGCCAGGGCAATGCAATGCACAGCATCACCGCGACGCCCAATAGATGTATCCGTCGGCCCGACGGGATCCTCCGGCGAAAGCAAACGTGATACGCCGCCAGCGGAAGCAGTATCGCCGCCAACACGGCAGGCCCCTTGGCCAACAGGGCCAGCGAGAACGAAACGTAGAAGCAAAGTAGGAGGCAGGAAATACCAGATGCAAATCGCCGAACGCCGGTTGACGGATGCACTGCGTGTATCGGAATCATGCGGTCATTGGGTTCGCTGCGATTAACCGAATGATCCGTGGGCAGTTTTGCCGCGCCTGTTCCGAAGGCCTCCGCCGCCCGAATCCATGCCCAGATGCACGCCAGCGAGAAGAACGCCAGATACGGATCGGCCATCGCCTTGCGATATTCTTCCGGGATCGCGTAGGTGCTGACCCAGATGAGCGCCGCGAGCCAGCCTGCCCGGCTTCCATATAGGATGCCGCACAGATCGAACACCAGGAGCGTCGCCAGCATCCCCAAACACCCTGGCACCAACCGCACCGCGAACTCCGAAAACCCACCCGCGATGCGAAACACAATCGCCGCGCACCAGTACGGCAGCGGCGGCTTTTGCAGCCTGATCTGCCCGTCCAGCACCGGCACCAGCCACGGATTCACCGCGATCGGCGGCGCGTCCCAATCCGGCGCCAGCCGCACAACCCCTGGCCGCAGCACGGCCGGCGGCACCCGCACCCGCGCCGCCGCCCAGGGCCAGCCGGATGACGCCATCGTCCGTGCCGGCAGCGCCACCCGCGCCTCATGGCTCGTCACCAGATCCGGCCCACCCAGGAACAACAGGAACGCCACACCCGACAACCCCGCCAGCACCGCCATTTTCGCGCGACAACTCACGGGGCGCAAGTGTAAACGCGCGGGCGCGGCGGGGCAAAGTTGCATCAGTGAAACCGGGCGCGACAGGGAAAAGGATTTCTATATGGCGCCGAGAGTGGAGCCGCCCGCCAATGTTCGTCGTCAACGCGTCCGCGCGGCCAGTCGCTCGCGGGCCCATGCCGCAAGCTCCACTTCGAGCGGAGGATCGCGCGGATCGTCATAATCAATCATTGCCGAACCCTTGCGTTCTTCAGGCTTGATGGTAAAAACATGCGCGTCTTCTGCTTCAAAACTCAGACAAGGAGAGCGACATGATCGACTCCGTTAAATCCAGGCCGCGCCGGCTGCGCGGGGCGATTCTCGTTGCGGTGATCGCGGGGCTGACGGCGGTGGGGGTGGCCGAGCAGGTGATCGTGAATCAGGATGTGAACGTCAAGAGCGACAAGAACCCGTTCGCCGACCCGGTCGAGACGGTGGGCGCGGATACGAAGCTCGAAGTGCTGGGGCGCGACAGCGGCTGGATCCGCGTGCGCACGCCCGGCGGGAATGTCGGGTTTATCTCCGAGGATGATCTGCCGCCCAATCTCAATCTGGCGTCCGTGCAGGGCAACGGGCAGGCGAGCACCCTGTCAAATGATGCCGCCATTCGCGGGCTGCAGGACGACGCCGAGAAATACGCCAAGGGCAAAAACCTCAGCACCGCCGGCGTCGAGCAGATGATCGCCTGGGGCAAAAAAGTCACCGACAATGATCTCATCGCCTTCGGAAAGGCGGGACATGTGGGGCCCAGGAAATTTCGGCATTAATTCCTGCAATGCATGCGGCGAAGATTAACCACTGAGGCACGGAGGCGCTTTCGACGATCCGGCGCCTTCAAGTATCCCGATGGACTTGAACATTCATTCATCAAAACGGCTTAAAAGACGCGCGCGCCTCCGTGATTCCGTGCCTCGGTGGTTCTCTTCTGTTGGTGTTGCTGTTGGTTCGATTGCTCGCAAGGACCTTTATTCAACGAGATGATCGCATGAACGCCAAGATTTCCCGTAATGCTCGCCTTTTTGCCGCCGGCTCACTCACCGCCGCCGTGGTGGCGCTGGCGTTTGTGCCGTTCAACATGGGCGGGTGCTCGGCCTCGAATCTCAACATCGGGAGCATCGTGCAGGGGGGCGGCAAGCTCATCGCGGCGGGCAGCCTTTCTGAAAAGGATGAGCAGGGGCTGGGCGAGGCGGTCGCGGTGCGGGCGACCAATACCTATCCGATCTACCCGGATCAGAATCTCAATCGTTACGTCACGCTCGTTGGCCGCACGGTGGGGGCGGCGTCGCCGGAGCCTAAGCTCAAGCTCTATTTCGCGGTGCTCAATACGGATAAGGCCAACGCGTTCTCGGGCCCGCACGGGTTCATCTTCATCACCCGCGGCGCGATTCGGCGGATGCACGATGAATCGGAACTGGCCGGCGTCCTGGGCCACGAGATCGGCCATGTCGTCAAGCATCACGGCTTGGATGCGGTGAAGAAGGCCGGCTACACCGACGCGTTCATGACCGCCGCCAAGGGGAACGTCAAGCAACTGGAGGCATTCTCGAACACCACCGATGCCCTGGTGGATGCGGCGATGAACACCGGCTACGGCCAGCCGCAGGAAGAGCAGGCGGATGCCGAGGGTGTGAAGTATGTCATCGCCGCCGGCTACGATCCCGATGGATATCTCCATTTCCTTCAACGTCTCCAGCAGGAACAAGGGGCGGGCGGCAGCCCGTTCGGCACCCACCCCGGCATCAAGGACCGCATCAAGCTCGTCAGCGAACAAATCGCCAAGGCCCACGCCGGCGGGCAAGGCCAATCACTCCCCGAACGCTTTCATCAATATTTTGCCGCCGCCACCCCGCTCACCCGGTGAGGCACGCTGCACCTTATATAAATCCATCTTCAACGTCGCCCATCGCCCCGCCTTCATAACACGCCTCGATCGCGCGGATCGCTTCCACCGGCTTGATGATCGCCATGCACCGGCCCACCGGACGCGCGAAGGTCGTCACCGGCTGCTCGCACAAGCTGCTGTCCTGCTCGCCGCCGTCGTTCAGGCGCACCACGCGCGAACGCCAACAGGCCTTGGTTCGGCAGCAACTCAGCTTCCCCATCGTGTGCAGCGTCGTCTGCAACGGATACTGCACCCAACTCACCGGCTCGCGCCCGCCGAGCAGCGCGACGTAGGGCTTCTCGAACGCCGCGCATAAATGCTGCAAAAACGTGATCGGCCCCACGCCGCCCTGGGCGTGATAGGCCAGGGGGAATGATACCGGGGGGAATGATACCGGGGGAATGGGGGAATGATACCGGGACGCAGCTAGAATTCGTTAAAGCGGCGAAGGAGCAGACCCATGAACAACACAAACGGCGATAGCCTCTCGAAACAAAGCAAGTGATACCGGGACGCAGCTAGAATTCGTTAAAACGGCGAAGGAGCGGACGCATGGACAGCATAAACGGCGATAGCATTCCAAAGCAAGAACCCGTGACCCGGCGATGCCCGCAGTGCCGGGGCAGCGGGCGGGTGTTGCTGCTGACCAGCGACGGGTCGTGCGCGGCGTGCGGCGGAACCGGAATGGCCGGCGGGAACGCGGCGGGCCCGGAGACGCCGGTCGGGCCCGTCAGCCGCAAGTATGATGAGCGGGAGCGGCTGGTGAGCGAGGAATGGGTCACGGAACGATACCACCTTGAGCGCCGCTACGATGCGGAAACAGGCCGGCTGATGGACATGCTGCAAACGTGCCTTGAGCCGGCGTCGGCGCGGTTGACGACGTACACATATTATTGATGAGGGGCGGAAGAGACTGCCATGTATGAATCGGTGAGTCACGATTAGCGCGTGGACTCTACGCGGCCGTCACGCGACGGCAAAAAAGAGATCGCGATCAGAGGTGAAGCTCGACAGGCTTGTGGAGCCACCTCTCTCGTTGGATGGGTCACGCCTCGCCATACTGGTACATCAGGGGAGTGACCCCACGCTGCCGTATCAGACGTTGGTGACCCGAGAGAGC
>DASRLH010000134.1:0-4724 GCA_035648595.1 Tepidisphaeraceae bacterium
AACCGCAAGTCCGACGGCCCACCCGGCTGGCTCACCCTCTGGCGCGGATGGAATGACCTTCACCTGATGGTCATGGGCGCGCGGGCGGCTGGACTGGAAAAAATGTGACGAAAGATGAGGCGAGACGCCCGTGATACGGTATACGTTATTCTACTTGGGCTCCCGCGTCACAGATTACCACCGGCGCCGTTCTTCTTCGCCTGCGCCTTGCGGATGATTTCCATCGCTTCGCCCATCGGCTTCCATTCGACATGGCAGTCGCCGTAGAGAATATTGAGGCCTTCGCGCGCTCCTTCGGGTTTTTCCCAGGCGAGGGGTTCGTCGGCGGGCATGTTGTTCTTTTTGCCGGCGCCATTCCAGACGTAGTCGCTGTGTTGCGCGACCCACGCCTGCTGTTGCTCGGGCGTCAGGCCGTGCGGAAGTTGCGTAGTGGTGCGCGGGTTGATGAAAACTTCAAGCGTCAAGTCTTCATTCTTGAGCATCGTCGCCTCGTCCTTGGGGAATGATCCATCGCGCTGGTTATTCGCGTACATGATCGCGCCCAGCCCGATCTGGCGGAGGTTGCTGGCGCTCTTCACGCGATTGGCGCGATCGCGGGCGCTGTTGAGGGCCGGCAGCAGCACGGAAATCGCCATTGCCTCCTGACCCACGCTCATCGCGTCCGGATCGGTGCCCAGCGCTTCGCTGCCGGGGAACGGAGAAACGCTGCGCATGTGAAGTCCATCGGCCTCGCCCCAGGCGGCCTGCCCGGCCGCCGACAGATGCGGCATGAGTTCCTTGAGCGGGGGCAGGATCATCACCGGCGCCGGAACGCCAAACAGATCGCCCAGGCCCGCCAGCCGCGACATCATCTGCCAGCCCGGATACGTGTAGGGTGCGAGTTTCGGCAAATCCATGAACTGCACGCTGGTTGCGCTCTTGGCGCCAAGGTGCTGGCGAATCGCGACGAAAGCGCGGTTGTCCAGGATCGAATGTCCGTTACCCCCCCCCTGCGCGACTGCGGCGGCCACCGCTTCGGGGTACAGACCCGCATACAGGTTCCCATCCTGAATCGTCCACGCGGGCGATATCGCCGGGGAGCCCAGGAAGTGGATCGTGGCGCCCGCCATCTTCACCTGGCGGATGCGCAGCATCGGGTCCTGGCCTTGCTTCATGTGTTGGGCGGACATCTGGTTGGCCAGGTTTTCCAGGCGTGTCAGCGCGGCTTCCAATTTGGCGGCGTCGGCGGGGCGGTTGACGAGGGTGAGGCCCATCATTCCGACGCCGGCGGTGGCGGGGTCGGTGTAGTAGGCCCACTCGTCGCCGAAGTTGGCCAGCAGGTCTTTTTGCACGTCCATGCCGATCAACTGGTTGACCTGGCCGAACGCCTGATCGACCTGCCGGGCGGTATCGGGATCGAGGCTGGCAACGGCGGTGCGGAGGGTAGTGACAAAGCCGTTGAGATCAAAGTGCCCCGCGCCGGCAAGCGTGGACGACTGCGGGATGGTCTTGAGAATATCGTCGGTGAGCGGCTTGGCCTCCAGCAGTGAGCCGATCAGGCCCTTGCGCGGCGCCGGGGCGGCCATGAAGGCGCGCTCGCCCCAGTCCTTGCCGTCAAACCCTTCGCTCCAGATGATCTGCTTGACGCCGGCGATTCCCAATGAATCGCGGATGGTCGGCCACGCCACCTGCGCCTCCTGCCCGGCCATCGGAACGATCTGATCGATCGTCGCCAGCAGTTTTTCGACATCCACATATCCGGTGATCACCGCGTTCTTGTCCACCTGCGCCAGCGCTTTAATAAAGCTGGCATCTTTGGCAAGCGACTTTGCGTTGCCGCCCCCGGCGCCGCCGGGGAGGGCGGCATCGGCGGTGGCGTATCCCACGGCGACCGCGACGATATCCCCCTGTTGCACCACATGCACCGGCACGGGCGGCTGGCCCGCCTGCGCCAGCAGCGCGTCGATCTGCTGCTTGAGGGCGGGCGCTTCCTTGCCGGCTTTGGAGATCAAAACGAACTTGGGCATTGGGCCGTTGGGCCCGGCCATGTCGATGCCGGCAAAGGCGATCGCCGACGGATGCCGCCACATCGGCCCGGCAACCGCGCGGAAGATTCGGACCCCCTCCGCGGAGTTCTTGTCCTGCCTGGCCGCCATGTCCAGCAGCGCGGGAATGAACTGGTCGAACACCTGCGGCAGGTTTGACGATTTGAGGATCGCCTCCAGATTCGAGCCCTTAAAGCCCGGCCCCGGGGCCTCCACGCCCGTCCAGCCGACATAAAGGATCGTGTCGTCGGGCACCCGATCCGCCAGCACCTGCCCGCGCGCCAGCGCCGGAAAAGCAAGAATCATCAACAACGCCAGGAACCGCGCCGCCGTCAATTTTCTGAGCATGAAATGCTCCTCCCGTTTGTGTATAGGCATAGTTTATAACATGAATGACGGGATCGGGCCACGATCATTTCAGGGATTTAGCGGGCAATTTTCGTTCCGCATTCCGGGCAGACGCCAGAGACGATGCCGATAAGGGAATAGCCGCAGCCTAATCATCGCGGCAAACCCTCAATCCATATCGATCGCTGGGGGCGGTGGGATCGTCGCTGACGCGGTTGGCGGCGCGGCAGGCGTCGGCGCCCTCGTACCATGATCCGCCGCGCAGCACCCGCCGCGCCTTGTCGGTTGGCTCGGGACCTTGCGGGTCGATCACGGCGTGATTTGGATATTCGCCGTAACAGTCACCGCACCATTCGTAAACGCTGCCGTGCATGTCGTATAAGCCCCAGGCATTGGGTTTTTTTGTCGCCACCGAATGCGTTTGGCCGTTGCAATTCGAGTTGTACCAGCCCATTTCACTGATGTTCCCATTGCCGCCGTACGGACTCGTTGAGCCAGCGCGGCAGGCGTATTCCCACTGGGCCTCGGTCGGCAGGCGATACGCCTTTCCATCCTTCTCGCTCAGCTTCTGGCAGAATTCCATCGCATCGTTCCACGAAATCTGCTCAACGGGATTCTTCTCGCCTTTGAAACGGCTTGAGTCGCGCCGCATCACCGCATCCCACTGAGCCTGGGTGACAAGGGTCACGCCCATGTAGAACGGGCGGGTCAGCATGACCTTGTGCTGCTTCTCGTCGGTTCTGCGATTCTTCTCGGTCATCGGGCTTCCCATGAGGAAGGCGCCGGGATCGATTCGGATAAACTTTATTCCGATGCTGTTGGTAATCACCCTTGGCCCGAGGGCGCCGGGGACGAGCGCTTCGCCGGCGGCAATCGAGGCGGCCTGTTGCAAGCGCAATTCCACTACCTTCGCGGCGAGCCCCGTAACGGCGCGGCGGCCGGCCCGGTACCAGGTGGCCGCATGGATTTTAATGGCTTTGGCATCGCTCGTGGGTGTGCCTTTGGCCTCTGCCAGATCCCACCAGTCGCCGGCAAGTTTTAGCGCGCTGACCGGATCAGACGGGGCTGAGAGTTCCTGCCCAGCCAGATTCCGCAAGGGTTTGTCCCGGCTACGGGCGAGATAGACAAGTCCCCGGTCCCAGCGCCCGAGGCGCAGGCAGTAGAATCGGCCCACCGCCAGATTCGCCGCGGGGTCGTCGGGCGATGTCTTGAGTTTCGCGAGGGTGCGTTGGATTTTCTCGTAGGCCAGGTGCGTTGCTTCGAGCGATTGAGTTTGTCGATTGACCAGCGGCCGAAGTTCGGGGTCGGTCCCGGCCAACGGTCGAATCAAACCCAGGATGCGGAAGGCATCCGTGAAATCCTCCTCGCCGGCAAGCGAATCCACCAACTCCAAACCGGCGCGTACATTATCCAGCGAATCCGCGGGCGCGACCGCTCTGAGGGTCATATGGATGGCGGCATCTGTTTTAAGTTTCAGTTCGTCCACGCGGAAATTTGCGGAGAGCCTTTCACACGCCGTCAGAACCAGGCGCAGATCACCGGCTTGTTTGGCGGCTTCGATTGCGCCGGTGATGAGCGCGAATTGGTCGGCGGGGCTGGCGCCGGACTTGTCCGCCTCGTCCAGGAGCGATTGCGCCAGCGCTTTGCGGGCCGCGACGGATCGGTCTTTGAGTTTATCCGCGAAGACTTCCTTGAGAAGTTTGCGCGAGCCGGTCAACTTTGATTTTTCTGGGATTCGTTGCCGGCGCGGCGGCGTCGCGACGGAGGTGGATCGCGGCGAAGAGCGGTTGGGATTTTGTGGCGGCGCGGGCTCCCCGACGCCGGGCGCGGGGTCTGTCGGCGGGTCGACTGCGTCGGTGGGCGGGGCGGCCGTCACGGGCCGAGCCGGTGTCCCGGGATGCTCCGCGGGAGATTGGCCGGCAGGCGCGGGAGGCACGAAATCGTCGTCGAATATATTGCCGGCGAACGCCGTCGCGGCGAACGACAATGCAATCAACACGGCCGTCAACACGATCCAGTGCGTTTGCCCGCTGGCTCGGTGTCGGAGGAATGCAGCCTTTGCGATGAAACTCATGATTAAATCCGTGCACGGACCAGATATTCAGAAGTCCATATTAGCCATACGCGCAACTCCTAAATAGCCGTGCGCGACTATGCGCTATTCATCCGTGGCATAACCAGACGGGTGTCAGGCCGCGAAATGAACCCTCGATCGTGACACGGGCGTCCCGCCACAGGCGTCCGGGATATGGCAAGTTTACGCGAATGGGTTCCAATGAGCCAAGGGAGAGCGTGGACAATAGGCAGGGGATCGCAGCGACGGCGGTTCCATGCGCGCATGCGGCGGCGTCG
>DASRLH010000135.1:0-11597 GCA_035648595.1 Tepidisphaeraceae bacterium
ACTCCGCACCGCCCGGCTTATTCGGCGCCCGCCCCGGCCATGTCGTTCCTTCGCGGATGGTGACGGTGGGGATGTATCTGTTTCTTGCCGCACTGTTCATGCTGTTCGCGGCGGCCATGCTCGGGTACATCCTGGTGCGGACGGCGGCCAGCGAAAAAGTCGCCCTGGGCACGCTGCATTTTCCCGCCGCGCTGTGGATCAGCACCGTATTGGTGGTGACGGCCAGCTTCACCATCCACCGGAGCCTGCAACTGCTCCATCGCGAACGGCAGGCGGGCTTCCGCAACTGGCTTGGGGTCACGCTGCTCCTGGCCATCGCGTTCGTCATCGTGCAGGCGCCGTCGATGGCGGTCCTCCTCTCCTCGCAAGCCAGCCTCAAAGGGCAACATCTCGCGCTCTACAGCCTGATTTTCGTGCTGGTGCTGGTGCATGCGATGCATGTGATCGGCGGCATCGCCGCCCTGTCCTGGACGAGCCGCCAGGCCCGCCGGCATGTTTACGATCACGAGCATTACGTGCCGATCCGCAACGTCGCCCTGTACTGGCATTTTCTGGATGCCGTCTGGCTGGTGATGTTCTTCACGTTCCTGGTTCTTGGCTGAACCGCCCAGTTACACCAATGCGTTCTCCGGTTTCACCAACTCCCTGAGCGTGACAAAAGGAATCTCACCACGGAGGCACGGAGACACTGAGGCGCTTAATTGTCTCGGGCGCGTCTCGAAGTCTCAAACGAACCAGCCAATTCGTTTTCTTGCCAAGCGGCACGTCGCCTTGAATGCGCCTCTGTGCTTCGGTGTCTCCGTGGTTGTTTTCATTTTCAGATTGAGGATCCAGCAAGTTTTCCCGGCCAAACGACAAGAGCCGCCCCACACAAGGGCGGCTCTTATCACAAAGGCTTGAACAAAAAGGGCGGCGTTTGGGGCGTGGCGGGATGGGGGAGATGTGGCCCCGGCCAACTGTTTTTCCGCCGCGAACGGGCGGAAACTGCTCTTTTGCCGCTCACAGGGACTCGTTACGCTTCCTGGGCCGTCAAGGCCTCGGAACCCGAAAGCACCTCGGTAAGCGCCTGCTCAAGACGGCGTTTGGCCATGCGGATGTCGTATGAAGCGACACCGGTCCGGCGGCGGGCCGCCAGGCGGTCCATGCCGCCTGGGGTCAGCGCATCGTGAAGCGAGGCGTTAATGAGGCTTTCGACAGCCCGACGAAGCGTCTCGGCATGATTGCCTTCCACGGAAACTCTCCTTGCGCCAGATGGGCGCCGTAGAATTGGCCAACCGCCGGTTGCCTTCCAAAGCAACACACCCTTTACAGGGGGACGCCGGCACGAGGCCAATAAGGATAAAAACCGAGGATCGAAACGCTTGAAGACAGCGTTGATCCCTTTCACATGCCTGCGGAGTTAGCTGACGGGCTGGGAGTTGAAAGTCTCCCTCGGAATCCCAAGCCTCACACAAAGGCCGGAAATTCGATTAGCCCCTGTTCACCGCGATCCGGGGGCACCAGATTCCGCGATGACGATACGCGCCACTTGGGCCGTATTGGGTTCTCCGCGCCTCCCCGGGGACGGGAAGGCTTAGGCGGTCAAGCGAGAGCGAATTGTAGAGAACGTCAACGTCCTGTCAAGAAAATTCCGGCCCTTTTAACCATAATTATAAGAAAAATTTGAGAAGCAAAAATAAGTTAAACCGGGCTCGTCGGGAAGTATTTGCAATGAATCGGCTTTTTCTGGAAAATGAATGCATGAAGTTATTTACGCCCGCGCTGGTCCTGTTGGCTTGTTTCGTGCTTGCATCCTGCAGTCCAAAGCAGCCGGGCGTGAAGGCCGGCTCAATCTCGAAGAAAAAATACGAGGCCCCCGGCGACTTATTCACTATCGCAGTGCCCCAGGGAGAACATGTGAAGGCCAGGGACGCTGCCTCCGGGCCCGGCGCCGGGTTCATCAGCTTCCTGGACGATCTGGGCACGTTCTACCGCCTGCAATACTCCCCCGCCCGCGGCACGCAGCGCGCCGAGCTTGGCGGCGAAGGCGCCGACGATGCCTACCGCAAGATTCTGAATGACGAAGTGGTGAACCCGATGCGATCGGATTCGCCGATCAGCACCGTACTCGATGAAGAGGCGATCCAGTTTAACGGCCGTCCCGCGTACTTCGCGGTCATTCAACTGCCGGGCCGCGCAACCGTTTCGATTGATGATGGCCAGGGCAACTGGGTTCGCGGAGACGACGTGCGCGCCGTCCTGCTATTTACGCATGGCGATGAAGTCCTGACCGCCCTCCACTCCGAATCCCCCATCCGCCAGGCCGTCAGCCCCACCAGCGATTTTGAACGCATCGACCGGCTGCGCAAAGAAGTGATGGAGTTTGCGAAAACGATCGAGTTTAAGGAGAAAAGGTAGCCTGGGGGCTACGCTCCACGACCAAGTGACGGTTGAAAATCCGAAATCCGAAGCACAAGGGCACAAAATCCGAAATCCGAAGCACGAAATCCGAAACAAATCCAAAAGCAAGAAAGCGGAAAATTCAAAGGGCGCGTTCCGAAGGCGTTTTTTGAGTTTTCTTCCTTTGAATTTTGAGATTGTTTCGGATTTCGTGCTTCGGATTTCGGATTTCCACGTCACGCTGCCTCGGAATGCTCCTCACCGGGGGCGTGAACCGTATACCGAAGTGAGTTCAGCAGCGCCAGCAGGTCCTTGGGGTTCCGCGACAATTGCAATTCATAGCATCGGCACCCCTGGGCCAAGCGCGAAGGAAGCTGGCTGCTTCGGCGGTTGGGATGCAGCTCCAGGATCGGCCAGGCACGGCGCAGCACGTTGATGGCGGCGCCGGACTCGCACTGCCGCAGATGCGCCTTGGGCCGCCGGCCCGGCTCGGCTACCAGCACCGCATCGCAGAAGGCATGGTTTTGCCAGGAACCCGGCGACTCAGCCGTCACGTCGAAGCAGCTTTCCTGATCGCTCATGGTCGAACGCAATCGCGGCACGGTGGCGCGATCGATGCGGCCGGGCAGATGCAGCAGGGCCAGCCGGCCATCCTCCTCGCGCACGCCCGTCCAGCGCTGTCCGATAATCTTAAATCCCGCGGCGATCATGCCGGTGAGTTCGGGCTCTATGCCGAACGGGCAGATCAGCAGAACGGCGAATCCGTCGCGCACCGCCGACACCGCCGGCAGCAGATGCAGCCCGCGCGCCCGCAGCAACTGCGCCATCGGCCAAAGCACCGCCAACTCCGCGACGCGAAGCATATCGAGCTTGGGCTGGGGCACAACCCAGCTTCGCCATTGTCCCTTGAGAATGTTGATTTCGCTCATCCCCCAGCGATCGTCCACCAGCCAGAATCGCTCGTCCTCCTCGTAGACGTCCATCATGTCCGGCGTGCGGCCCGCATGCCGGGCCGAGGAGGACAGGCAGCGCAGCACCTCCGCCTGCTCGTAGGGGCGGACCGACCCGGCGGTGGCCCCGAATCCATCGGGCCATCCGGGCACCGCGAACGCGCCCAGCAGAAGGTCCAGCGCCGGCGCCAAGGCCGGCACCGTGCAGTCCAGTTCCACGACCGGGCCGTGGACGGCCAGTTTCCTTCGGGCAATTGGGGTGCTCGTGTCGCCCATCCGAACCTCCTCGCCGCCGATAATTCCGCCTTCGGGACTATCGGGCCAATGAGGCCAATGTCTGTAGGAGAGGCAACTTCGCGTTGTCCCTGGATGACAAAACCAAGGGGTGTCAGTCCCGGAAATCGGCCACCTTCATCGTGACACGGGCGTCCCGCCCTTGCCGGCGCGATAACGGGTGTTAGTATGCAATACCCATGAACGATGCGCCGGCACAACTTCATTATGCGCCGCGCGCGGCCAACGGCCGGCGTCTGATTTTCAGGACGGCGCTGCTAGGATGCGTGTTGGTCCTCGGGCTCATCGCCTGGCGGTATTGGCCGGCGGTGGACCATCGCGTCCGGCTGCTTTACTGGCAGCGGAAGGCGATGGCGTATACGGAGCCCTCCAATTCAATTGTCATGGATAATTACCCGACAAGCGGACAAGAAACTGGAGGAAAATCTTCAGATTGGGTGTTTGTGTCCAATCGGAATTTGTCACAATATTCTCCAGGGAACTCCACGCCGGCCCTCTCACATCCGCTTAGAATGCACTTTGCCCGCCCGTGGCGAGAGTTTTATGGATTGTACGCGCCCCCCGGACGCAAGGCTGGTGCAGTATTGTTTTTGCACGAGCGGAGCGTGCTGGGCGGCAAGCCGCGATTGGTGGCAGTGGATGGGCGGGTCTTTGGCGGCACTACAGTCGCGACTTGGGCCACCGTCTTTCGCCCTGGCTCGCTCCATCGCGCGCCGGTCGAGACTGGTCATTCGAACCCCATCCTCTTAATGACGGAAAAACGCGTCCAAATATACGCTGGCCTACCCGACCCCACCGATCCATCGCATTTCACCATCGCATACACGCTGAACGGCAACATTGGGAGAATTGATGGCTGGCTCGATCACAATGATAAGGTAACGCTGATTAGGACATTCCCCGCCGCTACCCCGCCGGCTCAAGTGTCCGCGGCACGATCTCCGTAAACGCTTCCACCGCCTCCCCCTGCACCGCGCCCAATCGGGCGATGATCGGCGTGCTGAGGGCCGCGAACGCCATCATCGCCCCCAGCGTCGCGAACGGAGCAAGATACGGCAGTTGGCGCAAGGCGCGCGGGCCCATCAGATCCGTCCACAACCCCATCGCCCACGGGCTAAGTCCCGCGAACGTGCCGGCCAGTGTGAGAAACAACCCGACCACCCGCCCGCGCACGTTGGCCGGCACGCGCTCAAGCATGGCGGCGTCGCTCATGGCGTAGCTGCCCAATTGCAGCGCCTGAAACGCACATAGCACCGCCAGCACGGGCCCCCTGCCATGCACCAGCGGGACCAGCGAGATGGCCGCGCCCGCGGCGACCATCACCGCCGCCAGCGCCGGCAGCCGCCGCCGGCCCGGCGTCAGCCAGACCGCCAGCGGGTTGGCCGCCACGCCCATCAGCATCATCGTGCCGACGATCAGCCCCGTGCGCTTGACGTCCAGGCCCATCGCTTTTTGCAGATAAATGCTGGCCAGAGAGAGCGAGGCCACGCCCGCGAAATCCCGGCACCCCAGCACCGCCGCGATCGCCAGCACGCATCGGCGGCGCTGCCGGCCCAGCGGCGGGTGCTCAATCCTGGCGCGATTGACAGCGCCGGTTGCCGCGGCACCGGTTGCCGCGCCGCGCGTCGCGGGCCGCGCTTCCCGGGCCAGCAGGAGGAATAATACGCCAAACGCGAGCCCCGCCAGCCCCAGTTCAACGCACGGCCGCTGCCAGTTGGCCACCCGCATGAAATGCCAGTGCGCGGTTTGAGCCCGCCAGCCAGCATATTGCGGGCCGGCGAAAAAGCCGATCCCCGAGCCGATGCTCAACAACCCGATCGCCATGCCCGGCGATTTTGGAAAATGCTCGGGCACCAGCGCGTTGGCCGCCGGATGAAAGACCGTTCCGCCGATTCCCGCCAGCACCGCCAGCAGCAGCACGACATCGTAGCTTCGCGTCAATCCCATCAGCCCGATGGCCGCCGCGTTCACGATCAGGCCCAGGCCCAGCATCGCCTTGCGGTTCACGCGATCGGCCATCACCCCCGCGCCGTAGCTGAGGATCGCGTAGACCAGCCCATACACCGTGACAATCAGCGTGGACCACTTGTCGCCCGGCAGCCGTAAATCCCGCGCGATCATCAAATACAACGGCACCAGCATCGCCCCATACGCATGCGTGAACGCATGCAGCAGAGTCGACAAAACAAGCGTGATCGTCGCGTTGATACCTGCGGCGCGGCTGGACATAAGCCGGGATTATAGGAAATAACCGTGGTTGCCGCTTCACATAGACGCGGCGTCCTCGCCGCGTGCCTTCTCCGCAGGCGCGGCGCGAGCAAAAGCGACGGGGACGTCGCTTCTACGTAGACGCGGCGTCCCCGCCACATTTCTTCTCCGTGGGCGCGGCGCGAGCGAAAGCGACGAGGCCGTCGCTTCTGCGTAGACGCGGCGTCCTCGCCGCGTTTCTTCTCCGTGGGCGCGGCGCGAGCGAAAGCGACGAGGCCGTCGCTTCTACGTAGACGCGGTGGCCTCGCCGCGTTTCTTCTCCGCGGGCGCGGCGCGAGCGAAAGCGACGAGGCCGTCGCTTGTGCGTAGACGCGGCGTCCTCGCCGCGTTTCTCTTGGGCAGGCGCAACACGATCAGGAAACGTGAACATTGCTTCTACGAGGGTTATCGCGAATATATCGAGTCACCCTTTCCAATTGATCGGCGGATCGAATGATGTGATCGAAGGTCTCTTTTTGCCAGAACGCGCCGGACCGTCCCAGGATTCGGTTGATGCGGTGCGAAGTGAACGACTTCCATCGCTGAAGGATCTGAGAAAGGGCGTGCCCGGGCAACGGCGTCACCAGCACATGCACGTGATTCGGCATCACCACTGATTCGCCCAAGGCATAGCGTTGGCCGTCGAAATACCGAATTGCATCTTCCACGACCCGCCTCAGATCGGGCCGGCGCAGCAAGCATTCGCCATGGCACTCATCGAGCCATCGTTCCCAAGTGGCCGTGAAGTTATGGGAATATTCATCGATCTGCATTTGGCTGCGAGGCGGCGGATTGCGCGCCAGCCACACCTCTCGCTCGCGCAACCATTCGCGGACGCGCTGGGCGGGAATGGAGTCGGCGGTTCGCCAGGTGACGAAATAGGTGACTCCTCCCTGGCGCCAATGAGGCAAATTCCCGCCGCGAACGTGGCCAACGCCTTCAGAGGGCTTAAATACGCCAAGAATGAAAGTAGAAGCGGAGTCCCCGCCGCTTCCGATTTTGTTTGTCGAAGGAGATGAAGCGACGGGGACGTCGCTACTACGTGTCGCCAGCGCCGGCGCGGGACTGGTGGGCGCGCCGGGCGCAAACGTAGAAGCGGCGGCCTCACCGCTTTCGGCGCCGTTCGCCGGCGGGGATGAAGCGACGGGGACATCGCTTCTACTTTGTCCCGCTTCAGAGTTCATCGTCGCCTTCCGCTCTCACGCCTGTGCCACCAATCGTGCCAGGTCGTCCACATTCCTGGGTTCGCGCATCGGCACTTCCGCGTAATGGGCGATTTTCCCGTTTGCGTCAATGATGACGGTGCCGCGTTTGGTGCAGTTGTACGGTTCCTCGCCGGCCCACATTCCGTACGCCTTGGCCATTTTGCGAGTGGGATCCGACAGGAGCGGATAGGGAATCTTGTATTTGCTCTTGTACTCGGCATGACTGAAGGGGCTGTCGCAGCTTACGCCAAAAACGACCGTATCGGCCGACCCGGCAATTTTCGGCAAGTCCGCGCCAAACGCGCAATGCTCAGTCGTACACACCGGCGAAAAATCCATCGGGTAAAACAGCAGCACGACCTTCTTGCCGCGCAGCGATGAAAGCTTCACCTTCGCCTTGTTCTCGTCCATCAATTCGAAATCGGGGGCGGCATCGCCCTTCTTCAATGTGGCTTCGCTCATCAGATGCTCCATAAAGTAACCATCGTCCCGACGCTCCGGCCGGTGAAGGCGATGATAGGAAGCCCGCCCAATGAGGCAAGTGACGGCTGTATAATGCGGCCTCCCGGCGCGCAAGGGACGCGCTTCGGGAGGAACGCGTGATAATCGCGCGGGCGCGTGGCACAACAGATTCCGTTAGACTCCCCGCCTCGCGCGAGCAAATTCACAAAGGGGCTCAGAGCGGGGCGATCGCGCAACCCAAAGAAAGAGGGAAACCACGAATGGACACGAATGCAGCCTCGACAAGATTTCGCGGGATATCTTCGCAGGAGCCGCAGAGACATTTTTAACGTTGAATGGCACTTTTGTCAGGAGTTTCTTATGTCCGCTTCGCGCTTCATCATTCATCCGTTCGACCCGGCTCGCGGCGAGCCTCGGACATTCATCATTTTCTTCCTGCTGCTTTGCGCATCGGGCGCCTTCGCCGCCCCCGCGACGCAGCCGGCCACTCAACCCGCGAAGGTGGTTCAGCAATCGCTGGATGGCACGATTCTGCTGCACGCCCGCGACGTCAGCATTCACGGCACTACCGTCCGCTACGAGCCCAATCCACACAAAAACACCGTCGGCTACTGGATGAAGAAAGAGGACTGGGTGAGCTGGGACTTTCAGGTGGATCATCCAGGCCGTTTCAACGTCGTAATCCTTCAGGGCTGCGGCAAAGGTTCCGGCGGGGCGCAGGTCGCATTCTCCGTTGCCGGCCAAACGCTCAAAACCATCGTGCAAGACACCGGCGGATTCCAAAACTTCGTTTCGCGCGACATCGGCTCGGTTCAGCTTGCGGCGGGAAAATACACGCTAAGCGTCAAGCCGATCACCAAGCCGGGAGTGGCCGTCATGGACCTCCGCTCGGTCACGCTCAAGCCTGCGGAAACGGCACCTTAAGTTGAACGCGCCCTTTGAATTTTCCGCTCTTTCCGCATTTGAATTTGTTTCGGATTTCGTGCTTCGGATTTCGGATTTTCACCCGTCACTTGGGTTGTGGACGTGAAATCCGGCCAGTATTAAAACTGGAATGCTCGGCCCCTCGCGGCTATATTCATTGGGTCTGCACCACCCGTACCTTGGAGATTTCATGAAAGTTTTGTTTGCAGCCGGGTTGTTGGCACTCGCGGGGATCGCCTTGGCCGAGCAGAAACCGCCCACGCCCACGACGCAAGCCGGCGGGGTGATCGCTGTCGGCAACGACGGGACGCGGCTCAGAATTGACGCACCCGCCAAACCTTCGGCGAAGCGTCCGACAAGCGACACGAACACGGACGACGCGGATGAATCGGATGATACCGACAAGTCCGAAAAGCCCGGCGAGCTGATCAAAAAACTCAAAGACCTGGAAAAAAAGCAGGCCAAAAAAACCAAGATCGCTTTCTTCGATTTGTCCACGCGCCCAGTGGAAGAGCAGCCGATGGCGTTTTCCATTTTTGGCGATGATGCGTCCATGACCCTGCGCTCGCTCGTCGAGCGACTCCATAAGGCGCGCGATGACAAGAACATCAAGGGCGTGCTCATCACCCTCGGCGACGGCGGCGTCGATTTCTCGCAGGCCCAGGAACTGCGGGATGCGCTGGCCCAGATCACCAAGGCCGGCAAGGCCACCTATGTATACGCCGACAGCTACGATACCGATACCTACACCGTGGCCACCGGCGCCAAGCACATCTGCCTCCTGTCCGGAGGCGAAGTCATGATCCCCGGCGTGGGGTTGGAAACAACATTCTACAAAGGCCTTTTCGATAAGATCGGCGTAAAAGCCGACTACGTGCAGATCGGCGAGTACAAAGGCGCCGACGAAGAATACACCCGCACCCAGGCCAGCCCCGAACTCAAGGGCGAACTGACCAAGCTCACCGCCGGCCTGTATCAGCAAATCGTCGATGGCATCGCCGCGCATCGGAACATCTCGAAAGATGATGTGAAAGCGGTCATCGATCAGACGATCCTCACCGGCGATGAGGCCAAATCCAAAGGCCTGGTGGATGAATTGACCGACCAGGATGGCCTGCGACAAATCATCACCAAGAACGTCGGCAATGAAGTCGATCTGGTGCACGACTATGGCCGCAACCCGCGCGAGGCGGTGGACATCAACAACCCCATTCAGCTTTTCTCGCTGCTGATGAAAAAGCCGGCGCCCGAGTCGGATAAGCCGCAGGTTGCCCTCATCTACGCCAGCGGCGTGATCGTGGATGGGGATGGCGGGGACGGGCTGTTCAGCGAGCAAGGCGTCGGTTCGGAGGACATGCGCAAAGCCATGCGCATCGCCGCCCGCGATGAGAACATCAAGGCGATCGTCATTCGCATCAATTCGCCCGGCGGCAGCGCGCTGGCCAGCGAAGTGATGTGGCAGGCGGTGCGCCACGCCGCCGAGAAAAAACCCGTCATCATCAGCATCGGATCGATGGCCGCCAGCGGCGGGTATTACCTGGCCTCGGCGGGCGATAAAATCTTCGCCGACCCCTCCGCCATCGTCGGCTCCATCGGCGTCGTCGGCGGCAAGTTCGTCTACAAAGGCCTCTACGACTGGGCCGGCGTCCACACCGAAGCCTTCTCCAAGGGCAAAAACGCCGGCCTGTTCAGCTCCAGCGAGCCGTGGACCGACAAGCAAAAGGAGATGGTCACCCACTGGATGGAAGGCACCTATAAGCAATTCACCCAGCGCGTGATGAAGACCCGCACGGGCAAGATCAAGGACATCGACAAAGTCGCCCGCGGCCGCATCTTCCTGGCCAAGGACGCCAAGGCCCTGGGAATGGTTGACGAAATCGGCGGCACCGACGACGCCCTGGCCTACGCCGCCCATCGCGTCGGTCTTGAGCCGGGAAAATATGATGTCCGCATCGTCCCCGCCCCCAAGACGCTTGGGGACCTGATCATGGGCGGCGGCGCCGAGGCGGCGTTTGCCTTCAAACCCAAAATCGAAATCGGCGCGGATTCGATTCTTGGCGCCGCCTCCCCCGCCGTTCGCAAAACCCTCGCCCGCAACCTGCATTTGCTACAGATTCTCCAGGAACGGCCGATCGTGCTCATGACGCCGTTTGATGTGACGATCAAGTGAAATCCGGGCCACGACAATCAGCCGAAGCTGGGCGGACAACCCCCGGTGAAGGCTGAAAATCCGAAATCCGAAGCACGAAATCCGAAATAAATTCGAATGTAAGAGAAGCGGAAAATTCAAGGGGTGTTTCCGTGGTTGACTTTCGAGTTCTCACCGATTCGCAGGATATCCTCGAAGCTTTGTTTTGAAATTTCCTGTTTCTGAATTTGGATTTGTTTCGGATTTCGTGCTTCGGATTTCGGATTTTTCCCTTGAGGAATCCGACCGATGTTCGTCTTCGGGAAGCGCGATGATGAGGAATCAGCAGGTCCTCGCGTCAGCGCGCGACTCTGCACGAACACCTACACCGGCAAGTACCCCACCGTCGGCCTGTATGACTGCCGGGCGCGCAAGATCTGGGTCTGCAAGCCGCTGGCCGGCCAGGCCATCCGAACTTCGCACGCCCGGCTGATCACCGGGTCGGACAACGCCGTCAGCACCGCCTGGAAAGACCGCTTCCTGTGCTTCTGGTTCTACACGCCAAACACCGGGGAAGGCTTCATCCACGGCTACCCCATCGAATGGGATGAAGCCCACCTCCTGGTGCGCATCGACCCCAATTGGGACTACGACCGCCAGAAGTTCATCCCCGCCGAACTGGAAGATCAGGTCACCGAAAACCTCGAACGCCAGCACAAGCACGGCGAACGCATCTTCGAGTTCTTCCGCAACGTGAAACGCAAATACCCCTTCAGCCTGCATTTCATCGGCCAGCGCGCCACCGAATCTCTCTTTTACGTGAAACGCATTGAGGCAAACGCCGCTTGAAGGGCGCGGCACTCCTGGCAGGCTCCCCAACTGCTCCCTCGGTACGTCCGAGCGCGGATGGGGGTGGCCTGATGAAAGCGACGCCTCCGTTGTCATCCGGCTTCTGTTGCGCGGGCAAAGCGCTTCTCCCTCTCCCGGTACTCCGGGGGAGGGTCGGGG
>DASRLH010000136.1:0-14651 GCA_035648595.1 Tepidisphaeraceae bacterium
AAATTCGTCCCATCCGTCGAGCGATCCACTTCGAGCAACGCGCCCGGCTGCGCGGAGATATTCCCGAACGCCAGATCAATTTCGCCAGTCGAAACGGCGGTCGCGGTCAGCGTCTGGATCGGCAGCGTGGTGCCGTACGCCGGGCCGATGTAATACGATGGCCCGCCCGGCTCGATCGCGCGAACCTGATACCAGTACCGCGAACCTTCCGCCAGGCCGGTATCCTTGTAGCTGGTCGCGGTCCCGGCGAGTGTCGTGAGGAGCGTGAAGTTGGTGCCGTCGGTGGAGCGATCGACTTCGATGCCGGTTGCGTGGGTGCTGTTGGTCCAACCCAGATCGATCTCGGAAACCGATGGGGCGACGGCGGTCGGCTACCGCACGCCTCGACACCACGTCTGCCACATCCCGCGATACGCCTCCTCCACCGCCCGCGCATACCGCGTCGCGTCCAGCAGCGGCGAATTGCGCATGCGTTCGCGAAGGCCGGCCCGCAGCCGGGCCAGCCGGGGAAGATCGCGGGCGAGATCGACCGCCGTCTTTACATATTCCGCCTCCGTCGGCGCTGCCAGTTCTTCCAGCCCGACGCTCGTGAGGATGCTCACCCCGGCCCGCGAAATATGCGTCGAGCCGGCCAACGCCACCACCGGCACGCCCATCCACAGCGAATCGCAGGTGGTGGTGACGCCGTTGTACGGAAACGGATCCAGGCAAATGTCCACCTCGCCGAATCGGCTCATGTATTGCGCGCCGGGCACGCGGGGCGGCGTGACGAGCCGTTCGGTCGGGATGCCAAATCGCTCAAGACGCGCACGAAAGGCCGCCTGTGTGGACTGGCAGGTGGGGATCGGGAGCATAAGCCGCGTCCCTTCCACTGTCGCAAGCACTTGCGCCCATAGCCGCAACGTCTTCTCCGTCACCTTCACCGGCTTGTTGAAGCAACCGAACGTAACAAAACCATTACGCCCTGCCGGCATGGGTCTAACCGGCGGATCGTTCTCGCCCGGATGATAACACCAGATGCAACCCGGCAGCCGAATCAGCGCCTCGGTATGAAAACGATCCTTCGCAGCGGGCGGGTCATGCAGCGCGTCGGTCAGACGGTAGTCCATCGTCGCAAGGCCGGTGGTGTCGATGTATCCGATGCAGGTGACCTGCACCGGCGCCGGCTTGCGCGCGAAGACCAGCAGCCGGTTGCCGGCCGAATGGCCGGCAAGATCAACCAGAATGTCGATGCGGTCGCACCTAATTTGGCCGGCCAGTTCATCATCCGAAAGCCGCGCCGTCTCGCGCCAGGTGTCGGCCATGGCTCGCAGCCGGCGAGTAGTTGCGTCTTCCTTGATCGAATCTTTGTAGCAGATAACCTCGAAGCGGGCATGGTCGTGATGGGCAAGCACCGGCTCCTGAAAGGATCGCGCCACCGGATGCTCCCGGAAATCCGCCGACACGTACCCGACCCGAATCCGCCGATCGGGGTTTGGGTCATTTCCATGCCGACCCGGCGGCGGATAAAGCATCGCGGCATGCCGCGCCGCCCACTTTCGATGTTCCTCATACATCGCCTCGGGCCCAATCGACGGATCGTAATGCAGCACGAACAGATAGCCGCTGTGCAAACTCGCCGATGCCTTCGGGAGGAGAAGCGCTTTTCGATAATAGGAAAGTGCTTCCGCCAACCGCCCTTGCTCGCAAAGCGCGAGCGTCAAATCCTGATATGCCCCAACGCTCGCAGGCGCGAGCTGGATTGCCCGCTCCAGCGACGCCGCCCCCAACGCCAATTGCCCCAGGCGGACCAGCGCACGACCTAGATTGGCGTGCGCGTCGGCATACGCCGGCCGCAGCGCCAGCGCCCGCCCAAAGCAAGTCACGGATTCATCGACGCTGCCAACCTCCAGCAGCGCAGCGCCCAGATTGTTGTGGCTTTCGGGGCTGTTCGGCCCCAGCCGCGCCGCCTCGCGCAGGTGCGGCAGCACTTCGTCATGCCGCCCCATCCGTCCCAGCACCGCCCCCAGGTTCGCCAAAAACTGCGCCGACTCGGGCCGGAACTCGACAGCGCGTTGAATGAGCGAAAGGGCCTCGTCCAGCCGACCGGCTTCGCAGGCCAGCATGCCGGATAGATGCAGTGCAATCGGATCATTTGGGGCTTGCCGTAAAAGTTCCTTGCACACCTCACCAGCGTCGGCCAGTCGGCCGGCGCGGGCGTGGGCGAGAGCGGAAGCCAAATTGGCGCAATGCATCGACTTCCCTCGGGGTCACGGCAAATGCCGAATGTGCGCCCGCGTCCCTGGTTGAGTCGCGGCAGGTTGGGTCTGCGGCGCCGGAAGCGGCTTGCCATTTTCCTTGGCGAGCCGATGGAGCACCGCCCAAAGGTCCGGGGCGTGTCCGACCTCGTTGTATTCCTTTTCGTGGGCAACGCCGTCCTTATCACGCCATCCGATTGTGCTGCGCATCGGTGCATCGCCTCCTGCACGCGTCGCCGTTGCCGACGCGAAACTACGGGTGAGTGCGTCGATCTGCGCCCGAGTCAGTTTCCCGGCCCAACCACCGACGTACTTTGACCCATTTCGTGCATCATACGTCCATGCTTCTAAACGAAACCTCCCATCGTTGTGAATATCCACTCCAATGGCTCCCCCAAAGCCCCCGTAACGGCCCCATAGTTGAAGCTTGCTATGAACGGCGCCCCCGCTCGCGGCGATTTCCTTTACTAGACTTTTGACCGTGGCGACCGCAGCCGGTAAGAATTTTTCCACGGCGCAATCGTCGTACCCTCCTGGCGACACATACATGATATACGATTGTCCGCCCGCAAATCCTTTGGAATCTGCTGTTACGGAGAACGGGTCTCCTGTCACATCCGTTCCCTCAAGCGTTCTGAGGACCGTGAAGTGCCAGCGCGCCGCCTCGTCGTGTGTTTTAGTCGGATCGTGCTTTATCGCCTTCGCAATGACGATTTCCGTCGCCCTTCCAAACGGATCGAATTCCACCGGAAGTGACTGCGCCGACGCGATCACGCCGAACGTGCAGGCCACTGCGGCGATGGCTGGAGGCCCAAAGAGAAATTTCATTACGGCGCCGAAGCGTTTTGCATGACTCATAAGATGTCCTCGTCTTGATGCCGGTCGCCCTGGAGCCCAGCATAATTAGTCGCTGATTTCGGTAGCCATGGTCCGCCAACTCATCGGGGTATTGTTCTGCGCGTCGAACAAATATTTCCTTTTCCAGACGTGCCTACTGGCACCGCGAGGGCGTGGCTTGAAAAATTGAAGAGCATAGGCCGATTGCGTCAGGAGCGCCCGTGATAGTACGGTCAGGCCACGCAATCCACCTCCGGCGTTATACGCACATGCGTTCCCATCATGGTGCCAATCCAAAAGTCTTGAGCAGTTGATCCCAATACCCATGCCGGATTGCCTCGTCGGACCGAAACTCGCCACTGTGGTCGCCCGGGTCTATGCCAAAGTTGATGCCAGGCGTCGTCGCGAGGTTTACTTGCGTGCTAAAAACCTTGCCGGCGCCATTTGGCATGTTGGTTGCACCCAACGCTCCAGTGCGCACTTGTAAAATCTGTGCCATGATCTGGTAGTTATCCTTGCCCCATGTCAAAGAAATTTTTCCCAGCGAATCCGCATAAAACGGCGGAGTGAGCGTGCCATTATAGTGAAAGCCGTCACCGTTCGGGCTCGGGATTATGAGATCTTTGCCCCATTGGATTAGCGGATATTGGCTGAGAATGAGGTCCAACGGATTGTAATAGTTAACGATCGATGTTGCCGCGGCACCGATTCCTGAAAAATATGGCTTCTGCGTTGTGGGATCGATCGCGTAATAGTCGGGTGTAGCGAGGCCAGCTATACTGCGGGCGGGTCCTGGCTTCCCCATTGGCGATAACGGCCCTTGTAATTGCGGCACGGTGGCGTCGTATGCTTCGGCTGCGGAGGCGGCTTGGCTCGCCACATAGGTCTTTACCAGCTTCTGCGGATTCGGCGCCACGGATTCGATGCGCAGCGCCTCGCTGGCGACGACGTTCCCCATGCTGTGGGCCATCATTGAAACTCGGCCTGGGTACCTCGTATTCAGCTTCGTTAGAAGGTCAAGAAGGCCGGGCGCGGAATTGAACGCCTCCTGCTCGCTACGTCGGTAATTCAGCGCGACGGGAAGCCACTGCTTCATGAATGTCGGGACAACCGAAGGTTGGGGGTATCGATGTACTCCGTCGGCCAACTGAACATGCCAAAACGACCTTTGTATTTCGCCCAAAATAGGCGCTTGTAGCTGGTGTTTCCGTATGCATCGCGATAAAAGGGGGTCAGGCGCCAACCATGGACATAGAGGATGTAATCCTTGTTGGGATCATTGGCCGGGAAGCTCCCGGAGCCTGACGCCGGTGTGGCGACGGCTGCTGGCGTGGCCCCCTGTTGATCTGTTTCTCCAACGGTCCAGTGCTCGTAAAGGCTATTGACCGGCTGGAGATTCAAATAGGTCTGGTCTTGCGCAACGGCGGTGGCGGTTTTACCGTTTCCTTGCTTAAAGATGATTTGAAGCTCACCCGCGCCGGCGGTGACGCCTTCGAATATGAATACAGCATCACCAGCTTGGAGCACATAGTCCTTGAATTGCGCCGCAGTCAGCGTTACGTCTTGGCCGGCTGATACCGTAAGCGGGCCGCCGTTCGGCTCTTTGGTGGTCGAGTTGACTTGGGCCGTTGCAGCGGCGCTGTCGGTCAGGTACGACTCGTCGGCGGTTTTGGCCTTGAATAATTTAATCGCAGGACTGGTTCCGGGCGCGACTGCGGTGAAATGTAGCACCACTTGATCGAACGTCATCGCCGGATCGAATTGCACCTGCACTGGCGCGAAATCCTGAAGATCGCGCGTTAGCCGAATGTGATTATCCGTGCTGTCGGCGGGATGCATCGCATCCACTGGGAAACTGTCTTGGACGTCGGCGGTGCCGAATCCGAATTTCTTCGTGCCCGGATAAACGCCTTCATGATCGTCATTCAGCCAGAACGTATAAGGATTCTTGGCGGTAGTCAGGTCAGCGTTATTGAAGGTGATCGTCCCATCCCTATTGCCATCGACGCGTAGCGTGACGGCGGGTGACACGGTAACGCGGGCGGCGTCTTTCATCGTTAGCTGTGTCGGCGGATAGCCGCCGTCGTTTCCGTTGACGGCGAGTGTGATTTCGCTGCCGGCGGTTCCGGTGGGGTTGATGCCTTCGACGTAAAGGCGCCATGTGAAAGAATTGATCCGATCGGCTGCCGGGAGGCTTGAGAGCGGGTAGGCGACGCCGGGCGTGATAAAGTCGCCGCCGCCGGCGAGGCTGGCGGCTTTTCGGCTGGCGCTGCCGTCGTGAGCCCAGATTCGAAGGTTGCCGGCGGCGGGTGTATAGACGTACGGATCGGCGTCGGTTCCCGAGCCGCTTCGGATGACGGCGGCGGGGTCGGACCCGGCGTAACCGAGGCTGAAGGTCGCGGTTGAGGGATCGACTCCCGGCGAGAGGGTGATGTCGATTGGGGTGAAGGGGCCCGCGGCGTTTGTTCCCGCGGTGCCGCCGGCATCGATTCCGTCGGCGAAGTCGGGGACGCCGTTGGCGTTGGTATCGCCGGTGCCGGCCATGAGGATCTTGCCGGGCAGATTCGAACTATCCTTGATCGCCTCTTCGGCGGGGGTATCGCTGGCCACTGGGTCGCTTGTGCCATCATCGTTATTGCTGTCGATGACAAGCGTGGCGGCGTAGCCGCTGAGGGCAAACCCTACACTGGCCGCATTGCCGTGTGCATCGTAAAGGACAATGTTTCCATTCAGTATGCCCTCCGGCGGGTTGGAAAGGGTTGCACTGATGGAGCCCGAGCGACTGGAGAAAGACCCGCTGATCGGTTGTTGCCCGCGCCCATCGCCCCAATCGATGAACGCCTGTCCGACTTCCTGGGCATCGGCGTCCAAGCCGCTGTAGGTGGCGCTGATTGTTACCGGTTGCCCGGCGGCGATACTTTGATTGGACGGGGATGTCAACGTGAGAGTGGGCGTCTCGGCATATACGTCGATCCAGTTTGACGCTGCCGCCCCATCCGCGGTTGTTGCGCTGACCAGGAAGTGCCCTTCATCGTACGTGTGGGAAGGGAGGTCCGGCTGTGTCAGGCTCGCGGTGCCAGTATACGGCGCGGATCCATCGCCCCAGTTCAGCGTGTAGGTCGCGCTGGAGGGCGGATGGCCGTTGCAGGTGGCCGCGAAGAGCGCAACCTGCTCAGTGACGGGCTGGCCGTCGGTTGGTGTGCCGCTGGCAAGGCAGGTGGACAGCCCGTACTCCGATCCGCTCGATTGCTGTGGGCCCGGCGGATTTATTGAAACGCCCGTGCTGTCTGAGAATGTGCCATCGGGTGTCTGGACGGCGGCGGTAATGACATAATCCGTGTCGCCGGCGCTGTAACTGTGCGTGAAGCTACTCGTGCCGGCGGGATATGCCTGCTCGGTTCCGTCGTTCCAGTCCACCAGATAACCGGTAGCCGGTTCGCCTCCTCCGTCGTTAAAATGACCGACTACTGTGACCGTCTGTCCCGCATCAACATTCGCGGGGCTGGCCGCATCAATCGTGAACACGGGGACCGGATCGCCGACCTGCACTACAAGCGTGTTTGCGGTTATAGGCCCGGCGGCGGTGAGCGCGGTCGGCGTAATTGTGTATTTCCCCGGGGCGGTATAAGTGTGCGTAAATGATGGAGGATCGCCGCTGGGCGTGGTGGTGATGCCATCGCCCCAGACGATGGTCCAGCCGGTGATGGGATCGACCTGCGATGAATTTCGCGTGACCGTTGAGGTGAGTGTAAGGGCTTGGTTTTCAGTGACCGAACCGGAGGCCGCGACGCTCACTACCGGCGGCGTCGCGGCGTCGCCGGCGGCCGATGCCACGGAATCCACCATGCCAGCCGCTACCGCCGCAATTTGATAATAGTAATGCGTGCCTGGCGGGATGCCCATGTCGGCATACGCGCTCATGCTCGTGCCCGACAGCGTGGCGACCAGGGAGAACGATGTTCCGTCCGTGGAGCGGTACACCTTGAATCCACTGGCGATGGGAGAATTATTTTGCCATGCAACGTCAATTTCGGTGGCGGAGATCAGCGATGCGCTAACGTCGGACGGCGGAGCGAGCGGGGTCGCGGGAACCGATAGGTTGAGCGGGAGTGATTGCGTTCCGCTGCTCAGGATATCAATTAACTGATATGTATAGCTCGTCCCGTCGACGGCGGTGGTATCCGCGTAGGAAGTCATACTTGGATCTATGGTCGCGATCACCTCGAAGTTGATGCCGTCGCTGGATCGCCCAATAGTTATCGCACTGGCCCCGGCTGTGTTGTTTTGCCACGCCAGATCGACTTCATTCGGACCGACTACGGTGCCAGTGAAGGACGATGGCGTCGATGGAAGCGTCCAGTTGTCCGCGGACGAGGTAGCGCCAGTCCCCGTGAGCGGCAAAGCCGTTACTTGATACAAATAATGCGTGCCCTCGCTCAAACCCGTGTCGGCGTACGTCGTCGCCGTCGTGGCCAGCGTGGCAATCGTGGTGAAATTGGTGCCATCGGTTGACCGCCCGACCTGAATCCCCGTCGCGTTGCTCACGCCAACGCTAAACGCAAGATCGATCTCCGAAGTGCTGGCGGCGGTGGCCATCAGATTCGTGATCGCCTGCGAAACCAGCGTGATCGGCGTGCTCAGTGCCGAAAGTTGGCCGGCGTAGGGGCTGCCCGAGGCGTAGCCCACGTCCATCGTAATCAGCGCGTTGGGATCACTCAGCGCGAACGGCGAAGTGCCGCTGACGGTGAACCCGCCGTTGCCGTTGGCGGCGAGGGTGGCGGGCACGAAGTTGTTGTTGCCCCAATCGATTGAGTCGGTGTAGTAGGAGGTCGTCGAGGCATCGGCGGTTGGATTGTTGCTGTCGGTGAAGCTTCCGACGGGGCCCGAGTACGTTTGGCTGGACAGGGCGGCGATGGTTTGGCCGATGGGCTGGAGGACGCGGGCCTCGTTGGGGCCGTAGAGGTTGTCGCCGAACTCGCCGTACAGGATGTTGTAGTCGGTGACGTTAGTTTGCCCATCGTAGTTGAAGTCGCCTTCGGGGAAGTTGGTGCCGGTCTGGTTGTAGTAGCGTTCGAGGGCGGCGTAGTCCTTGTTGTTGATTCTGCCATCAAGGTTGGCATCGGAGGCCAAGGTATACTTTGCGAACACGGTGGTACTGGTAACCACGACTCCATCAAAAGTAGTAAAAGGCGTGGCAAGATTCGGCGCGCAATTCTCCGCGTAGCCGATTCCCATCGGCATGGAGGAGCCGACGCTGGAGGCGGCATCGGAACTGCCGACGCCGGCGCCCAGCCAGTTGCCGCCGTTGAACGCACTGGAGACGAGGGATTGCATCTGCGCGACGCCGGCCGAGCCCGCGTTTTGCAGGATCATGTCGTTGTCGGCGAGATCAATCGTGGCAGTCGTGGACATGGAAAGTCCGCCCAAGCCGATGTCGATGAAGTTCCCGTTGGCGCCTCCGCCGCCGGTGCTGGCGGTGAGTTTGGCGGAGCCGGCGAGTTGCAGGCCTAGAAGCGTTTGCGGCGAGTTGAAGACGGCTTTGGTGCCATCGCCAAGAGCAATCGTGGCGTTTTGCCAGTCGGGGCTGGCTTTGGAAATATCGGTGTCAAACGTCGCGGTACCGCCGGAGAGATCGAAAATGTAAGCGCCCGGATTGCCGCTGTCGGAGTAAACGGCATCCGCGCTGAATTGCACGCCCGGCGGGACGGCGCTGAGCAGCAGGCGTTGTTCCATCGCCTCGACAGTCGCACCCGCGGCGCGCTTCAGCCGGCGATCGGCCCTGGCCGATTTGGGGGCCAATAAAGTTGGACACCGCCCGCACAACGCGCGGATCGCGGCGGCGAAGGAAAACATGCTTGTCCTCGGTTAGAGAAATGGCTCCCGATCCGCGAAGGCAAACCAAGTCGTCGTGATCGCGCCGATCCGGCCCGCGCAATGAACAAAGCGTAATACCCAAGTGGTGGCCCCGCAAGGCGTCATTTGGCATAATTCGCGTTGGAACGCGCGCGGATCGTCGCCGTGTATTCCAAAGGGCCGCTCGCATTCCACGCCAACTCATCCGACGCCTGCGCGGGCGGGAGCCACGAGCGCGCGACTCCGGTGCACATTCCCAGGAAATTTGACGCGCATTTTGAGTCCATTTATGGTTAAATATGCTGCCGGTTCGGCTTGCCGAGGGTGCATGGCGGCCTCACCGGCTTCATTCCAGTTGGCGTCATCGGAGAGAATAAACCTTACACCCAGGCACTGCATCACTGAGGCTCCCTTATGTCACGGCACCCCGGATTCACGTTTTCGCGGATGAGAATGGCCTTGGCGTCCGCAGTCGCGGTGATCGCGGCATTGGCCAGTGCGCCGGCGGCGCGGGGGGCGGCGAGCTCGGCGGAGGTCGATACCGCCATCCAGCGGGCGGTGGCGTATCTGTATGCACATGAAAAGAACGGGAACTGGGAGACCATCCCCCGGCCCAAGCCGCCCAAGGAGGGCGGGTTCAGCGAGGCGGCCAAGTGGGGCGGGGAAAGCGCCATCGCAACCTACGCATTGTTGGCCGCCAACGAAAGCCCGCGAAAGCCGGAGATCCAAAAGGCGATCAAATGGCTCATGGACAATGATCTGCGCGGCACGTACGCCGTCGGGCTGCGCTCGCAGGTCTGGAACCTGATCCCCGCCGAATCGCGCACGCGGGCCAATAATCAGGCGCGCGATCTCGACCGCGATTTCGTATTGGCCAGCCGAATCCAAAAAGGACGGTACGCGGGCTACTACGGTTATTCCTACGGCAATGCCGCGGCAACATCCCTGGGCTCGCGCGGCATGGGGCTCGATCCCAACGGGCCGCCGGCCAATGCCTGGTTCGACCGCTCCAACAGCCAGTATGGAGTCCTGGGCGCCTGGGCCCTGGAGCAGGCGGGCGCGGAAATACCCTTTCCTTACTGGAAGCAGGAGAACGAAGTCTGGACGCATTCCCAACACGCCGATGGCGGCTGGAGCTACCGCGATACCCACGACGCGCAAGGCAAGCCCACCTATACCATGACCAGCGCCGGCATCGCCACCTTGTTCATCACGCAGGACTACATCATGCGGGAAAACTACCACATCTTTGATGTATGTCACGGCGGCGTCCGCAACGAAGCCATCGAAAAGGGCCTGGCGTGGATGGATCATCACATCGACGCCGCCCTGAATCCCGGCGCCAGTGGATGGTACTTCTACGGCCTTTATGGAATCGAGCGAATCGGCGTGGCCAGCGGCCGCAAATACTTCAACACCGTCAACTGGTATGATCGCGGATCCGACGCCCTTGTGCATTCCCAGGGGCCCGATGGATCCTGGGCCGGCACCATTCATGACACCTGCTTCGGCCTCCTGTTTCTCGTGCGCGGCAGGGCGCCGGTGATGATGAACAAGCTCCAGTATGACATCACCCCCAAACGCCAGGCCGATCCCTGGAACGAGCGACCGCGCGACGTGGCCAATCTCGCAAAGTGGATGGGCAAGCATTCGCTGGAAGGATACCTCAACTGGCAGATCGTCAATCTGAAGGTGAATGTGGATGAGTTGCACGATGCGCCCATCCTCTACATCGCCGGCAGCGAGGAGCTGAAGCTGAGCGACGCCGATATCGCCAAGCTCCGCCTGTTTGTCGAGCAGGGGGGGATGATCCTGGGCAATGCCGACTGTAGCAGCCGAATCTTTGGCACTACCTTTAAGAAGCTGGGGAACAAGATGTTCCCCAAGTATGAGTTCCGCCGCCTTCCGATCAACCATCCGATCTACAACGAACAGTATCACGCCAGGCAATGGAAGCGGCATCCGCTGGTGGAAGGGATGAGCAACGGCGTGCGCGAGATCATGATCCTG
This sequence comes from Tepidisphaeraceae bacterium, assembly GCA_035648595.1. GTDB lineage: Bacteria > Planctomycetota > Phycisphaerae > Tepidisphaerales > Tepidisphaeraceae > RYN-428. The sequence goes on from DASRLH010000136.1 coordinate 10,938, forward strand.
ATCCCCGATTCCGACCCCAGCCGCGCCTGGCAGACCGACTCGGCCAAGACGCGCGAGGAATCGTTCCAACTGGCCGGCAATATTTTCCTTTACGCGACGGACAAGCAAAACCTGGCGCATAAGGGTGAAACGTACATCGTAAATGCCGACGGCCCCGGCGGGCGCGAGGTGAAAGTCGCCCGCGTCGAGGCGGGCGAAAACTGGGACCCCGAGCCGGGCGCGTGGCGGCGTTTCTGTGCCATTGTGCACAATGACCAGCACATCGACCTCGAAGCCGAGCCGGTAAAGCTTGGCGAAGGCGCATTGCACTTCCCGGACTATAAGATCGCCGCCCTCACCGGCGCCACCAAGTTCGTTCTCAACGACGCGGCCCGCAAGGAGCTCAAGGATTTCGTGGACGCCGGCGGCACCTTGATCGTGGACGCCGCCGGCGGCTCAACCGATTTCGCCGACAGCGCCGAGAGTGAACTCAAGACGATCTTCGGCGCCGCGGCAGCGAATGCCCTGTCTACTCCGCTGGCGCTGGATGATATGGTCTATAGTCAGCCGAAGATCACGAGCAAGGACATTGTGTTCCGCAACTTCGCCCGCCGCGCCTTCACCGGCGCCGCCCACGATCCGCGAATTCGCGGCATCAGGATCGGCGACCGCATCGGCGTCTTCTACAGCCGCGAGGATTTGACCGCCGGTCTGGTCGGCGAACCTGTGGACGGAATCGTGGGATATACCCCGGCGTCGGCGGTAAAGCTGATGACGAACATGGTGTTGTATGCGAGCGCGCCGAAGTAGCGCCCGTGACATACCAACAGTCGATGAGAGTCGAAGGTAGCCATGCTAATCCCATTCCATCCCCTTAAAGTGGCGCAGGCCGCCGTCGTATTGCTCAAGACCGAGCCCGCGCGCCGGATGAGCCGCCTGCGCCTTTTGAAGCTGCTTTACATTGCCGACCGCGAAGCGCTTACCGAGCGGGCGCGCCCCATCACCGGCGATCGACCCGTCGCAATGGATCATGGCCCGGTGCTCAGCCATACCTACGACTTGATCAAGGGGCGGGGATTTTCAAGCCCCGTTTGGGAGCAATATCTGCGGCCCGTCTCCCGGGATATCGAACTCGTCGCCGATCCGGGCGTCGGGCGGCTGACACGATACGAGATTAAAAAGCTTCAGGAAGTCGCCGAGCGGTTTGCGGACGTTGATGATTGGAGTGTCGCGGAGTACACACACAACTTCGCCGAGTGGCAAAAAAACCAACCGCCCAAAGGCTCATCAAAAAACATACCCCTGGATGATCTGCTGGAAGCGACCGGAAAGCTGGTGGAAAAGTCTCAGCTTTTGGTTACCGAACAGGCTGAGATGGCATTTGATCGCGTCTTGGCGGCGGAAGCCCAATGAATGCCCTTTCGGGCATTCGGGAATTCGGATTTAAAACCAATAGCTGCATTGGAAGTGCCCGCCGTCAAAAGGGCTTTATTTTGAATCTCATCCTCACCGCCGACGACTTTGGCCGTTCTCCAGCCATCAACCAGGCCGTGCTGCGGGCCCATCGCCAGGGTGTGCTGACGGCGGCGAGCCTGATGGTATCCGGCGAGGCATTCGGGGATGCCGTGCGCATCGCCCGCGACACGCCGACGTTGGCCGTCGGGCTGCATCTGGTGCTGGCGGACGGCAGGGGGGTGCTGCCGGCGGATCGGATTCCGCAACTGGTGAATGCCGATGGGTGTTTCCCCAACGCTCCAGCGCGGCTGGGAATGCGATACTTCTTCGATCCGCGCGCCCGCCGGCAGGTGGCCCTGGAAATGGAAGCCCAATTTGAGCGATTCGCGCAGACCGGATTGCCGATGGCGCATGTGGATGGCCATCAGCACATGCACCTTCATCCCGCCGTTTTCCCGCTGCTCGTCAAGTTGGCCACGCAATATGGGGCGGCGGGCGTGCGCGTGCCGCGCGATGATTTGCGCTTTGCCCTGCGGTACAATTCCCAGCGCGCTTTGACCAAGATACTGTGGGCCGCCGCGTTCGGGTGCCTGGGACGCCGGGCGCGCAGGCGGTTGGCCGGTCAAAATCTAGCGGTCGCGGACCGCGTATATGGATTGATGCAAAGCGGACATATGGATGAGGCGTATGTCATTTCATTGCTGGAGCGGGCGCGGGACGTTTCCCTGCCCCAGGAAAAAAGAGGACTAACCACGAAGTCACAAAGACACGAAGTGAAGAGTACCGTGGAAATCTACTTTCATCCGACTACCGGTCCGCGCACCGATGACCTTGGCCCCAACCCCGGAGAACTCCAAACGCTGCTGAGCCCCGACGTTCGCCGGACGATCGAGAAGCGCGCCGCGCGGCTTTGCTCATATGCCGATCTGCGCGAAGGAACCCGATGATTCGCGAAGCGCTCACGGTCGTGCTGGCGGTTCTGGTTGGCGCGGGGTGGGTGTATTGGATGTTGGCGTGGAGGAGTGCCAGGGTTTTGCTGCGGAACTGCAATGGAGTCGATGCGACGCACAATCCGCACGGGCGAGACGCCCGTGTCACAATGAATGTTGCCATTAGCATTTCGCGTTCTGAGCAACCTCCCATTTCGTCCGCTTCTGTGTCAATTCTCAAACCCATCAAGGGCCTCGATGCCGGCGCATACGAAAACTTCGCGAGTTTTTGCCGGCAGGATTACGCGGGGAGCTTCGACATTCACTTCGCCGTCGCCGATCCGCAAGATCCCGCGACACAAATCATCGCGAAGTTGCAGCAGGACTTCCCGGAATTATCGATCCGCCTGCTCGTCGCGCCGCCGTTGGGCGCCAATCCAAAAATCGCCAGCCTGCACGCGCTGGCGGGACAAGCCACCGGCGACATATTGGTGATCAGTGATGGCCACATTCGCGTGGGGCCAGACTATCTGTCGCGCGTGACGGCGCCGCTGGCGGATCCAACGGCGGGCCTGGTCACCTGCGCCTATCGCGGGCTGGCGCCTGTCGGGCTTCCCGCCCGGCTTGCCGTGCTGCACATGAGCGGGCTGTTTCTTCCCGCCGTCGCGCTGGCGCATCGCATGGGCCAGCGCATCGGGATGGGCGCGACGGTCGCGCTGCGGCGCGGCGATCTGCTTGCCGCCGGCGGGTTTGCCGCCGTCGCGGATCACATGTTGGACGACTACGAGATCGTGCGCCTGATCGAGCAGCGCGGGCTGCGCACGGTGCTGTCGCCCTATGTGGTTGGAAGCGTGTTGGGGCGCGTTTCGTTCCGCCAGCAGTGGGTACGCGAGGTGCGCTGGGCACGCGGCATACGGCTGTTGGGCATGGGAAAATACACCGGGATGCTGGTCACCTGGCCGATCCCCTGGGCCTTTGCATTGCTGATTTCCAGCGGCTTTTCAAGGTGGGGCGCGCTGGTTCTGGGGCTGACGCTTTTCATGCGGTGGATCGTTACCGCCGATATCGCGCGACGGTTGCAAAAAGGCTATGCCAACCTCCCATTGCTCCCCGTTCGCGAGCTTATGAGCCTGGCGGTCTGGTGTGCCGGAGCGATGGGATGCCGGATTACCTGGCGCGGACAAACGTTTGTCCTGCGGCGCGATGGCCGGCTTGAGCCGTTCCCCCTCTCCCGGCGCTCCGGGGGGGAGTCGGGGCGGGCTGATAAAAAAGACGCCGTGGTTGTCATCCGGCCTCTGGACGGCGGGCCAGGCTCTTCTCCCTCTCCCGGCACTCCGGGGGAGGGCCGGGG